>JBKJTC010000261.1:0-4810 GCA_046590925.1 Lysobacteraceae bacterium | reverse complement strand
AAAGCTGCGGAGGCACGCTGATGTGCGGCCGACCGATATGGAGCAGGCGGATGTTCCGCATCCTGAGATGGGCATCGATCCTGCTGGCGTCTGCGCTGGCCGCAGGTTCGGCGCACGCGCACACGCTGTCGGTGGCCCATGTCACCGTCGACGTCGACGTCGGCGCCGGTCGCGATCCGGCTGCGGCCGAAGGGGTTCGTGTCGCACAGAATAACGATGCGGCTTCGGTGGATGTCGAACTGGAGTTGGCGCTGCGCGATATCGCGCTATCGCTACCGCTGGATGCCGATCGCGACGATCAGGTGACCTGGGGCGAGCTGCAGCAGGCACGGCCCGCACTCGAAAAGATGGCGCTGTCCGGCCTGTCGCTGTCTTCCGACCTTGGTACCTGCGCGCTCGCACCGCGCGCACTTGCCGTGCGGCGCTACGACGGCGGCGCCTATGCGGTGCTGGGCATGACCGCACGCTGCCCGAGTCGCGCCGGCCTGCGCCTGCGCTATGGCCTGTTGTTCGACCGCGACCCGCAACATCGCGCCATCGTCACGCTACGCGACGGCACTGCCACCGCGACCGCAGTAGCGGACAGCGGCCGCCGCGTCGTCGTGCTGGCGTCGGGCAGCCGCCGACAGTTCGCAGATTTCGTGCAGCACGGCGTGGAGCATATTCTCGGCGGCTTCGATCATCTGGCATTTCTGCTGTCGTTGCTGCTGCCGGCGGTGCTGGTGCGGCGGCAAAGAGAGTGGCATCCGTCGCAGAAGCCGCGGCAGGCTTTCGGCCAGATACTCGGCATCGTTACCGCATTCACCGTGGCGCATTCGATCACGCTGAGCCTGTCGGCGTTGGGCTGGGTGGTGCCGGCATCGCGATGGATCGAGGCGGTGATCGCCGCCAGCGTGTTGATCGCAGCGCTGAACAATGTCTGGCCGTGGGTCACGGCACGGGTCTGGCCGATAGCTTTCGCGTTTGGCCTGATCCACGGCTTCGGGTTCGCCGGTGCGTTGAGCGAACTGGGGCTGCCGCAAAGTGGGCGGCTGCTGTCGCTGCTGGGCTTCAATCTGGGTGTCGAACTGGGTCAGCTCGCTGTGGTTTGCGCGGCATTGCCATTGCTGTTTCTGCTGCGCGGAAAGCGGTGGTACTCCCAAAGACTGATGCCGCTGCTCTCATTGGGAATCGCATTGATGGCGACAGTCTGGCTGTGGCAGCGACTGGTGGCCGATTGAGGGGGCATTTCAAACGCGCATTCAAGTCGCCATGCCGGGACGCAAGGTGCAATCGGGCGGAACCCGTGCAGCGGTTTCCGCCATCACCCGATACCACTATCGCCGAACGGCGGGTCTCCGATCGCGGATGCGGTCATCGTTTTCTTCGGTTCCGCCCCATAAACCGAAGACGGCACCATCTTGATTCTGCCGCAGTTCACTCCGCGATTTCCGGGAATAAGTTTGAATTCAACGGTGCGTTCAAGTCGCTGCTGCCTATTCAGGCTGATTCCGCTTCACCCAGCTTATGACTTTCGTATAAGATTGCGGGGTCGATGATCCAGCCTGCGGTCTTGATGTTTCAATTGAATCTGTCATTTTCTTCAGATAGCTTGAAATGACTGGCGACTCGCAATTCACCCCTATTGCGCGGGCTTTGAATAGTCCTGTCGCCTTTATATAATTGCTTTACCTTAAATAAGGTTCTAATCAATGAAGCCTACCCTCGATTCAATCGCCTCTGCCAAAGCGAAACTGGCCGACGAAATCCGTGCGCTCGAACAACAGGAAGAAACATTGCGCAAGGAGCAGGCGGCGGATGCGTTCACGCAGGTGATGAGCGTGCTGCATCTGTTCGGTCAGCATTTCGACAGCGCCCAGAAAGCGCAGATCGCCGCCCAGGTGACGGCCGGCGCCAAGCCGCCCAAGAAGACCGCGGCGCAGAAGACCGAGCTGCCGCCCAAGTACTGGCTGCCCCACAACGGCGAGACGTGGTCGGGTCGCGGCCGGCCGCCGCGTTCGTTCACTGCCTGGGAAGGCACGGTGTCGCACAAGGAATGGAAGGCGCGGCACCCGAAGGAAAAGTTTCCGAAATTCCCCGGGTAATGCGGTAGAGCCTGCACGGGATGGCGGGTGCGGAAAATCCATCGTTCCGAACGCGGGCATCGCCCGGACAGGAACCTGATGATGGCGCAACGCCATGACAGCAGGTTCCTCTTTCTGCTGCGCGGACGTTCGGGGTGACGGCAGCGTGATCGCCATCGGTCGAGTGGCGTGTGCGCCACGACAAGCCTTGCCCTGTCACACATCGAGGTGCGCTTGCGCTTGCCGCGTGTTGCGGCCGTTCTCGGCGCCGACGTTGACATCGCCTCCGGCAAGCGCTGCGTCGCCGCTGTTTGCATGCAGGCCATGCGAATCGCCTGTGTGGCGTGTCGTCCGATCGGGCGCGTTGCAGTCCCGCATCGAACCCAACATGCAGAATGCATCGCTCGATCACTGCCGATCGTCACTCGATGTCCAAAAGTGGCGCCTGTTTCGCAGGTGGAGTATTACTGGTCCAACGGCCGGGAATGATCGTTTACGCAGATGCTTTCGACGTGATCCTTCCGTCAATGACGCTGCCGGGCAGCGACTTGCAAGACAGTCGCCCGGTCCGGCCCGCAGCCACTGTTGATGCATGACGTAAACAAGAAACTCCCATGACCCAGCTTCGCATCATGCTCACCGCCAGCGACGACGACACGATGCAACTCATCAACCGGATCTCATAGGTGGAAGGCATCGAATCGGTCGAGGAAATCGACGATCTGATGCCGCATATGGACGATGAGGATTCCAGCTCGGCCGGGCTCTCCGACGATATCGGTCCAGGCACCCATCTGCTTCTGGTGCATGGCGAAAGCGACAGCGATGTGAAACTCGCACTGGACGTGGCGTTTGCCTCCGCCCGCGAAATGGGCATCGTGGTCGAACTGGTCGAAGACGACTGACAAGTCGTCCGGCCGCGCCTCGCGCCGTGCACGGCCGGGTCGGCTCTTCCATCACCGGAAAGCTGCCGCAGGCCGGACGACGCGACGCTTCGTTCACGCGCTGCCGAATGGAGGATTCAATGCATTCGCGTATTTTCTGGACCCCTGACGCGTTGACTGGGCATACAGGCCGCATGTGGTTTGATTGACCGCACACGATCGAAATCATGATCGATGATTCTTCCACGCGTATCCGTCCCGCACATGCGCGGCAGATACGATCTGCAGCAATCCCAAGGAATACTCCCATGCAAAAAATTCTCCCAGGAACCTGGATACTGGTCGCCAGCGGCCGCGAAGCGCGTCTTTTCCACAGCGAAGGACAAAACGAAGCCTTCGCCCTGAAACAGGTGCAAGTGCTGCAACCCGAGGATCTGCCGAATGATGGGCCTGCAGGTCATCGCCCTACCGAATCGGATCAGCAGTCGACCGACGAAGCGACATTCGCCAAGCAGCTCGCGCATCGGCTCAACGCCGCGGCGCTCAGCAACGAATACGAACACCTTGTGCTGATGGCGGATCCGCAAACCCTTGGCCAGATGCGGCCACAACTGCACAAGGAGACCGTGCGCCGCATCGTCGGGGAAGTCGCCAAGACGTTCACCAACGCGCCCATTGAAGTCATCAGGGACGCACTGCTCAAAGCGTGAAATTCCGGAAAGATGCGAACCTTTTCCTCTGGCCCGCTGGGGCCAGATTTAGAGCCAGATTTAGCGCCAGCCAGTCCAGGCACATCTGCCGTCCATCGAGCGGCCTTCAGGCCGGCCCAGGCGGAACCGGGTCGGCGACGACATCAGTGCCGTGCCCACGGCTGATGAAAACGAAATGGGCGCGTATCGGAACGCAGCGGCCTGAAGGCCGCTCTACAAAACCGGATCCCGAAAACGGGATCCCCCGAATGCAAAAAGCCAGTCGGCGTCGGCCGACTGACTTCAACGCTGATCCTGCTGTCCTTCAGCCCACCAGCAGGCGGTTCATCCGCGCGATGAACGCCGTCGGGTCGTCCAGGCTGCCGCCTTCGGCCAGCATCGCCTGCTCGAACAGCAGCGCGGCGTAGTCCTCGACGCGCGCGGGGTCGGCATCGTCGGCCTGCAGGCGCTTGAGCAGGGCGTGCTCCGGATTGATTTCCAGGATGGGCTTGGAGGCCGGCGCTTCCTGGCCGATCGACTTCATCAGCTGCTGCATCTGCAGCGACATGTCGTATTCGTCCAGCACCAGGCAGGCGGCGGAATCGACCAGGCGGTTGGAGACGCGCACGTCCTTCACGCGGTCGCCCAGCGCGGCCTTCAGCGTTTCCACCAAAGGCGCGGCGGCCTTCGCGACTTCCTCCAGTTTCTCCTTGTCCGGCGCGTCGCCGAGCTTGTCGAGGTCGATCTCGCCCTTGGCGACGTTGCGCAGGGTCTTGCCCGCGTACTCGTGCATGTAGCCGGACATCCAGTCGTCGATGCGTTCGTGCATCAGCAGCACTTCGATGCCGCGCGCCTTCAGCGCTTCGAGTTTCGGATGGTTGCGCGCGGTGTTCCAGCCGTCGGCGGTGATGTAGTAGATCTCTTCCTGCAGCCCGGCCATCCGCGCGATGTAGTCGTCCAGCGACACACGCTCATCGGCCGACGCGCTGCGGGTGGTGGGGAAGCGCAGCAGCTTGAGCACGCGCTCGCGATTGGCGGTGTCCTCGGCCACGCCTTCCTTCAGCGTGGCGCCGAAGGCTTCCCAGAACGCGGTGTACTTTTCCGGTTCGTCGCGCGCGATCTTCTCGATCATGTCCAGCACGCGCTTGGTCAGCGCGCCTTTGATGCGCTCGAC
>JBKJTC010000201.1:0-7716 GCA_046590925.1 Lysobacteraceae bacterium | reverse complement strand
TGCGCTCGACGGCCGGGGTGTGGTGGCGTTCGCGGTGTATGGGATCGCGTCGCTGCTCGCGGCGGCAATCCTGTACTACCTCGTCGAGCGGCCGGGGCTGCGGATGCGCGATCACGTCCGTACGTGCACGATGCCTCAAAAAGATGCTGCCATCCTGAACTGAAGGCGATGGAGATACTGTTCGGAAAATCTGCTCTGTATCACTGCCGAAAATTTCCCGGCGCGTCGACGGAGCGCCTCAATCCTCTGAGTTGCTTACCCAGTCCTTCTGTCCATCCTCACGCAGCAGGCTAGCATCGAAGCCATCAACTAATTTGAGCGCGCGGGTGTTGACTGCTCCGGTCTGACATAGCCGTTCGCAGTACTTGTATAGAGTGCTTCCGTCCTCAGTAAGAATGAAGTCAATATCTTCATGACTTGCCTGAGCCAGTAGCTTCACGTCATCACGCACTACTGATCGGGAGTCACCCTCGTCACGCATACCTAGAGCATTCCACAGGTCCGCAGCCTTCTGGCCGTGAGGCACGCTGAAGTTCATGATGCGGAAGTTACTCAAAGGCAAGTCAGCGACCTCCTGCTTGATTCCAAATTCTGCGGCCACGATCGCCGAAAAATACATCTGCATATCGTTCTGCAGCATGTGGCGATAAAACTGTTTCGCGACTTCGTGATGCTGACGATTAGCGTTGACCAAGGTGATCAGAAAACTGGTGTCGAGCAGTGCCGATGCAGTCATCCGTTGCCGCTCCGCAGTTTCTCTAGCCAGTTATTGGGCGTATCAGCCCACGCCCTGGTGCCTTTCTGCACCAGTTTTTCGAATTCGGTTTCGTCCCAGACCGGTCGGTGTTCAGCGAAGCTGATGAGGTTCAAGTTGCGCAGGTCGCCACTCCTCAAATTTTCCTCTGCGCTGACGAAGAGCAGGGCCTGTTTATACAGGCGATTCTCTTTCTCGTTAGCCAATAGCTTCTGGGCGGAGGTGATTTTCAATGTCCGGCCGTTGCCCAAATCCAGATGGACGTTCGGGCTGGTCTTTCCGCCCCAGTCCACGACCGTGCCCAGCAGGTATTTTTCCACGGGTACCCAAATCGCCTCGATTTGGTTGCGGAAATCAGTCCTCGCATCCACCCGTACGCTGAGCTTGCCGCCCTTGTCGGCCATCCGATAGCTGCGATGGGGGTGCTTGCGCGCAGCGAATTGCCAGCGCTCGACTACGGCGGCCCGCTTGGGATCTATCAAGCCCAGCGCTGCGCAGTTGTCCAACCGCGCCAAGTCATTCCAAAGGCCACTGGCAGCCAACAGGCCGGTGACTACGATCGCCAGCGAGCCTTCTTCAATGGAGACCAGAACCTGGCTGGTGTCGACATCCTTGTTGGAGCCGCGCAGAAAGTCTTGGACTTCTTCTTGGAACTGACCGAGCAAGGCCAGTGGCACGCGCTTAGGCCCGACCTCTGCATCCAGGATGCGGTCGCTTAAGGCAAAGCTGAGAGAGTTTGCAGTCTCCATAATGAGGATTCTAATGCCAAGACAGGCGCAGAGTGTGCGACTGTAACTCCTTGGATGGGCTAAAAAGAGTCACGCGTCCTGTTTCGCGGCTTTATTCAGTTCCGTTGCGGCGCTGCTTTTTTGCCAAGTATCGAAGCAAAGTAACGTACCCAGCATCAAGGGTGTCAGTTAACCCTCCCGCGCGATCTGGAATCCCGCGAACGACTGCCGCACCGGCATCACCTCGATGCGATTGACGTTGAGGTGCGGCGGCAGGTTGGCGATCCAGAAGATCGTCTCGGCGATGTCGTCGGCGGTGATCGGTTCGGCGCCCTTGTAGAGCGTGTCCGATGCGGCATCGTCGCCGCCGGTGCGCACCAGGGTGAATTCGGTTTCGGCCATGCCCGGTTCGATCGAGGTCACGCGCACGCCGGTGCCGTGCAGGTCGCTGCGCAGGCCCAGCGAGAACTGCGAGACGAAGGCCTTGGTGCCGCCGTACACGTTGCCGCCGGTGTAGGGATAGGTGCCGGCGATCGAGCCGACGTTGAGGATCGCGCCCCGTCGTTCGATCAGCCCAGGCAGCAGCGCGTGGGTCAGCGTGACCAGCGCGGTGACATTGGTATCGATCATCTGCCGCCACTGCGCGAGATCCGCGCGCTGCGCCGGCGCGGTGCCCAGGGCGAGGCCGGCGTTGTTCACCAGCACGTCGATGGCGTGGAAATCGTCGGGTAGTGCCTCCAGCGCGGCGTGCATCGCGGCCTCGTCGCGGATGTCGAAGGCAGCGGTATGCACGCGGTCGCGGCCGAGTTCGTCGGCGAGGGCATCGAGGCGTTCGGTGCGGCGGCCGGTGGCGATCACGCGCCAGCCGGCGTCGACGAAACGTCGGGCGGCGGCGCGTCCGAACCCGGACGTGGCGCCGGTGATGAGGATGGTCTGGGTCATGCGGCGATTCTAGCCGGCCGCGAACCGGACCGACGCAGCGCCGGGGAGGCCCGGCTCACGCAACCTGTCTGAGCCGCAGGCTGCGGTGGGTCTTGCCCATCGTGTACGCGCGGGTTTCGCGATGCCGCGCCAGCATCGTCTCGGCCAGGGTCATGTCCCGGGCCAGCGCCCCGGCGCTGCGGGCCTGCGCGAGCTTCGCTTCCACCCGACGCTCGTCGGGATGCGGCAGCAACAGTTCGCGGATCGCGTCCTGCAATGCGGCCTCGCCACCGCGTCGGAGTTGGCGCTGCCGGCGTTGCCGGAAGCGCAGCAGCAGGGCATCGACGACAGGCTTCAGGGCGGGCCTGAACAGGGCGGCTTCGAGCGTCATGGGCGTTCTCTCCTGTTGGTGAAGGAGTATGCCCGCGGGGCGTCTCAGGGATCGCGACTCATGCCGTCAGCGATAGCACATCGCTGTTGCGTTGCAACGGTCGGCGCTGTTGGAGCGATGCGCGTTCCTTCCGCAGCAGAAGTTGCTTTCGTGATGACGCGACGGCTTACTTCGCCTTGATCGCCATCGCCGGCAGTCCGCCGCCGGCGAGTTTGCGCTTGGCTTCGGCCAGATCGGTGGCGGTGCCGTACGGGCCCATGCGCACGCGGTAGACCGTCTTGCCCTGGATCTGCGCCGATTCCACCCGCGCGCCGAGGCCCAGGAACGCGATCTTGGCCTTCAGCGCTTCGGCGTCGCCCGAGGCGGCGAAGGCGCCGGCCTGCAGCAGGTAGCGCGCGTCGCCACGCGTTTCGTCGGTGGCGACGGGTTTCGGCTGTGTCTGCGCATCCACCGCCACCGGCGGCTTGTTCGCAGGCGTATCGATCGCAGGCGGTGTCGCGGTGTCGGGCTTCGCGGGTGTCTGCCCGGCGGCGTCCGCGGCTTTGCGTGCGGCTTCTTCGGCGCGCGCGCGTTCGGCCAGCTCGCTGTCGCTCAGCGCGGTCTCGTCGCCCGGCAGCAGGGTGTAGAAATCGTAGTCCTGCGGCTTGTCGGCCGGCTCGGTCGCTGCGGTCGCGCTGTCGCTGTCGGCGACGATCGGGTCGTCGTCTTTCACCGCATCCACCGCCGGCGGCTGCGCGTCGGCGTTCGGTTTCGGCCGGAAGAAACTCTCGGCGCCGTCGCCGCCGAGGAATTTCGGCGCCATCAGGAACACGCCCACGCCCAGCGCCAAGCCGACCACCAGCCACGCCCAGCCGGGCATGCCACTGCTATTGCCGCCGCCGGTGTTGCGTCGCGCCTGCGATTTTCCGCGTTTGGCCGCCATTACGCCGTCTCCGCCTTGTCGTCGAAGAGCATCTGTTCCGGCGCCGACACGCCCAGCAGCGCCAGCCCGTTCGCCAGCACCTGACGGGTCGCTTCGGCCAATATCAGCCGGGCGTTGCGGGTGTCCGCATCGTCCACCAGGAACTGGTGATCGTTGTAGTAGGACTGGAAGGTCTGTGCCAGCTCGACGAGATAGATCGCGATCTGATGCGGTTCCAGTTCCTTGCCGGCGACGTCGACGATCTCGGGATAACGCGAGAGATCGATCAGCAGGTCGCGCACCGCGGTGTTGGCGATGTCCAGCGGCTGCGACAGTCCGGTGTCGCGGTCGTAGGAGAGATCGCGCTCGGCGAGTTTGCGGCTGAGGCCGCAGATCCGCGCATGCGACAGCTGTACGTAGTACACCGGATTGTCCAGCGACTGCGAACGCGCCAGGTCGATGTCGAACACCAGCTGCGAATCGGGCTTGCGCGCGATCAGGAACCAGCGCACCGCGTCGCGACCGGCTTCGTCGATCAGATCGCGCAGGGTCACATAGCTGCCGGCGCGCTTGGAGAGCTTCACTTCCTCGCCGCCGCGCATCACCGTGACCATCTGGTGCAGCACGTATTCCGGCCAGCCCTGCGGAATGCCGCAGTCCAGCGCCTGCAGGCCAGCGAGCACGCGGGCCAGCGAACCGTGATGGTCGGCGCCCAGTTCGGTGATGGCGCGGGTGTAGCCGCGCTGCCACTTGCTGAGGTGATAGGCCACGTCCGGCACGAAATACGTGTAGTTGCCGTCGGACTTGCGCATCACCCGGTCTTTGTCGTCGCCGAAGTCGGTCGTGCGCAGCCACAGCGCGCCGCCTTCCTCGTAAGTGTGGCCATGGGCGATGAGTTCGCGCACGGTTTCCTCGACCTTCTGGTCGCGATACAGCGAGGATTCGAGGAAGTACACGTCGAACGACACGCCGAACGCGGCGAGGTCGAGATTCTGTTCGCGGCGCAGATAGGCCACGGCGAAGCGGCGGATCGCATCGAAGTCATCGGCGTCGCCGGCGGCGGTGATGGTCTGGCCATCCACTTCGACCGCAGCGCCGTCGAGATAGGCCTGGGCGACATCGGCGATGTAGTCGCCGCGATAGCCGTCTTCCGGCCAGCCGGCATCGTCGGGCTCCAGGCCCTTGGCGCGCGCCTGCGTCGACTTGGCGAGGTTTTCGATCTGCACGCCGGCGTCGTTGTAGTAGAACTCGCGCTTCACGTTCCAGCCGTTGGCGTCGAGCACGCGCGCGATGCAGTCGCCGATGGCTGCGGCGCGGCCGTGGCCGACGTGCAGCGGGCCGGTGGGATTGGCGGACACATACTCCACGCCGGCGGTGCGGCCGCCGCCGCTGGCGTTGCGGCCGTAGGCGTCGCCTTCGGCATGCACGCTGCGCAGCTGGCGCTGCCATGCGGCGGCCGACAGCCGGAAATTCAGGAAGCCCGGCCCGGCGATGTCGACCGAGGCGATGTCGTCGTTGACGGGCAGGGCGTCGATCAGCGCCTGCGCGATCGCGCGCGGGTTGCTGCGCGCCCCGCTTTTATTGACGCGCCCCGCGAGGGTCATCGCGGCGTTGGTGGCGAAATCGCCGTGGCTGCGGTCCTTCGGGCGTTCGACCACGAAGTCGGGGGTGGCGAGGTCGGCGGGCAGGGTGCCCTGACTGCGGAGATGGGCGATGCCCTGTTCGATGAGGGCGCGGAGCTGGGATTTCACGGAGTATTTTCGCCGGAAAACGGCGGTGTTTCGAGGGTCGGGCATTGTAGCTGAGGGCGTGCGGCGGGCGGTGGGAATCGGTAGATTCGGGGCGGGCAGGCCAGGTGGCGTGGCGCGATGCGGGGCTGGTGCTGTCATCCCGAGCACAGCGAGGGACCTGCTTTGCAGGCAGTCAGGCTTGATCGCTGGAGGCTGGCGCTTTGAACGCGATATCGACCAAATCCTCCCAGGTTGGATTAGCGGATTCGATCAGGTGGACTTTTTTGCTCCGCCTCCACCCTTTGAGCTGCTTCTCCCGGGCGATGGCTGCGTTGATGTCGGTGGTCTCCTCGAAATAAACCAATCGGTTGATCCGGTATCGGCGGGTATGACCGGCGATGTGCCCTGAACGGTGCGATTCCATCCGACGTGCCAGGTCGCTGGTAACGCCGATGTAGATCGCCCGGGAGCGGCTTGAGAGAATGTAGACGTGGTAGTGATGGTCGGTAGCGATTGGCATGTGATGAGTCGTTGCGAGAACAAGCACGAGAAGAAGTCACGAGAAGAAGCGCGAGAAGAAGCACGAGAAGAAGCACGAGAAGAAGCACGAGAAGAAGCAGGTCCCTCGCTGCGCTCGGGATGACAGTGAACTTATCTCCGGCAGGAACTTATTTCCGACAGGAAGCGATATCCCGCAGGAACGGCTCCCGACAGGAACGGCCCTACACCCACCCCCGCGCCGCCAGCGACACCGGGGCGCCGTCGCCCACGATGAAGTGATCCAGCAGGCGGATCTCGACCAGCCCCAGCGCCTGTTTCAGGCGCAGGGTGATCGCGCGATCGGCGGAACTGGGCTCACCGTTGCCGCTGGGGTGGTTGTGGCCGACGATCACCGAGGCGGCGTTGTGGACCAGCGCGCGGCGGACGACTTCGCGGGGGTGGACTTCGGCGCCGTCGACGGTGCCGCGGAACATTTCCTCGAAGGCGATCGAGCGGTGGCGGGTGTCGAGGAACAGCACCGCGAAGACTTCATGCGGCAGGCCGCGCAGGCGCTGCGAGAAGTAGCGGCCGGCGGCCTGGGGATCGGTCAGGGCGTCGCCACGCTCCAGGCCGGCGGCGAGATAGCGGTTGCCCAGCTCCAGCGCTGCGAGCAGGGCGCAGGCCCGGGCAGGGCCGATGCCCGGCAGCTTCAGCAGCTGCTTTGGCGAGTGTTCCAGCAGGCTGCGCAGCGGGCCGTGCTCGTTCAGCAGCCGGCGTGCGCTGGTCACCACGTCCGAGCCCTGCAGGCCGGAGCACAGGAAGATCGCCAGCAATTCCGCATCGGACAGCACCGCGGGGCCGCGCTTGAGCAGCTTTTCGCGCGGACGTTCGTTGTCGGGCCAATCGCGGATCTGCATGGTGGGCGGTCGTCGAAGATGTGAACGCCAGCATCGCCGCGCCGCCGCCGCCGTACTGTCGGGGATGTCCGTGGCATCGGGTAAGCTGTCGGCTCGCTCAGATGTAGGAAAACTCCCGATGGCGCAGACGCTGACCGGTCGCCGCATCCTGCTGTGCGTGTGCGGAGGCATCGCCGCCTACAAGTCGATCGAGCTGGTGCGCCGCCTCCGCGAAGCCGGTGCCGAGGTGCAGGTGGCGATGACCGCCAACGCGCTGCGCTTCGTCGGCGCGCCGAGTTTCCAGGCGGTATCGGGCCGCACGGTGCGCAGTAGCTTGTGGGACGAAGCCGCCGAAGCCGCGATGGGGCACATCGAACTGGCACGCTGGGCCGAGCAGGTGCTGGTCGCGCCGGCCACCGCCAGCACCATCGCCAAGCTCGCGCACGGACTTGCCGACGACCTCGTCAGCACCCTTTGCCTGGCGACTACGGCGCCGATCGCGATCGCGCCGGCGATGAACAACCGCATGTGGGCGCATCCGGCCACCCAGGCCAATGTCGCGACGCTGCGCGAACGCGGCGCCCTGCTGATCGGTCCCGATGACGGCGCGCAGGCGTGCGGCGAAGTCGGCCCCGGTCGCCTGCGCGAGCCGGAGGCGATCGTCGCGGCACTGCTGGAGGCGACGCGTTGACGGCGTTGCTGCGCGGCCTGCGGATCGTGGTCAGCGCCGGTCCGACCTTCGAGGACATCGACCCGGTGCGATTCATCGGGAACAGGAGTAGCGGCAGGATGGGATTCGCGATCGCCGCGGCGGCCGCGCGGTGCGAGGCCGACGTCGTGCTCGTGGCGGGTCCGGTGCAATTGCCGACGCCCGAGCGCGTGCAGCGGATCGATGTGCGTTCGGCGGCGCAGATG
>JBKJTC010000258.1:0-4401 GCA_046590925.1 Lysobacteraceae bacterium | reverse complement strand
CATCTGAAGGCCGACGACGTCGATCTCGCGGTCAAGTCGTTGCTGGAAATGATGGGCGGCTCGCTCGCCGAGGGCGAACGGATCGAGATCCGCGGCTTCGGCAGTTTTTCCCTGCACTACCGTCCGCCGCGCACCGGTCGGAATCCCAAGACCGGCGACGCCGTGGCGCTGCCCGGCAAGCACGTGCCGCACTTCAAACCGGGCAAGGAGCTGCGCGACCGGGTCAACGACGTCGTTCCCCTTCCGCCGGAAGATTGAGTTCCATCGCCTGCGGCCGCGTCGACGCGACAAGCCGTGGCGTCCTGTATTTCCTCGTCAGTCCTTTCATGATCCGCTCCGGTCTCCCGCCGGCCGACGCGGCATGCATCGTTTTCGTCCTTCGGGCGGCATACACTGATGCCCGTTCCGACTTCAAACGCGGCCCGCCTTCCCCCATGCGCCCTTTGCGTCTGCTCATCGCCATCGTGTTCCTGGCCGTCGGGCTGGTGCTCGGCGTGCTGAACGCCGAACCTGTCGCGGTCGATCTGGGCGTCGTCGAAGCGAAGGCCGGGCTCGGCGTGATCCTGCTCTGCACCTTGCTTGCCGGCGTGCTTGTCGGCGCCCTGGCGATCGTCGCTTCGGTGGTGTTGCCGTTGCGCAGGACGCTGCGGCGCGTCGAGGAACGCATCCAGACGCAGGCGCAGAAGCCCGAAACCCCGCGCAACGACACGCTCGCACTCCCTTCCTTGTCCGCCCCGTCGGAGACTTGAGATGGCCTTCATCTCCGAGTGGTTCTGGTATTTCCTGCTGATCCCGCTGGCCGCGGTGATCGGCTGGGTCGTCGGCCGCCGTGGCGGCGAGCGCCACAGCGACCATCAGGTCAGCCGGCTGTCCACTACTTATTTCCGCGGCCTGAATTACCTGCTCAACGAGCAGCCGGACAAGGCGATCGAACTGTTCCTGCATGTCGCCGAGCTGGACAAGGACACCTTCGAGACCCAGGTCGCGCTGGGACATCTGTTCCGCCGCCGTGGCGAGGTTGATCGCGCGATCCGCCTGCATCAGGGTTTGGTCCAGCGCTCGGATATCAACGATCAGCAGAAAGTGCAGGCGCTGCTCGCGCTGGGCGAGGACTACATGCGCTCCGGCCTGCTAGATCGCGCCGAGACGGTATTCACCGATCTGTCCAGACTCGACGACCGTGCGCCGCAGGCGCTGCGTCATCTGATCGGTATCTATCAGGCGGAACGCGACTGGCAGCAGGCGATCGACAAGGCGTCGCGCTACGAAGCGGTGACCGGCGAGCCGATGGGCAAGCTGATCGCGCAGTTCGAGTGCGAATTGGCCGAGCGCCACCGTACCGCCGGCGAGAGCGATCAGGCACGTGCCGCGATCGCACGCGCCTACGCCGCCGATTCCAATACCGTCCGCGCCGGCATGCTGGAGGGTCGGATCGAGTTCGATGCCGGCCGCTATCCCGCCGCGATCCGTGCCTACGAGCGCGCCGCGCGCCACGATCCCGATTACCTGCCCGACATTCTGCCGTCGCTGCTGGTCTGCTACGAAAAGGTCGGCGACCCCAGCGGCGCGCGCACGTTCCTGACCGAGATGTGCGAACACTATCGCGGCATCTCGCCGGTACTGGCGCTGACCCGGCTGGTCGAAGCCGCGGAGGGCGTGCATGCGGCGCGCGATTATCTCGCCCGTCAGCTCAAGGAGCGCCCGTCGGTGCGGGGCGAGGCGGCGCTGATCGATCTGAGTCTGGCCGACAACACCGACCCGACCGCGACCCTGCACGATCTCAAGCACGTGACAGAGCAACTGCTGGTCCGCAATCCTAGCTATCGCTGCAACCGCTGTGGTTTCGGCGCACGCAGCCATCACTGGCAGTGTCCGAGCTGCAAAGAGTGGGGCTCGGTGAAGCCATTGCTGAACTACGCCGTCGTGTGATGGCGCTGTCGGCCGGTTCACTCGCCTGGTTCGCGTTGTTCGCGGCGCTCGGCGCCGCCGGCACATGGGCGGCGCGAGGCTACGCGCAGCGTCGTCGCTTGCTGGATGAGCCCGGCGAGCGCCGCAGCCATCGGGTCGCAACCCCACGCGGCGGCGGTATCGCCATCGCCCTGGCGTTCCTGATCGCGATCGCGGCGATGATCGTGCGCCAGCCGCGTGAGATCGTGCTGCTGGTCTGCGCAGGCTTCGGCTTCCTGATGGTGGCTGGTATCGGTTGGATCGACGACCACCGGCCGCTGTCGCCATGGTCGCGACTGGTGGTGCATGCGGTCGCCGCGGGATGGTTGGCGGTGGGATTTTATCTGTCCGGTAGCGGTGCCGGTGTCGCGCTTGTGGTCTTCGCGCTGTGTCTGGTGCTGGTCAACATCTGGAATTTCATGGATGGCATCGACGGTCTCGCAGCGACCCAGGCGGTGCTGGTCGCTGCGACGTTCGCATGGTTGGCGGGAAGCGCGCTTGCGGTTCATCTCGGGTTGGCGTTGATCGCGGCAACCTTGGGTTTCCTTCCGTTCAACTTCCCCCGGGCGAAGATCTTTCTGGGCGATGTGGGCAGCGGGGCGCTTGGATTCGCGTTGGCGCTGATGGCCGGGTTGTCGTTGGATGTCATGCCGGTCGAGGCATGGCCGCTGGCGCTGCTGCCGTTGAGCGCGTTCGTGTTGGATGCCGGTTTCACTCTCCTCACGCGGATGTTGCGCGGTGAGCGCTGGTGGGCGCCGCACGTCGAACACGCCTATCAGCGTTGGTCCAGACGTGCCGGCAGTCATGTGCCGGTGACGACAGGTTATGCGGTTTGGACGTTGCTCGCATGTGCGGGCGCCATTGGGCTGGGGGGGGAAGGACAGAGAGGGATTTCGATGCTGGTGTCTGCTTGGCTGATGTTGGGGTGCGGGTTCTGGTACTGGCTGCGTCGGCCGGCCAGGCACACTGCGAACGGAGGATTTGGCGCATGACCACCACATTGAAAGACCGTCTGGCCAGCGCATGGCCGCGCGCCATGATCGTGCTGCACGATCTGTGCATCGTCTGGCTGTGCTGGACCGGTCTGGTGCAATTCCGTTACGCCATGCTCGACACCGCCGCGCAGCCGGCGCTCTGGTCGACTGAAGCTCTGCTGGTGCTGCTGGCCCAAGGATTGGTGTCCTGGCAGGTAGGCCTGTATCGCGGCGTCTGGCGCTTCGCCAGCGTGCCCGATCTCATGAATATCCTGAAGGCGAGCCTGTTCGGCCTGCTCGCCATCCTCTTCGTACTTTTCATCTACAACCGACTCGATCAAGCGCCACGCTCGGTCCTGGTGATGTATCCGTTCGTGCTGACCCTGATGCTGGGCGCGCCGCGGTTGCTGTATCGGTCCTGGAAGGATCACGGTCGCATCAACAGCGACAAATCGGCGGTGCGCGTGCTGATCCTGGGTGCGGGGCAGGCGGGCGAAGCCCTGGTCCGCGACCTGCGCCGTACCGGCGCCTATCAGCCGGTGGGCTTTCTGGACGACGCCAGGAAACTGCGCGGCAGCCATCTGCATGGCGTGCCGGTACTGGGCCGGATCGACGATGTCGGCCGGATCGCGCCGGAAACCGCGGCCAAGTTGCTGGTCATCGCGATGCCGTCGGTCGACGCCGAACAGATGCGCCGGGTGATCGAAACCTGCGAAGGCACCGGCGTGCCGTTCCGGATGGTGCCGCGGCTCAACGATATCCTCGAAGGCCGCTCGCTGCCCGGCGAACTCAAGGAGGTCGCGATCGAGGATCTGCTCGGCCGTGCGCCGGTGGTGCCGGACTGGAAGGCCATGCGCGATTGGCTCGGCGGCCGAAGCGTGCTGGTGACGGGCGCGGGCGGCTCCATCGGTTCCGAACTATGCCGCCAGTGCGCACGCCACGGCGCCAGCAGGATCGCGCTGGTCGAGATCGACGAACTGGCACTCACCACCACCCAGATGCGCCTGCGTCGCGACTTCCCCGGGATCGAACTGGCGCCGGTGCTGGGCGACTGCGGCGACCCGGCGGTGATCCGCTACGCGCTGGATCTGGTCAAACCGGATGCGGTGTTCCACGCCGCCGCATACAAACAGGTGCCGCTGCTGGAAGCGCAACTGCGCGAAGCGGTCCGCAACAACGCGCTGGCCACCGAAACGGTGGCCCGGGCGAGTTCGGCCGCTGGCGTCGGCACCTTCGTGCTGATTTCGACCGACAAGGCTGTCGATCCGGTCAACGTGCTCGGTGCGACCAAGCGTCTTGCCGAAATGTTGTGCCAGTCGCTGGCCGATCCGCGTTCCACGCGTTTCGTCACCGTACGTTTCGGTAACGTCCTCGATTCCGCCGGCAGCGTCGTGCCGCTGTTCCGCGAACAGATCCGCTGCGGCGGCCCGGTGACGGTCACGGATGCCGAAGTCACCCGGTTCTTCATGACCATTCCGGA
>JBKJTC010000242.1:0-11997 GCA_046590925.1 Lysobacteraceae bacterium | reverse complement strand
CTGGGTGTATTTGGTTTCGGGATCGTTGCCGAGATTGCCGACCAGGATCACCTTGTTGACGCCGCGTGCCATGAACAGTTTCCTGTCTTGAGTCGCCGGTAGTGGCGATGAACATTGGATTATAACCACCCTGCCCCGGGGATCAGGATTCGGCGCGATCGCGGGTAAGGATTCCCTGAATCGCCGCAGCCGATCCTGCGCGCCGCGGCTCTTATAATGTCGGCCTCACCCGTCTGGATCCCCCATGCAAGCGACTTCGGCGCCCGTTTCGCTCGACCTGCCCGCCATCCAGGCGCTCTCCGCTGCCGACATGGCCGCGGTCGACGCCCTGATCCGTCGGCGCCTGGGCTCCGAGGTGGCCCTGGTCAACCAGGTCGCCGAGCACATCATCGCCGCCGGCGGCAAGCGCCTGCGCCCGATGCTGCTGTTGCTGGCGGCCCGCGCCCTCGGCCACGGCGGCACGGATGCCCATCAGCTGGCGGCGGTGGTGGAATTCATCCATACCGCGACCCTGCTGCACGACGACGTGGTCGACGAATCCGACCTGCGCCGCGGCCGCAAGACCGCCAACGCCCTGTTCGGCAACGCCCCGAGCGTGCTGGTCGGCGATTTCCTCTACTCGCGCAGCTTCCAGCTGATGGTGGAGCTGGAACGGATACCGGTGATGCGGATCCTGGCCGACACCACCAACGCCATCGCCGAGGGCGAAGTGCTGCAACTGCTGCACATCCGCAACCCGGACACCGACGAACCAGCCTATCTCAAGGTGATCGAGCGCAAGACCGCGGTGCTGTTCGCCGCCGCGACCCGGATCGGCGCGCAGCTTGCGGGCGCCGATGAGGCGGTCCAGCAGCGGCTCCACGACTACGGCATGGCGCTGGGCTACGCCTTCCAGATCGCCGACGACGTGCTGGACTACAGCGCCGACGAAGCCGCGCTGGGCAAGCATCTGGGCGACGACCTGGCCGAAGGCAAGGCGACCCTGCCGCTGATCCACGCGATCCAGCATTCCGGTGCGGAAGTCCGCGCGCGCCTGCGGGTCATCGTCGAGAACGGCGATATCGATGCGATGCCGGAGGTGTTGACGGCGATCGAAGCGACCGGCGGCCTGGAGTACAGTCGTCGCCGCGCCGAAGCCTATGCGGCGGCGGCCGAAGCGGCGCTGGAGGGGCTGGACGACAACGATGCTGTTGCCGCGCTGCGCGGGCTGGCGCGATATGCCGTCGGCCGCGATCACTGATTGCATGCACTGATTGCATGCACTGATCGCACGCACTGATCACACGCACTGATCACATGGGCTTTTCCGCCGACGACCGCGCGACATTGCTGGCGGTGAAAGGCGTCGGCCCCACCGTGATCGAACGGTTGGAACAGATCGGTTTCGACTCTCTGGACACGCTCGCCGATGCGAGCGTGGAGGGCATCGTCAGGCAGGTCGCCGCGATGCTGGGGACGACGTGTTGGAAAAACAGTCCGCAGGCGCGTGCGGCGATCGCCGGAGCGATCGCCGCCGCGGGGACTCAGCCGCCGAAGCGCTCGAAGAAGAACTGATTCATCATCGTCGTCGCGCGCTTGGCCGCCGTCGGGTTGTACACGCAGCCCGGCGGGCTGTTCGCGGATTCCAGTGCGAAGCAATGCACCGCACCGCTGAAATTGACGAACTGCCAGTCAGCGCCCGCACCCTTCATTTCGCTTTCGAAGCCGGCGATCTGCGCGGCAGGCACGTAGGTGTCGTCGGCGCCGTTCAACACCAGCACGCTGGCCTTCAACGCGCCCGACTGCGCGGGCATCGTCGTATCCAGGCCGCCGTGGAAGCTGACCACGCCGGCCAGATCGGCGCCGCTGCGCGCCAACTCCAGCACGGTCTTACCGCCGAAGCAGAAGCCGAACGCACCGATGCGGTCGGTGTCGATGGGCGCAGTCGTCGCCTGCGAACGCAGGAAGTCGAGCGCGGCAGCCGCACGGGCACGCAGCGTGGGCAGATCCTGATAGATCTTGCCGACCAGCGCACCGGCGGCCTTGTCGTCCTTCGGACGCACGCCCTTGCCGAACACGTCCGCGACCAGCACCACGTAGCCGGCGTTGGCGATCAGCTTGGCCTTCTCGACCGACGCGGGCGTCACGCCCTTCCAGTCGGGCACCATCATCAGGCCGGGACGTTTCGTCGTATTGGAATCGTTGTAGACCAGGTAGCCGCTGAAACGCTGCTTGCCCTGCTTCCATTCGACGGGTTTGGCCTGCATCGCGGCGAATGCCGGCAGCGAGACCAGGAAAGAGAAACACAACAGAGCGAACAGACTCGCCCAACGCATCGAACGCATGACCGTACTCCTTAGTCTGGGGGAGACGGGCAGACTACCCGGAAAACAAGACGCTTGTCGTCACGATCGTCGGCCGGATCGCTACGTCCGGGCAGACTGCCCGAACCGCGCGCGACCGGCCCGCACAATGCCCAACGCCGCACGCGATGAGGCGCCCAATATGCCGCTCAGGCGATGCCGAGCCCGGGGATTGCCGCGATCGCCTCGGGGTCGAAGCCGGCCAGCGCGGCGAAGTGGCGGCCGCGTTCGGTGTAGTCGCGGTATGCCCCGAAACTCGGTGCGCCGGGCGACAACAACACCACGCCCTCCCCGCCCAGCAGCGCGCGCGCCCGGGTGACGGCTTCGGGCAGGTCCGCAGCTTCGACCAGCGCGAAGCCCGCAGCTTCCGCCAGTGGTGCCAGCAGCGCATGGATCTTCGGGCCGTTCTGGCCCAGGGTCACGATGACCGCCGGCGCATGCCGATGCATGGCATCCGCGAAATCCGCCCAGTCGATGCCGCGGTCGTGGCCGCCCGCCAGCAGCGCGACGCGGCGCGACCGGAAGCAGTCCAGCGCCGCGAGCGTGGCATGCGGCGTGGTGCTGATCGAATCGTTGACGTAAGTGATGCCATCGCGCACGCCCAGCGTCTGCAGCCGGTGCGGCAGCGGCTGGAACGTGGTCGCGTGCGGGGCCAGGGCTTCGGCATCGAGGCCCAGCGCCTCGATCGCCGCCAGCACCGCGCACAGGTTGCCGCGGTTGTGGCGCCCGGGCAGCGGCACGTCGCGGGTGTCGAACACCGCACGCTCGCCGCGATGCACGACATCGCCGCGCAGGTGCCAGCCGTCGGTTCCGCCGAAGAAGCGCACCTCGCTGTCCGGCAATGTCAGCGCCGCCAGCGTGCGATCGTCGCCGTTGAGGATCGCGATGCGCGGCTTGGCAGCGGTGAGCAACGCGAGCTTGTCGTCGATATAACGCGCTTCGCTGCCGTGCCAGTCGAGGTGCTCGGGGAAGATGTTGGTCGCGACCGCGATCTCCGGCGACACCCCGGATGCGGCGACGTCGCGGGTCTGGTAGCTGGACAGTTCGATCACCCAGAATTCCGGAGGCTGCACATCGCCCGTTTGACCGATATCCAGCCGGCCCTCATCCAGCCGGCCCTCGTCCAGCCGGCCCTCGTCCAGCAATTCCAGCATCGGCAGGCCGATGTTCCCGCACAGCGCGGTGCGGTGGCCGCCCGCGCGCAGCAGGTGCGCGAGCAGCGCCGAGGTGGTGCTCTTGCCCTTGGTGCCGGTGACGCAGGTCGTGCGCGCGTCGGCGTGTTCGGCGAACCACAGCGTCGTGCCGCCGATGAAGCGCGTGCCGCGTTCGGCGGCCGCGAGGGCTTCCGGCCTGTAGGGACTGATGCCCGGCGATTTGATCACCACCTCGAACGCCGACAGGCGCTCGGCGCTGGCATCGGTGTCGGCGGTCAACAGCGCGTCTCCCAGCGCATGCGCCTCGGCGAGTTCATCGGTCGAACAGAACAGGGTCAGCGGCAGTGCCGGCAAACGACGACGCAGCGCGCGATACGCCGCGCGGCCCTCGCGACCCCAGCCCCACAGCGCGACCCGCTTGTCGCCGAGTTGCGCGATGTCGAGCGGCGGATGGTCAGCCTGCGAATTGCGCACGCAGGCGTTCCCATACGGCAGACGGCACGCGATGTTCGTCGTCGAGAATCAGCAGCGCTGCGATCTGCTGTTCCAGCGGCGAAAGTTGCGGACGGATCTCGCGGGCGAAGCGTTCGACGATCTCGTCCTCGCGCCACTCGGGGCGTTCGCTGAGCCAGGCCATCGCCGCGCGCGATTCCTTGCCCTCGCCCACGCATTCGAAAGGCTTGTGGTCCTGATATTCGAGCAGCGCGTCGTAGCCGCCGATCTGCGACGCATCGTCCAGCAGATTGCGTCCGAAGATGCCGACCAGACGCGGCTTGGACATGAACGGCGCCAGCGCCAGGAATACGAAATGGCATTTCGGGCACACGCCGCACCAGCGGTTCACCGGGCGCTCGCCGAGGATGTGGAAATTGCGGTTGCAGCTGGAAAAATGCGCGTCGTAACGGTCGGTCTTCGCGAACTGCCGCGCCACCGCCAGTTCGCTGAGCGGGCGCAGCAATGAGTAGTACTCGAGATCGGCGGCGATGTGGTGTTGCACATAGTCGCCGAACGCCTGCTCGAAGGCCCAGCCTTTCGACCACTGGTGATTCACCTCGCCGGTGCCCCTGCCGTCATCGAACATGATCATGCTGCCGTAGCTCGCGGAGCGTTCGTTCGAGAACACCACCTGATCCGCGTCCAGCAGCACCGCCGCGAAGACCAGGATCGCCGAATTGATCGCGGTCACCGGAATATGTCCGTTCCATGCGCCCTGGCGGTTGTATTCGAACAGTTCCGGCGCCAGCTGGCGGCCGAGATTCAGCGTCGGCAGGCCGGTGCGTTCCGCGCAGGCCTTGATCAGCTGCGAACCGCCGATCCAGGTCACCGTCTGTTCCACGCCGATGCCGCGCAGCGCCTCGATGCTGACCAGCGAATCCTTGCCGCCGCCGATGGCGACAAGTGCGTGTTCGCGCAGGCCGAGCGAAACGGCATTTGTAGGAGGGGCTTCAGCCCCGATCCCTTTCCCCGACAGCACAATCTCGTCAGAGCTCGGGCCTGAAGGCCCTCCTACAGGAAATGCGATCCTGCCGTGGAGGTTCAGGCCGTTGCGATACGCGAACTCGCCGAGGCCGTTGAGGTAGATCGTTTCCAGCAGCGCGGCTGTGTCGGCATCGATGGTGTAGCTGTCGATGCGGATGTCCTGCGGCACCGCGGCCTTGTAATAACTCACACCGGCGATCAGGTGCAGCAGGCGCAGCGCCTGTTCGGCTGCAGCGGCACGGGCATCATCGAGATCGAACGGCGCGCCGGGCACGGTCACGGTTTCGACCAGTTCAGGGCCGTCGTCGAATGCATAGACAAGCTGAGCGATGCCGGTCTGTGCGTCGAAGTCGCAGCGGACGAAACGGAAAGCGCGAATGTCGTCGCGCTGGAATTCCCACACGGAAATGGAGACATCAGACATCAAGAATTTCCTCTGCCGGCAGCGCCCGCAGGTTGTAGGTGTGCGCCATCGCCATGCCGTAGGCGCCGGCGTCGGCGATCAGCACGACGTCGCCTTCGACCGTGGCCTTGGGCAGCATGCGCGCGCGGCCGAAGACATCGCTGCTTTCGCAGATCGGGCCGACCACATCGAATGCGGCCGTTTCACCATCGTCGATGCGCGACAGATTGTGGATGCCGTGGTAAGCGTCGTACATCGCCGGCCGCATCAGCGCGTTCATGCCGCCGTCCAGACCGACGCGGCGCAGGCCGTCCTTGTCGATCACTTGGGTTACATGCAACAACAGCACGCCGGCTTCGGCGACGAGATAGCGACCGGGCTCCACGGCAAGGCGGAAGCGCGGGAACGCGGCCTTGATCTCGTCCAAACCGGCGCGCCAGGCGGCGACATCGAACGGTCGCGCGTCCGGCGTGTACGGCACCGGCAGGCCGCCGCCGATATCCAGCGTGTCGACGGTGCCGATCTGCTCCGCCAAGCCGGCGAGATCCGCGTAGACATCGCGCCAGTGGCTCGGATTGTCGATGCCACTGCCCAAGTGTGCGTGCAGGGCGACGATTTTCGCGTCCAGCTTGCGCGCCTCGGCGAGGAAAGCGTCGACGCGGGCCAGCGGCAGGCCGAATTTCGCTTCGGCGCCGCCCGTGCGCACTTTCGCGTGATGGCCATCGCCGCGACCGAGGTCCATGCGCAGCCAGAACGCGCGGCCGCGGAAGGTGTCGGGCCAGCGCTGCAGCGCTTCGACGCTGTCGACGGTGATGTTCACGTTGCGCGCGAACGCGGCGTCGTATTCCGAGCGCGGCGCGAAGCTCGGGGTGAACAGCACGCGCTGCGGATCGATATCCGGCAGCGTGGCGAACACGTGTTCCACTTCGCCCCGCGATACGCATTCGAAGCCTGACCCTTCGGCCTCCAGCGCGCGCAGGATGTCGGGATGCGCATTGGCCTTCAGTGCGTAGAAGCGACGGTCGATGGCGGTGGTCTCGCGCAGCATCCGCGCCCGCGCGCGCACGGTCGGCAGGTGGTAGACGTAACGCGGCGTACCGGCAGCGGCGCACGCGACCAGATCGGCCGCATGCGCGCGCCACCAGGGCGCTTCGCGCTGCGGTTTACCGTGCGCGATCTCGGTCCAGCTCGGGCCGAACACGGTCGCGTCCTGCACCGGCATCGCGCCGCCGCGGATCAATTCGCCGTGCAGTTCGTTCAACAGGCCGTCGGCATCGGCTTCGTCGATGACGAAGGTCAGGTTGAGGTCGTTCGACGACTGCGAGATCAGATGCACGCGCTCGCGGCCGAAGGTCGCCCACACGTCCGACAGTTTGTGCAGCAGCGAACGCATGCCGCGGCCGACCAGGGTGATCGCCGCGCACGGCGCGATCACCTTCACGCGGCAGACTTCCGACAGATCCGCGGAGAGCTCCGCGAGCACGTCGCTGCTGACCAGGTTTTCGCTGGGGTCGAGCGACACGGTGACGTTGGTTTCGGACGAGCCGATGAGGTCGATCGACAACCCGTGGCGCTTGAAACGCTCGAACACATCGGCGAGGAAGCCGACCTGCTGCCACATGCCCATGCTTTCCATCGACACAAGCACGATGCCGTTGCGGCGGCTGATCGCCTTCACGCCCGGCACAGTCGCGGCGCTGCCGTCGATGCGCGTACCCGGCAGTTCCGGGCGTTCGGTGTCGAGGATCGCCATCGGCACGCCGCTGTCGCGACACGGCGCGATCGAACGCGGATGCAGCACTTTGGCGCCGGTGGTGGCGATTTCCTGCGCTTCGGCGTAGTCGAGGCGGGCCAGCAGGCGCGCATCGGGCACTTCGCGCGGATTGGCGCTGAACATGCCGGGCACGTCGGTCCAGATTTCGACGCGCTGCGCTTTCAACAATGCGCCGAAGTACGCGGCCGAGGTATCGGAACCGCCGCGGCCGAGGATGGCGGTGGCGCCGTCGGCATGGCGGGCGATGAAACCCTGCGAAATCAGCATCCGCGACGGCTGCATCGCGAATCGCTGCGGGAAATTCTGCTGCAGCCCGTCCTGCTGCGCACCGGCGTCGTCGCGATATCTGCAGTTGACCGAAAGCCGCTGCGCCCAGGCGCTGGCGTTGGGCAGCGATACCGCCGACAGCCAGTCGCGGGCATCGCACCACCCGAAGTCGAACCCCTGCGTGCGCAGATAGGCCGCGCCGAGCGTCGACGACAGCAATTCGCCCTGCGCCAGCACTTCGGCCTGCCAGTCGAGGCTGCGCGATGCCGCGCGCGGATCGCTGCCGAGCGCGCGCAGGATCGCGAGGCGCTCGCCGAGCACGGCGTCCGGGTCGAGATCGAGTTCTGCGCAGAAGGTGCGATGACGTTCGACGAGCGCGTCGATGCGCGCATCGATCTCGCGGCCGTCCGCAATCGCGGTCAATTCGTTGGTGACGCCCGACAGCGCGGACACCACCACCAGCACGCGCGTTTTCGAACCGTGCGCATCGCCCTCATCCACCCGTTTCTTCGCCAGCCGGCCGATGGTGTCCCAGCGGTGGCGGCGCGACACGGACGTGCCGCCGAATTTGAGCACGATCCAGCGCATATCGGCAGAGTGCGTATCGGCAGAGTGCGTCTCGGGCATCGGAAGTCGGGCTTGGTTAGACTGAGGGAGCCGGCGCAGGGCCGGAACCCGTCATTCTATTCGACCCGGACCGCTGCCATGATGGCCCTTCGTTATCTGCAGATGGATGTCTTCGCCGATCGCCCGGGTGACGGCAACGCACTCGGTGCCGTGCTCGACGGCGAACGATTCGATTCCGCACGGATGCAGGCATTCGCGGCCTGGACCAATCTGTCCGAAACCATCTTCCTGCTGCCACCGACCGTCGCCAGCGCCGACTATCGCATCCGCATCTTCACGCCGTGCCAGGAGCTGCCCTTCGCCGGGCACCCCAGCGTCGGCGCAGCCTGGGCGGCGCTGGATGCCGGACTGGTCGTGCCCGGAAAGACCCGACTGATGCAGGAGTGCGCGGCGGGCCTGCTGCCGGTGCGGATCGATACCATCGGCGATGCCCGGGTGCCTGCCTAACGTGCGCGCGCCGCGGGCGCGACGCATCCACGACGTCGAACCGGCGCCGACGCTGCTCCCGGCAGCGGTCCGCAACATGCGGCTTGGCGCGCTCGAACCCGCGCTGTGGGACAACGGCCCGCGCTGGTGGCTGCTGGAACTCGCCGACGCCGATGCCGTCCGCGGCCTGCAGCCCGGCCTCGCCGCCATCGCTGCGTTGACTGAGGCGACCGGCGCGGTCGGACTCGCGGTGCATGCCGCCGATCCGCGCGATGGCCATCACCTCGCGGTGCGCGCCTTCTGCCCGGCCGACAATATTCCGGAAGATCCGGTGACCGGCAGCGCCCAGGCCGCCATCGCGGCACAGCTCGCGGCGGCCGGGCGGCTGCCCGGATGCGACGGGCGCTACATCGGCAGCCAGGGGCGCGAAGTCGGCCGCGATGGCCGGGTCAACATCCACGTGGACGCGGAGGGCGAGGTCTGGATCGGAGGCGGGGTACAGCCCATCATTCGCGGCACCGTCCGCTGGGAATGACGCGCCCGATGCCGAACATCTATTTCATCCATTACGAACTGCGCCCGGCGCCGCACAGCGAAGACTTCGCCACCACCGGCGGCGCGTTCGCCCTGTGCTATCTCCAGGCCGCCGACGCTGCCGCAGCGCAGATCGCAGCACAGCGTTATTTCGAGGAAACCGACTGGATCGTGGTCGACCTGGAGAGCGGTCCGGACCAGGTCGAACGCGCACTGTATGAAGACGAGCCCGATTTGCTCGATGCCTACGACGAAGCCCTGGCTCACGGCGAATGCTTCCTGTTCCACCTCTGGCCGCCCGAAGTCGGCAGCAGCGGCGCTCTGCATTGATGCGCTGTGCATTGATGCGCTCTGCATCGAAGCGTGCCGCATGACGATCGACGGGCACGACGGCTGCTAAGCTGCGCAGCCGCACCGAAGGACTGCCCTGCCGATGAGTCGCCGTTACGTTCAAGTCGATGTCTTCGCCGACCGCCCCGGCGCCGGCAATCCGCTGGCCGTGGTGCTGGAAGCCGAAGGCCTGAGCGACGACGACATGCAGGCCATCGCGCGCTGGACGCGGCTGCCGGAAACGACGTTCGTATTCCCGGCCAACAGCAACGACGCCAGTTACCGCATCCGCATCTTCAGTCCGCGCCGCGAAGTGCCGTTCGCCGGTCACCCCAGCGTCGGCACCGCGCATGCGGTGCTGGGGGCGGGACTCGCGACGCCGCGCGACGGCCTGCTGGTGCAGGACGGCATCGCCGGAAAACTGCCGCTGCGCGTGACCGGCGAAGACGCAAAAAGAACTATTGCGGTCCGCACGCCCCGCGCGAGCGTGCGCGAGATCGCCAGCGCCGACGACCCGCGCCTGCGCGATGCGCTGCGCGATCTGCCGCTGGGCAGGCTGCCGCCCGCGCTGATGGACGGCGGTCGCCGCTGGTGGCTGGTGGAACTCGAAAACGAAACCGCGCTGCGCACCGCGACGCCGCCGTGGGATGCGATAGGCCTCCTCGCGCAATCCACCGAAAGCATGGGCATCTGCGCCTATGCGCGCAGCGACGATCCGGTCTATTACCTCGCCGTGCGCGCCTGGGTCGGCGCGCCCGCGCAGTTCGAGGACGCCGCCTCCGGCGCCGCCAACGCCACCCTCGCCGCCTGGCTCGCTTCGCAGGATGCTCTACCCGGCGATAGCGGTTTCTACCGCATCAGTCAGGGCCGCGAAGTTGGCCACGACGCGATCATCGAACTCACCGTGGATGCAGAAGGCGATGTGTGGTCGGGGGGGCGGGTGTGTACGGTGGTCGAGGGTGCGATTCGCTGGTGATGTCCCGCCGTGCGGATAAAGCCTGCTCGCTGATGACCGTGGATTACCGCCCGAACCGCCCCAAGGGCGTTCCCGCCAACAAGTGCAGATGGATCTGGAACACCGTCTGCCCGCCGTGGTCGTTGCAATTCATCACGATGCGGTACCCATCCTCGGCGAATCCTTCGGCCTTGGCATAGTTCGCGGCGGCGATGGCGAGGCGGCCGATGATGTCGGCCTGATCGGGCTTCAGATCGTTGAGCGTGGGCACCGTTATCTTCGGCACGAACAGTACATGCACCGGCGCCTGCGGGGCGATATCCCGGAAGGCGATGAGATGTTCGTCTTCATAGACGATGTTCGCGGGAATCTTGCGGTCGATGATCTTGTGGAAGATGGTGTCCGGCATGGCGAGGCTCCTTGGGGGGTCAAAAGCATTGTAAACATGCGTGCGGGCAGAGGTGGCACCGAGGGGCAAGAGCAAATCCCCCGTCAATCGCTACGCGATTGCCCGCCCCCTTTTTCAAAGGGGACATGGAGGTTACCGGCGATGCAGCGAATGCTGCCCCGTCCGGAAGATCATCCCGGAAATTCTCCTTGAAAAGATCACGAAAAGACCGCGATTTTCATTCACCCGCGACGACCTCTTTCATTCATCCACATCGACGTCTGCTGTTGCCACTTTGAAAGGGAGCCGTCATCGCAACGCGGTGACAGGGAGATTGCTGTTGCCCGACAAGATATTCCCACGCCTTTCACGACCCTTCACCTGCACCGACGCCTGCTGTTACCCCCTTTGAAAAAGGGGGTCGGCATCGCAACGCGATGACGGGGGGATTTGCTCTTGCGCGACATGAAGTTGGCACGCGTCCGCTTGAAGTTACCGCGAATCCAATAGCGCCCACCCCGACAGCCAATGCCACTCAGTTAGCGCCGACTGGCTTTTTTGTATTCGCGGGATTCTGTTTTTTGTAGAGCGGCCTTCAGACCGCTGATCGCCCGCGGCAACAGCTTCAGCGGGCTGAAGGCCGCTCTACGGGCGGCGGATATCGCATGAATGCGGGCATTGACCCCTACAGCGGCATTTCGCCGCGCGTGCCGAACGCATGCGACAGCGTCCCGCGGTCGACGTATTCCAGTTCGCCGCCCAGCGGTACGCCGTGCGCGAGCCGGGTCGGTTTCACGCCGTGCTGACGCGAAAGCTGCGCGAGGTAGTGCGCGGTGGCTTCGCCTTCCACGGTGGGATTGGTCGCGATCACCAGTTCCTGCACCTCGCCTTCCGCAAGCCGCGCAGCGAGTTTTTCCAGACCCAGTTCGCGCGGGCCGATGCCGTCGAGCGGGCTGAGCCGGCCCTGCAGCACGAAGTAGAACCCGCGATAGCCGGTGGCCTGTTCGATGACCAGACGGTCGGCGGGCGATTCCACCGCGCACAGCAGATGCGTGTCGCGCGAGGCGTTGGCGCAGGTGGCGCAGAGTTCCGACTCGCTGAAATCGCGGCATCGCGTGCAATGGCCGATGCGGTCGACCGCGGCGGCCAGCGCTTCGGACAGCCGCTGCGCACCCTCGCGGTCGCGTTCCAGCACGTGATAGGCCATCCGCTGCGCGGTTTTCTGGCCGACCCCGGGCAGGATGCGGAAGGCGTCGATGAGTTGTTCGAGAAGGGACACGGTCATGACATCGATCCGTAGAGCGGAGCGCAGCTCCGC
>JBKJTC010000113.1:0-4125 GCA_046590925.1 Lysobacteraceae bacterium | reverse complement strand
GAAGCTGGCCAGCGCCAGCATCATCTGGGTGAGGCCTTCCTCGATGCGCTTGGCGATGGCGATTTCGCCTTCGCGGGTCAGCAGCTCGACCGTACCCATCTCGCGCATGTACATGCGCACGGGGTCGGTGGTGCGGCCGCCTTCGCCGTCCAGCGCGGTCAGCGTGGCCGCGGCTTCTTCGGCAGCGGTATCGTCGACTTCGCGGCCGCCGGTGTTGCCGTCGGCGAGCAGGAGGGTATCGACATCGGGCGCGACTTCATGGACCTCGATGCCCATGCCGTTGATCATGCCGATGATGTCTTCGATCTGCTCGGGATCGACAAGATCGTCGGGCAGGTGATCGTTGACCTCGGCATAGGTCAGGTAGCCCTGCTCCAGGCCCTTGCTGATCAGTTGCTTGATGTCGGACTGCGGAGCCTGACGTTCGTTGGCCATGGGCGCCACCGTGGGAAAGTGAACCCGTAATTATAACAGCCCCGGGGCGGGGACTGGGCGTCGGTGTGGGCGGGGCCGGCGCGCGGGGTGGTGCGGAAGCATCGGCCGGAAGACGCACGACCGGGGTCAAGGAGGTTGGATGCGGCCGATGTGGTGCGTTGCGGGCGCCGATTCAAGGCGTCGGCGAGGACGGGACTGATGTGTATTCAGCCCCGGAACCGGTCAGGCGCGAAGCAGAAAGGTGACCGGGCCGTCATTGACCAGGCTGACAACCATATGGGCGCCGAAGCGGCCGGTTTCGACGGCATTCGCGTGCTGTTGGCGGCAATAGGCAACCAGTTCGCCGAACACCCGCTCGGCGTCCGCGGGCGCGGCGGCGGTGCTGAAGCTGGGCCGCAGGCCGGAGCGGGTGTCCGCGGCGAGGGTGAACTGGCTGACCAGCAGCAGGCCGCCGCCGGTGTCGGCCAGGGAGAGATTCATCTTGCCGGCGTCATCGGAGAACACCCGGTAACGGAGGAGGCGGTCGCCGAGTTTCGCGACCTGATCGCGGCCGTCCCCCGGCTCCACGCCGATCAGCGCCAGCAGTCCGGCGCCGATGGCGCCCACGATGTCGCCGTCGACTTCGACCCGGGCTTCGGTGACGCGCTGGATCAGGGCGAGCATGGCGGCAGCCGGAAGAAGGCGGGAACGCGAGCATCCGGGGATCGCGGACGCGGCGCAAGCCGCTGCGACGGTGACCTTTTCCATGCGTTGCCGCAGGGTCGCGCCGGTAGACTCCCAGCGATGACCGATGTTTTCGCCCGCATTCTTTATTTCATCGCCAGCGCCATCGGACGTCTGCCGTGGCCGTGGCTGCGCACGCTCGGCGACGCCATGGCCCGGCTGTGGCTGCGCCGGGGCGGCCGCGAGAGCCGGGTGGCGGGGCGCAATCTCGAAATGGCCTATCCCGAGCTGCTGCCCGGGCAGCGCGAGGGGCTGCAGGGCGAGATTCTGCGCACCACGGCGCGGCAGGCGCTGGAAACCCTTCGCCTGTGGACACGCCCGCACGCCGAGAATCTGCGGATGATCCGCGAAACCCAGGGCGAGGCGCTGTTCGATGCGGCCATCGCTTCGGGCAGGGGCGTGATCGTGGCCGCGCCGCACTACGGCAATTGGGAACTGTTGAATCAATGGCTGGCGTCGCGTACGCCGCTGGCGATCCTGTACCGGCCGCCGGACTCCGCGCTGGGCGAAGCCTTCCTGCGCCGGGTCCGCGCCGATGCCGGCGACCGCGTGACCCAGGTCCGCGCCGAGGCCGCGGGGATCCGCCAGTTGTTCAAGCGCCTGCGCGACGGCGGCGTGGTCGGCATCCTGCCGGACCAGCAGCCGAAAAGCGGCGACGGCGAGTTCGCGCCGTTCTTCGGGGTGCCGGCATACACGATGTCGCTGCTGCCGCGTCTGGCGGAACGCAGCGGCGCGATCGTTCTGTTCGCGTACTGCGAGCGGGTCGGCGACCTGGCGTTCGCGCTGCGGATCGAGCCGGCGCCCGAAGACATCGCCTCAGGCGATACGATGGTGGCGACCTCGGCGCTGAACGCGGCAGTGGAGCGCATCGCGCGGCGCGATCCGGCACAGTATCAATGGACGTACAAACGCTACACCCTGCGACCGTCGTTGAATCCGTATCACAATCCGTACCGCGATCTGGAAGGCCGCGATCCCGAAGATCGTGCGCCCCACGATCAGGAATGACGCTCCGGCCACACCTCTTCCCCCGACCGATACCGACATGACCGAACCGTTTCCCGAGGCGCTGGACCGCGCCGAGCCCGATCAGGCCAACGCCGCCCATGGAGCACTCCCCGGCGAAACGTCGGCGCCCGCGCCGGATATCTGGGTCGCCCCGAGCGGCTGGCAGCCGCTGCCGGCGCGCGCCTACCGTGTGTTCCTCTACGTCGCGCTGCTGGTCGCCGCGGTGCCGTGCGCGTTCGCCACGCTGATGCTGCGCAGGACACTGGCGGCGCAGGACTGGGGGTGGATGGCGATCGCGGCGCTGTGGGTGGTGGCGATCGGGTTTGCGGTATGGGTGGCGGGCAAGCGCTATCGCTACACCTTCTGGATGCTGGACGAGGATGGCTTCGCGGTGCGCCGCGGCCGGCTGTGGCAGTGGGAAACGCGGGTGCCGACCTCGCGCGTGCAGCATCTGGATCTCAAGCGCGGGCCGCTGGAGCGCGGCCACCGGCTGGCGTCGCTGGTGCTGCACACCGCCGGCACCCGGCTGAGCGCGGTGAGCATTTCCGGCCTGGACGATGCCGACGCCGAACGGCTGCGCGACCATTTCAGCCGTCAGATCGATCGTCAGGACGACGATGACCACGCCTGACATCGCGGTGGTGCCCCTACTCGACGGCCAGCCGGAACGCCGGCTGCATCCGATGTCGTGGCTGTTCGTGCTGATCCAGCAGCTCAAACAGTTCATCTTCCCGATCCTCGCCCTGTTCCTGTTCGGGCGCGGCGACCGCAACGATCTGTGGGGGCTGGTCGCGATCTGCATCCTCGCCGTGGTGTCGATCTGGCAGTACTACACCTACCGGTTCCGGATCGGCATCGACAGTCTGGAGATCCGCAGCGGTCTGCTGGAACGCAGCCTGCGTCAGATCCCGTTCGCGCGCATCCACAACGTCGGCCTGCACCAGACCCTGCTGCACCGGATCTTCGGCGTGGCCGAGGTGCGCCTGGAATCGGCCGGCGGCGTCAAGCCGGAAGCGGAAATGCGCGTGCTGAAGCTCGAGGACGCCCTGGCGCTGGAAGCGCTGGTGCGCCGTCGCGGCCGCGTCGACGCGGCCGCCGCAACGGCGACAGCCGCACCGGCGACCACCCCGGCGACCCCAGAGTTCGAACTGCTGCACAGCCTGTCGACCGCCGAAGTGGTGCGCGTCGGGCTGATCTCCAACCGCGGTCTGATCGTGGTGGGCGGTGCGTACCTGGCCATGAACCAGTTCGGCGCCGACATGACATCGGACCTGATCGAATCGTGGGGGCGGGCGCTGTTCGGCATGGTCGACAGCTATGGCCGCGGCCACGAAGTGGCGGCGACGCTGTTCCTGATCCTGCTGTTCCTGACGCTGCTGCGCGCGTTCTCGGTGCTGATCGCGCTGCTCCAGTATTCCGGCTTCCGCCTGGAGGAGCACGGCCGCAGGTTGACGCTGGAACGCGGCCTGCTCACCCGCATCCGCACCAGCACGCCGCGCCGACGCATTCAGTCGTGGACGCTGCGCGAAGGCATGCTCCACCGCCTGTTCCGGCGGCGCACGCTGGAAGTGGGCACCGCGGTGCTGGACAACGGCTCGCACAGCCAGCCGCGCTCGCTGCGCGAGATCGCGCCGGTGGCCACGCCGCAGCGCTGCGACGAACTCATCCGCCATCTCGCGCCGCAGGTGCAGTGGCCGCCGCAGACCTGGCACCGCCTGCACCGCTGGACCTTCGCGCGGCTGTTCGTGCCGCAGATGGTGTGGGCGTCGCTGCTGGGAGCGATCGCATTCCTGAGCTTCGGACCGCTCGGTCTGGTGTTCGTCGCGCTGTGGGTGCCCTGGGTGGCCTACATCACCTGGCAGCACGCCACCCACGCCGGTTACGCGATCGACGAACGCATGGTCGCCACCCGCCGCGGCTGGTGGACGCGCGAATGGCGGTTCGCCGAAATCGGCAAGC
>JBKJTC010000320.1:0-7884 GCA_046590925.1 Lysobacteraceae bacterium | reverse complement strand
CGATCTATTTCTTCGGCCGCCCGCGCAAGCAGAGTCAGGGTCGAAAGCTCCGCGACGAGTCCGCCGAGCGCACGCCGCCGCGGACGGTCGCCGACGCGCGCGGCGACGCGCCGGGCCGGAACGATGTCGCGTTCGCCCAGGACGGTACGCCATTCGGCGACCTGTCGCCCGAAGCCGCACCGCCACCGTCCGGGCCGGAAGTCGGCAAGCGCGACCGCGAGGATTTCGACAAGATCGTGACGCTCTACGTCGCGGCGCGATCCGGTCAGGTGCTGCGCGGCACCGACATCGTGGTCGCCGCCGAAAAAGCCGGCCTGAGCTACGGCTACATGAGCATCTTCCATCGACTGATGGATGGGCATGCCGACAACAGCCCGATCTTCAGCGTCGCCAACATCAAGAAACCCGGCAGCTTCGAGATGAGCGAGATCCAGACGCTGGAAACACCGGCGATCGCTTTTTTTCTTACCCTGCCGGCGCCGATCGCCGCGCTCGATGCCTGGGAAAAGCTGCTGCCCACGGCGCAGCGCATGGCCGAACTGCTCGATGGCGTGGTGCTGGACGAATCGCGCAACGCCCTCGGCCGCCAGCGTATCGCGCACATCCGCGACGACCTGCGCGCCTACGACCGCCAGCACGAAGCCCCGCCGATCTCCAAGAACACGCGCTGGTAAACCTTGCTTTCGTAGAGCGGCCTTCAGGCCGCTGTTCCGGCTTCCTTCAGACCAGCGGCCTGAAGGCCGCTCTACAGCAGGACCGTTCCGCCAAGTACCATGGTTGACGTATCGCAATGACAGACCCCGCCATCCGCATCGCCGAATTGCGTCGCCAGATCGAAGACGCGAATTACCGCTACCACGTCCTCGATGATCCCTCGATTCCTGACGCCGAATACGACCGGCTGATGCGCGCGCTGGAAGCACTGGAAACAGCGCATCCGCAGTACGCCGACCCCTCGTCGCCCAGCCAGCGCGTCGGCGACCGGCCGTCTTCGAAATTCGAGGAAGTCGCCCACGCCGTACCGATGCTGTCGCTAGGCAATGCGTTCGCCGATGAGGAAGTCGCCGATTTCGTGCGCCGCATCGAAGAGCGCCTCGATCGCGATGCGCCCGTTTTTTCGGCCGAACCCAAGCTCGACGGTCTCGCGATCAGCCTGCGCTACGAGCGCGGCGTGTTCGTGCGCGGCGCCACCCGCGGCGACGGCGCCACGGGCGAGGACGTGACCGCAAACCTCCGCACGGTCAAGGCCATACCGATGCGCTTGCGCAGCGGTAAAGTAGAGGACGACTCGCTGCAATTGCGCGACGACGATTGGCCGGCTGTGCTGGAAGTGCGCGGCGAGGTGTATATGCCGCTGGCTGCATTCAAGGCCTACAACGAAAGAGCGCTGAAGGACGGCGGCAAAGTGCTGGCGAATCCGCGCAACGGCGCCGCCGGCTCACTGCGCCAGCTCGATCCGCGCATCACCGCGCAACGACCGCTGGCCTTCTATGCGTATGCGGTGGGCGTGGTCGAAGGCTTCGATTTGCCCGCCACCCATTCGGCGACGTTGAAGCGGCTGCGCGAATGGGGCTTCCCGGTCAGCGCCGAAAGCGATGTGGTTGTCGGCACGGATGGATTGTTGAACTACTACCGGAACATGGGCGCGAAGCGCGATGCGCTGCCGTTCGACATCGATGGCGTGGTCTACAAGCTCGACGACTACGCCGGCCAGCGCGAGATGGGCTTCGTCTCGCGCGCGCCGCGTTGGGCGATCGCGCACAAATTTCCGGCGCAGGAACAACTGACTATCGTTGAAGCGATTGACGTTCAAATCGGTCGAACCGGTGCGGTGACGCCTGTCGCGCGCCTTACCCCAGTGCAAGTCGCGGGTGTTGTTGTCACTAATGCCACGCTGCACAATGCGGATCAAATCGCACGCTTGGGCGTGCGCGTGGGCGATGCAGTAATTGTTCGTCGCGCAGGAGATGTAATTCCAGAGATCGTGAGAGTTGTAGAGGGAACAGGATCTCTAGACAGCAAGCCGTGGCGTATGCCGGAGAACTGCCCCGTCTGCGGATCGGAGATCGTGCGGGACGAGGGAGAGGTGGTCTGGCGCTGCTCCGGCGAACTGACCTGCGCCGCGCAGCGCAAGGAAGCGATCCGCCACTTCGCGTCGCGTCGCGCGATGGATATCGAAGGCCTGGGCGACCGCTACGTCGAGGATCTTTCCGATCTGGGTTATCTGGAATCAGTTGCGGACCTGTATCGGCTCTCGCTAGACGATCTGCTGGAGATGAAGCGTCGCGTCGACGAGCGCGACGGTACCACCCCCGAAACCGTGAAAGCCGGGAAAGTCGCGACCAAATGGGCCGACAACCTGATCGAAGCGATCGACAACAGTCGCGCGACCACGCTCGAACGCTTCCTGTTCGCGCTCGGCATCCAGCATGTCGGCGAAAGCACGGCGAAGGCGCTGTCCATCTGGTTCGGCGACCTCGATCTGATCCGGCATCTGCCGTGGCCGTTGTTCAAGCGCGTGCCCGACATCGGCGGCGAAGTGGCACGCGCCCTCGGGCATTTCTTCGATCAGCCCGGCAATCAGCGGGTCATCGATGCCCTGGTCGAACGGGGCGTTGGCATCGTCGACGCGCACCCACCGTCGCCGAAACTGCGGCCCGATCTCACGCTGGCGACGCTGCTTGTCGACATGGAAATTCCGAAAGTCACGCGCATCCGCGCGGAACAGCTTGCGGGCGCTTTCGCGAGCGCTTCCGCGGTTTCGGACGCGCCGATGCATTCGTTCGTCGCTGCGGGATTGCCGGCCGACGGCGCACAATCTCTCGCGTTGTGGTTGGCGGATGCCGCCAATGCGCAACTGCTCAGGCGCGCAGGTGATGCGTTGGCGACGCTGCAGGCGCGTATTCCACAAGTGGACAATGCGGCGGCCGGCCCGCTCGAAGGCAAGACATTCGTGCTGACCGGCGGCCTGACTGCGATGTCCCGCGACGAAGCGGGCGCGAAACTCGAAGCCTTGGGCGCAAAGGTTTCGGGCAGCGTCTCGAAGAAAACCAGCGTCGTCGTTGCCGGCGAAGCGGCCGGCAGCAAGCTGGCGAAGGCGCAGGAGCTCGGGATCGAGATCTGGGACGAAGCGGCGCTGCTTGTGTTTCTGGCGGAGCACGACGGCGTATGAGCGACTGGCAGCCGACCGCCAGTCTCGACTCAGTGCGCCTGCGCGCGCGGCTGTACGCAACGATCCGTACGTTGTTCGCCCAACGCGATGTGCTCGAAGTGGAAACGCCAGTGTTGTCGGTCGCCGGCAACACCGACCCGAATATCGAATCGTTCTCGCTGGAATTCTCCGGCCGCACCGATGGCGCGCCGCGCACGCGCTGGCTGCGCACGTCGCCGGAGTTCGCGCTGAAACGTCTGCTGGCTGCGGGCGTCGGCGATTGCTACGAACTCGGCCGGGTGTTCCGCAACGGCGAAGCCGGCGGCCGACACAACCCCGAATTCACGATGCTGGAGTGGTATCGCCTCGGCTGGGATCATCATCGGCTGATCGACGAAACCGTTGCACTCGTGCAGGCCGCGCTGGCGCTGGTCGGGCGCAAAGCGGACGCGACGACGACAACGTTCCGCGATCTCTATCGCGAGCGACTCGGTCTGGATCCATTCACCGCCGATGAAGCGGAACTGCGCGCGGCGCTTGGCGATATCGAGATCGATCCGACCGGGTTGAATCGCGACGACTGGCTGGATCTGCTGATGACCCATCGGCTGCAGCCGGGCTTCGATCGCGATGGAATTCTCGTCGTACGCGACTATCCGGTTTCGCAGAGCGCGCTGGCGAAGATCCGCGCGGGGCAGGGTGGCGAGCCGGCGGTGGCGGAGCGTTTCGAGCTGTATCTCGGCGCGCTGGAACTGGCCAACGGCTACCACGAACTGACCGATGCCGACGAGCAGCGCGCGCGGTTCCTGCGCGATCGTGCCGCGCGCGCGATGCGTGGCGTCGTGCAGCCGCCGCTCGACGAGGGTCTGCTCGCGGCCATGGCCTGCGGACTGCCGGCCTGTGCGGGGGTGGCACTGGGCGTCGAACGCCTGCTGATGGCCATGACGGACACCGACCGCATCGCGGATGTGTTGACGTTCGAGTTCTCGCGCAGCTGAAGGCGTCCGACTGGGCCTGCTCTCAACCTGAACAGGTATTCTCCGCCCGCGGGCAAGCCCGGAAAATTCGCCGACCATTCATCCGGCGCGACTAGAGTGAAGCCACTCATCAGGGGATACATCCATGCGTACCCGTCTTGTCCTCACCGCTTCCGTCTTCCTTGCAGGCGCCTCTGTTCTACCGGCCCAAGCCCAGTACTATGACAACGGCTACAACGATTCGGTGATCCGCTGCGAATCCCGCGATAACCGTACCGAACGCTGCGCCGTAGGCGGTGGCGGTGGCGGCGATATCCGCTTGGTTCGTCAGTTGTCCGGCAGTCCCTGCGTCCGCGGCCGCAATTGGGGCACCGATTCGCGCGGCGTCTGGGTCAGCGGCGGTTGTCGCGCCGAGTTCAGTGTTGGTGGCTACAACAATTATGACGACGACGACGACCGTTATGGCTATGACGACGACGACCGTTATGGCGGCGGTTACGGGAACGGCAATGCCTATGGCAACGGCTACGGCTACGGCTACGGCAACAACAGCGAAGCCACGTTCCGCTGCGAATCCACCAATGGCCGCACCGAACGCTGCGCCAGCTCCGGACGCGCCGAATTCATCCGCCAGCTTTCCAACACCCCCTGTGTCCGTGGTCAGAGCTGGGGCACCGATTCTCGTGGCGTCTGGGTGAGCAACGGCTGCCGTGGACTGTTCCGCACAGGCGGTTATGGCAACGGTTATGGCAACAACAATGGCGGCTACCACGGCAACAGCGGATACGGCGGCAGCGATCTCATCCGTTGCGAATCCAACGACAACCGCAGCCACAGTTGCAGCTTCACCGGCAACCGTCGCGGCGATATCCGTCTTCTCCGGCAGTTGTCCGGCAAGCCCTGCGTCGAGAACCAGACCTGGGGTCGTTCGCGCAATGGCGTGTGGGTGACCCAAGGCTGCCGCGCGGAATTCGTGATCGGACGCGGCAATGGCGGCAGCTATCGTCCACCGGGCGCCAATGTGCGTCCGCCAGGCGATCTCGGCAGCGGCGTTCCAAGCGGCCAACAGCCCGTCGCATCGCCTGGTGTCCTCCAGAACACGTCCGGCCGGGACGAAGCTCGGCGCCAGCCGGCGCAAAGTGTGACCGAGCGTCCTCGCGCTCATGAAGACAATCGTGAGGAGGCTCCCAGTGTTCGTCAGATCCGTACCGTTGAAGAATCGCAGCCGGCAGCTCCCGTTAGCCCTGTAGAACGCCCGGTCGCAGAAGTGGAACAGCGCACGACCGGCGCCGCTGTGCAGCCTGGCGTCGTGGAGCAGGCGCCTTCGCCGCGTGGAGAACCTTCCCCCCGCGAGCGCGAACCGGATTGAACCTCGCGACAGCTCCCCCGCTTGACAATAGCGTCCCGGCCCATGCCGGGACGTTTTTTTTCGGCTGCCGGTAGAATGCGAGGATGAAACAAGACATCGACTACGCGCGCTACGACCGCATCCGCCCGATCCGTTGGACCGGCGATACCCTCGACCTGCTGGACCAGCGCAAATTGCCGTTCACTGTCGAATACGTCCCCTGTCGCTCCAGCGGTGAGGTCGCGCAGGCGATCCACGCGCTGATCGTGCGTGGCGCGCCCGCGATCGGTATCGCCGCGGCCTGGGGCGTGGTGCTGGCCGCGCGTGAACTCGACGCGACCAGCGGCGGCGAAGTCGAAACCGCTGCCGAGGCGGCCGAGCGTCTTGAACCCGTCATGTTGCAACTCAATGCTGCGCGGCCGACCGCGGTCAATCTGGCTTGGGCGTTGCAGCGCATGCGCCGCGCGCTGGCCAATGCCGGCGACGACTGGCGCACCGTGCTGTTGCGCGAGGCGCAGGCCATCGCCAGCGAAGATCTGGCCGCGAACCACAAGATGGGCAAGCTCGGCGCGCAATTGATCGCCAAGGGCAGCGGTGTGTTGACCCACTGCAATACCGGCTCGCTGGCAACCGCCGGCTTCGGCACCGCGCTGGGCGTGATCCGCGCCGGCGTGGCCCAGGAACGCATCGAACGCGTCTTCGCTGGCGAAACCCGGCCCTGGCTGCAGGGCGCGCGGCTGACGGTGTGGGAGCTGCAGCAGGACGGCATCGACGCCACGCTGATCGCGGATGCAGCCGCCTCGCATCTCATGAAGACCGGACAGGTGCAGTGGGTGATCGTCGGCGCCGACCGCATCTGCGCGAACGGCGATGTCGCCAACAAGATCGGTACCTACCAGCTCGCCATCGCTGCCCGCTACCACGGTGTGAAATGTATGGTGGTGGCGCCGTCGTCGACGGTCGACATGGCCACGGCCAGCGGCGGCAAAATCGAGATCGAGGAGCGCGACCCCGCCGAACTGCTCGGCATCGGCGGCGTGCGCACCGCTGCCGAGGGCATCACTGCCTGGAATCCGGTGTTCGATGTCACGCCATCCGAACTGATCGATGCCATCGTCACTGATCGTGGCGTCGTCGAACGCCCGAACCGCGTTTCGATGCAGACTTTCTTCGGTCACTGAGCCGCGCTTTTCGCGATGCCGCCGCCGAAGTCGCGGAGGCGTTCGCAAGTTGCTGTTTCTGCATGGAAAAAACGCCGGCTGCTGCGGGGCGTCGAAGGCGCCCGCGTGCTACAATTCCGGCTTCGCGCATGGACCGCGTGCGCCCCCCGGAGCGGCTCCCCGGCCGCCTTTGCTGCATGCGCTGGCGGCCCTGCCGTCTGCCCCGCCGCGGCGTCCGCACAGCCATGCCGTCACTCCAGCATAAGAAGTCGTAATGACCGATCTCGCGAAGGAAATCATTCCCGTCAATCTCGAAGACGAGATGCGCCGCAGTTATCTCGATTACGCCATGAGCGTGATCGTGGGCCGCGCGCTCCCGGACGTAAGGGACGGCCTCAAGCCGGTGCATCGCCGTGTGCTGTTCGCGATGAACGAGCTGGGCGCGCACAGCAACAAGCCCTATTACAAATCGGCGCGTATCGTCGGCGACGTGATCGGTAAGTACCACCCGCACGGCGATCAGTCGGTGTACGACACGCTGGTGCGCATGGCGCAGCCGTTTTCGCTGCGCTATCTGCTGGTGGACGGGCAGGGCAACTTCGGTTCCGTCGACGGCGACAACGCCGCGGCGATGCGTTACACCGAAGCGCGCATGGCCAAGCTCACCCATGAGCTGATGGCCGATATCGACAAGGACACTGTCGATTTCCAGCCCAACTACGACGAGAAGGAACAGGAACCCACGGTGATGCCGTCGCGGTTCCCGAATCTGCTGGTCAATGGCTCCGCCGGCATCGCGGTCGGCATGGCCACCAATATTCCGCCGCACAATCTGAAGGAAGTCATCGACGCCACGGTCGCGCTGCTCGACGACCCCGAGATCGACGTCGAAGGCCTGATGCAGCACATTCCCGGCCCTGACTTCCCCACCGCGGGCATCATCAACGGCGTCGGCGGCATCCATCTGGCGTATCGCACCGGCCGCGGCCGCGTGCGCATGCGCGCCCGCGCCGAGGTCGAAGTCGCCGACAACGGCCGCGAGGCGATCGTCGTCACCGAGATCCCTTATCAGGTGAACAAGGCGCGGTTGATCGAGAAGATCGCCGAGCTGGTGAAGGAAAAGAAGCTCGAGGGCATCAGCGAGCTGCGCGACGAGTCCGACAAGGACGGCATGCGCATCTACATCGAGGTCAAGCGCGGCGATTCCGCCGAAGTGGTGCTCAACAATCTCTATCAGCAGACGCAGAT
>JBKJTC010000208.1:0-4079 GCA_046590925.1 Lysobacteraceae bacterium | reverse complement strand
AGGCCGGGGATCTCGAACGAGAAGTCGGTCTCGAGGAATTCCTCGTAATCGCGGCGCTGCTTGTCCGACATGATGTCGTAGACCAGCGCGTGGACCTGCTTGTGGTCGAGCGCCGGGATGTTGATGCGGCGGACGTCGCCGTCGACCCGGATCATCGGCGGCAGGCCGGCCGACAGATGCAGGTCAGAAGCCTTGTTCTTGACCGAGAATGCCAAAAGTTCGGCGATATCCATGCAAGCTCCCCGCGTGCGATGTCGTGTTGAGAGGTGAAAGACGACTGACCGCCGGAGTATAGCCCCGGACCCGATGCTGTCACCCGGCGCATCCGCGTGCCGGGCTCGACTTCCGGTGCCGATTCCGCGACGCTCGTCGCATCCACGACATCGAACCGCCGCGCCGCCATGTCCGCACCCTCGCCACACTCCGCACTCGACCTCATCCTCGAACGCATGGCGGCCGCCGCCGGCGACCGGCCGATGCCGCGCCTGCTCGTCGTCGCCAAGACCCAGCCCGCCGATGCGATCGCGCGGGTGGCCGAGGCGCTGCACGCGCGGGCCGGCAACGAGACGGGCAACGAGGGCCGCGTCGCCATCGGCGAGAACTACGTACAGGAAGCGCTGGCCAAGCAGCCGGCGCTGGGCGGGCTGGGGCTGGAGTGGCATCTGATCGGCCACCTGCAGTCGAACAAGGCCCGCGACGCCGCCGCCGCGTTCGACTGGGTGCAGACCGTCGACCGGCCGAAGCTGATCGACGCGCTCGCCCGGCACCGCGCATCCGGACAGGCGCCGCTGAACGTACTGATCCAAGTGAATATCGACGACGAAACCAGCAAGCACGGCTGCCGGCCGGAAGACATCGACGCGCTCGCCGCCGATATCGCCGGACGTCCGGAACTCCGGCTGCGCGGACTGATGGCCATCCCGGCGCCGGACCCGGACATGGATCGCCGCCGCGCCGCGTTCCAGCGGATGCGCGGGCTGTTCGACGCCCTCGCCGCCCGCCACGTCGGCGTCGACACCCTGTCGATGGGCATGAGCGAGGACTACGCGCTGGCCATCGCCGAAGGTGCGACGATGGTCCGGATCGGCAGCGCGCTGTTCGGCGCTCGCACCGCAAAAAACCCCTTTTCCGCTTCGCCGGAGACCGCATGAGTGACGCATCGACATGAGTGACGCATCGAACATCGCCTTCATCGGCGGCGGCAACATGGCCCGCAGCCTGATCGGCGGCCTGATCGCGCGCGGCACCGGCGCCGCCGACATCCGCGTCTCCGAGCCGGTCGAAGCGCTGCGCGAGGCGCTGGCCCGCGACTTCGGCGTGCACGTCGGTGCGGACAATGCCGCGGCCGCCAGCGGCGCCGGGCTGTGGCTGCTGGCGGTGAAACCGCAGGTGATGCGCGCGGTCTGCGAGGCGCTGGCGCCCCTGGCGCAGGCGGAACGGCCGCTGGTGGTGTCGATCGCCGCCGGCATCACCGCCGCGCAACTGCAGCGCTGGCTCGGCAGCGGCGTGGCCGTGGTCCGGGCGATGCCCAACACTCCCGCACTGCTGGGCGCCGGGGTCACCGGCCTGTTCGGCAGCGCGGAAGTGGATGCCAACGGTCGCGAACGCGCGGCGAATCTGCTGGCGAGCGCCGGCAAGACAGTGTGGATCGACGACGAAGCGCGGATGGACGCGGTGACCGCCGTGTCCGGCAGCGGCCCGGCTTACATTTTTTTATTGGCCGAGGCGATGGAAGCCGCCGCCCTGGCCGAGGGCCTGCCGACCGACGCCGCGCGGACGCTGGTGCTGGAAACCGTGCTGGGCGCCGCGCGCATGCTGACCGAATCCGGCGAAGACCCGGCCGAACTCCGCCGCCGGGTGACCTCGCCGGGCGGCACCACCCAGGCCGCGATCGAGACCTTCGAGACCGGCGGTTTCCGCGACCTGGTCGCGGGCGCCATCCGCAATGCCACCGCGCGCGGCAAACAATTGTCCGCCGCGAACGACTGAGGCTTCCACCATGCTTTCGATGAGCCGGCTTTCGATGAGCCTTTCCTTGAAATTAGCAACACTCTGCGCCGCGCTTCTGCTGTCGGCCTGCGGCGCCGACGCGCCGAAACAGGCCAAGCGCATCGACACGCCGCAGGAAGCGATCACCCGCATCGGCGACGTCACCATCCGCGCCAACGTGATGCGCACCGCCAACCTCAACGAAGCCGTGGCCCGCAGCTACGGCATCCAGCGCAGCGACGACACGCTGATGCTGCTGGTGTCGGTACGCCAGGGCCCGGACGGCCGGGACATCGCCCTGCCGGCGACGGTCCAGGCGTCCGTCGCGAACCTGCACGGCCAACGCCGCGACATCGAGATGCGCGAACTGCGCACCGGCGATCCTGCCGCGGGTCCGGCGCAGGCGCTGATCGACTATGTCGGCACCGTGGACGTGTCGCCGCCGGATACGCTGAGCTTCGATCTGAAGATCGCACGCGAAGGCGCGGCGCCCGCATCGATGCAGTTCAACCGCGAGTTCACCCCCGAATGAATGCCGGCGGCGCATTCAACGGCGGCGCGTTCAACGTCCCCGACCCCGCGTTCGCCGAACGCGTGCGCGGCATCTTCGAAGCACAGGCGCTGATGCGCACGCTCGGCGCGACCCTGCTGCGCGTCGCGCCGGGCGATGTCGAGATCGGCTTCGATTTCAACGCGGATTTCACCCAGCAGAACGGTTTCCTGCACGCGGGCGTCACCGCGACGCTGGTCGACACCGCCTGCGGCATGGCCGCGACCACGCTGATGCCGGCCGGCGCCGATGTGCTGAGCGTCGAGTTCAAGGTCAATCTGCTGCGCCCCGCCGCCGGCGCGCGCTTCGTCGCCCACGGCCGCGTGATCAAGCCCGGGCAGACGCTGATGGTGACCCACGGCGACCTGTGGGCATTCCCGCAGGCAACGTCCGCCGACAGCGATCGCATCCACGTCGCGACGATGCAGGCGACCATGATCCGGCGTTGATCCGGCGTTGATCCGGCGTTGATGCGCGCTGGCATCGCGGCCCCGATCCGCGCACATAACCCGTTCTTATGGGGGAAACGCGCTGCCCGTCCCGACGCTGCGCGGCGGATCCCGTAACATCCGCGCAGCTTCGCCTGCGGCATGTTTCTGCAAAGCGCAGGCAAGCCGATCCACGCGCAGCCGTCATATCCCCACACGCACGACAGACGATCCCGGCCGCACCGGCGATGCCTGTCGTCGCGTCAACGCCGTCACCCGCTACTTCACCGCAATGGAGCCAGGACAATGGGTTCGAAATCGATCGGCATGACGCTATTGATCCTGGCTGGGGCCCTTGGCGCCGGCTTGGCCGCCGCGCAGCAGACGCCGACGCAGGCGCGCGGCAGCAAGGCCACCGGCAACGAGAGCTGGCAGATCGAACAGCGTCGCCGCTGGTGGATCGAATCGCGCGGCCTGGACAAGGTCCTCGGCGCCGGCGACATGCGCCGCAGCGCGGTGCGCACCCTGCGCATCCAGATGGCCCGGGAAGCCAGCGCCGGTCGCGCCGCGGGCGCGGTCTGGCGCGAGCTCGGCCCCTCGTCGATGCGCATGGGCAACTGGACGATGGGCCGCGTGTCGGGCCGCATCAACGCCATCGCCCCGCATCCGACCAACGACAGCACGCTCTACGTCGGCTCGGCCAACGGCGGCGTATGGAAAAGCAACGACGCCGGCGTGTCGTGGACGCCGACCTTCGCCGATGTCGGCTCGCAGTCGATCGGCGCGCTGTTCGTCGAACCGGGCAACCCGCAGAACGTCTGGGCCGGCACCGGCGACCGCAACGACGGCGACTGCGCCGGCTACCTCAGCGAAGGCGTGTTCCTCAGCAGCGACGGCGGCAATACGTGGTCCGCGCGCAACACCGGCATGGCGCTGTCGGTGGTCACCTCGATGATCACCCTGCCGACCAACGCCAATGTCGTGCTCGCCGCCGGTTTCGGCGACCGCTGCAACGGCGGCGGCGACGCCAACGGCGGCATCTACCGCTCGGCCGATCACGGCGCGACCTGGACCCAGGTCATGGACCGCAAGGTCGAGGACATCGTGGCGGT
>JBKJTC010000232.1:0-7099 GCA_046590925.1 Lysobacteraceae bacterium | reverse complement strand
AACGGCCACCTCGCGGTTAATGCCAGTCAGTTAATGCTGACTGGCTTTTTTGTATTCGCGGGATTCTCTTTTTGTAGAGCGGCCTTCAGGCCGCTGATCGCTCCGGGCAAAGCTTCTGCGGCCTGAAGGCCGCTCTACGGACGGCAGATATGGCTTAGCTGACCGGCATTAGGGGAAACCCGGCTTTTTCGTACCCGACCTCACGTCTCACTTCATGCGGGCGCCATCAACCCGGCCGCGCGATGAACGCTTCCCATCGCAGGGTCAACGACATTGCCTTCCTGCGCATTACCCGGTGGCCTTCCACGCAATGGAGCCACCCGATGACACTCTCAAAATCCGTGTTGCTGTCCACGCTCGCCATGACTCTCGCGCTCGCCTTCGCAGGCAAATCCGCTGCCCGCCCGCATGATCCCGATCACAACCCGCCCGGCCGGGCCGGCGGTCCAGGCACGAACTGGGAAAATCCGCCCGGCTGGCGCGGCGGCCCCGGCGCCTCGCCGGACTATCGCTATTACCGTCACCGCAATGCGCGCCATAAATTCACCGTCGTCGACGGCGGTTACTACTTCAACGCGAACTACGGCTACTGGCATCCGCGCTACGGATTCTGGAATCAGGCCAAGCGCTGCTGGTTCGACAACGACAATAACCCGCCGGGACGTGCGGGCGGCCGCGGTACGAATTGGGAGAATCCGCCAGGCCGGAAAGGTGGTCCGGGCGCGTCGCCGGATGGTTACGGACGCTGTCGCTGAGGCGCGTCGTCGCATGAAACGGAACGGCCGGGAAAACCCGGCCGTTTTCACGAGATCACACATCCACTCTTCAGTCTCGACCATCGCACCGGACGAATACGAAACCATTGCAATCCATGCATCGAAATGGATGCAATTGCGTCGCCATCACTTTCCGAGCGGTGTCGCGACCGGTTTCAATCCGGGCGTAGGCTCGGCGGCCAGATCAGCGCAACGCCACCATCACCGGCTGCACCTGCGCCTCGAGTCCCAGCGCGACGCCGATGCGCTTCAATGCATCCGCCAGTTCGGCGGTCGAATCCGCACGCAGCGTGGCATGTCCCACCTTGCGCCCCGCCCGCGATTCCTTGCCGTAATCGTGCCAGTGCCCACCGGGTTCGCGCAGCACGGCGTGCGCATCGGGCATCGCGCCCACCCAGTTGAGCATGCAGGCGTGGCCGAGCATGCGGGTGTCGCCCAACGGCAGGCCGAGCACAGCGCGCAGATGATTCTGGAACTGCGAGGTTTCGCTGCCCTCGATGGTCCAGTGGCCGGAATTATGGACGCGCGGCGCGAGTTCGTTCGCCAGCAGCACGCCGTCGCGGCAGAACAGTTCCAGCGCGAACACGCCGACATAATCCAGCGATTCGGCCAGCGCGCGCGCATGCGCGACCGCGGACTGCGCCAGCGCATCGTCCACGCGCGCGGGCGCGAGGCTCGCGGACAGCACGCCGTCGACGTGCCAGTTCTCGGTCAGCGGCCAGGTGCGGAATTCGCCGTCGCGGCCGCGTACCGCGACCACGCTGAGTTCGCGCTCGAACGGTACGAAGGCTTCGAGGATCAGACCGACGGTCGCGGCCTGCGCGCCGAGCGCATCCCAAGCGGCGTCGACATCGGCCGACGATCTGATCCGGAACTGTCCCTTGCCGTCGTAACCGAGGCGGCGGGTCTTGAGGATGCAGGGCATGCCGATCGAGGCGATGGCCGCATCGAGCGCGGCGCGATCCGGCACGTCGGCGAACGCCGGCACCGGGATGCCGAGTTCGCGAAACAGGTTTTTTTCGGCCAGCCTGTCCTGCGCGATCGACAATGCGCGCGGGTTCGGGAACACCGGCACGCGCTCGCTCAACCACTGCGCCGATTCGGCCGGCACGTTCTCGAAATCGAAAGTGGCGACATCGACTTGCGATGCAAATTCGGCCAGCGCCGCACCGTCGCGGTAATCGCCGACGATCAGCGGCGCGAACTGCCCGGCGCAGGCGTCGGCGACGGTGTCGAGGACGCGGAAGCGCAGGCCGAGCGGCGCACCGGACAGCGCGAGCATCCGCGCCAGTTGGCCGCCGCCGAGAATGCCGACGGTGGTCATGCGCGGCCTGCTTCAAGCGGCATGATTTCGAGAGGGATGATTTCAAGCGACATGATCATGTGCGCCGGCTCATGCACGCGGGTCGTCGTGATCGACGACGTCCTGCGTCTGCTTCGACCGGAACGCATCGAGCGCGGCGCCGATCCGCGGATGATCGACGGCGAGCATCGCCGCGGCGAACAGACCCGCGTTGGCGGCCCCTGCGTTGCCGATGGCGAAGGTGGCCACCGGAATGCCGGCGGGCATCTGCACGATCGACAGCAACGAATCCATGCCGTTCAGCGCCTTGCTCTGGACCGGCACGCCCAGCACCGGCACCGCGGTCTTCGCGGCCAGCATGCCCGGCAGATGCGCCGCGCCGCCGGCGCCGGCGATGATCGCGCGCAGACCGCGCGATCGTGCGGTGGCGGCGTATTCGAACAGCACGTCCGGCGTGCGATGCGCGGAGACCACGCGGACCTCGTGCGGCACACCCAGCGCTTCGAGCCTGGCGACGGCGTGCTGCATCGTCTCCCAGTCGGAGCGCGAGCCCATCACCACGCCGACCAGCGGCTGGTTGTCGTTGGGCTGGTTGTCGCCAGGCTGGTTGTCGCTAGGCTGGTTGTCGTTGTCTTCGTTCGCGTCTGCCATGGCCATCCCGCGGCGTCACGTCTGCTGCAAAACGGTATTCTAGCGGCTCTTCACCCCCGGCTTCATCGAATGGACCGCAAGTTGCTCGATCTCCTCGTCTGCCCCGCCACGCGCCAGCCGCTGGCGCTGCTCGACAAGCCCGGCCTGGAGGCGCTGAACCGCGCCATCGCCGCGGGCGGCGTGCAGCGCATCGACGATACGCCGCAGACCGAACCGGTGCGCGAGGCGCTGATCACCCGCGACCGCAAAACCATTTACCGCGTGGACGACGGCATTCCGGTGTTGCTGATCGAGGAAGGGATCGCGGCGACGGCGGTGGAAGGCCTGTGACCGTGCGGGCGATGCCGCCGCCGGCCGAAACGATCGCCGCGAACGTGATTGCGGCCCTGGCCGAAGACATCGGCAGCGGCGACGTGACCGCCGCGCTGTTGCCAGACGTCCCGGACATCGCTTATCTGCTTTGCAAGGAAGACGCGATGATCTGCGGGCGGCCGTGGTTCGATGCCTGCCATCGCGCGCTCGATCCCGACGTCCGCATCGACTGGCGCATCACCGAAGGCGACCGCGTCGCCAAGGGCACGGTCGTCGCCACGCTCGCCGGGCGCAGCCGCGCGCTGGTCAGCGCCGAACGCACGTCGCTGAATTTCCTGCAGACGCTCAGCGGCACCGCCACGGCGACCGCGAGCCATGTCGACGCCGTGCGCGGCACCGGCGCGAAGATTCTCGACACCCGCAAGACCATTCCCGGGCTGCGTCTGGCGCAGAAATATGCGGTATTGGTGGGCGGCGGCAGCAACCATCGCATCGGTCTGTACGACACGGTGATGCTGAAGGAAAACCACATCCGCGCCGCGGGTTCGCTCGCTGGCGCGATCCACGCCGCGCGCGCGATGCATCCGGCGCTGCCGCTCATCGTCGAGGTGGAAACGCTCGCGCAGCTGGAAGAAGCGCTGCGCGAGGGCTGCACGCGGATCCTGATCGACGACTTCGACGCCGCGACGCGACGCGAGGCCGTGCGGATCGCGAAATCGGCCCCTTTCGATGGCCGCATTCCGCTTGAAGTGTCGGGCGGCGTGGACATGACCACGCTGCGCGGCATCGCCGAGGACGGGGTCGACTGCATTTCGATCGGCGGCCTGACCAAACATGTCCGCGCGATCGATCTGTCACTGAAGCTGGGGCCGCCGCCGGGCAGTTAAAGCACGGCCTTCATACGAGCGGAGTGAGCAAGCCAAGTTGATTCGACAACCCAGCTTTCGTGGTCATCAATCCGTCCGATTCGATGCTGCGAATGTCAGGTTTCAAATCTGACCGGCTGCCCTGATGCGTGTCTGTGGCGAACCACGATGGTTCCTGCGATCTTGTCGTGCCAACCCTGCTTTCTGGGGTCGAAAGCGACCCAGAAAATACCCAGCCCCAGCGGAAGCATGGAAATGAAGTAGGCAACATACCGCCCCATTGCCTGGCCAACTGAAATCGTACCGCCGGTTTTAGCGTCCACAATGCGCGCAGAGACCACCATCTTGCCTGGCGTCGCCTGCCTCCATACCCAGAAAAGCACAGTCACGACGAACGGCAATACCCAGGAAATCAGGAAATCCGTTGGCCCGGCGATGAATCCGGGTTTTTCAGAGGTGAAATATTCCCAACCGTAAATCGAAACCAACGGCGGAAAAGTAATCAACATGACCAACAGCGTGTCGACAATCGCAGCGCCAACCCGCGGCCAGAAACCTACATATTCGAGATTGCTCGCTTCCATTCCCCCCTCCTCATCCTGTGGATATTCCAGAAACCCTTATCCGCATCACCGAAGCGCGAACACCAGTACAGCGATCACCCCGAGGGCGACGACCAGCCACACCCAACGCGGCACACCGGCAGGGGCCGAAGGCATCGCGGGAGCGCCTTCCTGGCCCAGCTCCAGCAACTGGAAACGCAGGGTGTCGAAGCCGATCTCATCGCCGGCCTGGGCCACCGCGCGCTGGACGCGCTTGCCGTTGTGGAAACTGCCGTTGGTGGATCCCAGATCCTCGATCACCACACCTTCGTTGGTGGGAATGAGCTTGGCATGCTTGCGCGAAAGATTGGTGTCGACCAGCCGCAGCTGGCAGTCCGGCGCGCGACCGACGACGGTCGCGCCGGTCAAGGGGTAACTGCGGCCGAGCATCCGCCCGGTCAGGGCGCGCAGCATGTATTTGGGCAACGCGGCGCGTACGGTGGTGGCGTTGACATCGTCGATCACAGGCGGCGGCGTGCTTTCCCCCGGGCGAACCGTTTCGATCACGACCAACGTAGCCTCGACCGTATCGAAGGCGATCTGATCGCCGGGCCGCAGGGACAGCAAGCCGTCGACCAGCCGCTGGTTGACGCTGACCGCCGCACCGCGCGCGATCTTCAACATCACGCCCTGCGCGTTGACCTGCAGCTCGCAGTGCTGGGGAAGCACGCCCTCGCCGCGCAGCACGATATCGGCATCGGGCGCAGAGCCGATGCGCTTGACCCCCGGCTCAAGGAGGATCTGCATGTGATCGGCGGCGAATACGAGCTTCATCATTGAGGTTGCGCTCCAAGCGACATTCGGGGATTGCATCCGGGGCACGCAGGCCGCAGATTAAACAGATGCCGACTTTACTGATCTTGATGATTTTGGGTGGGATGGTGTTCGCATTCTGGAGTGCGTCGCGCGCCGCGGCCGAACGGGCGATCCAGCTCGGCGGCGAGGCTTGCCACACTGCGGGCGTGCAGCTGATCGACCATACCGTACACGCGACCGGCCTGCGCCTGCATCGCGGCGAGGACGGTCGACTGGGTTTCGAGCGCAGTTTCCGCTTCGAATACTCCGAGGACGGCACCGATCGCCATATCGCGCGGCTGGTGCTGCGCGGCAACCGCCTGGTGTCTTTCAGCGGCCCGGTCGCTTCGGCTGCCAAGGTGATGCTGGATTGATCGCATGGTTCCCCCCGGACCAGGCTGAGTGCAGGCAAGGCAGCCTGCAGCTTCGATAGGACTATTTGACGACTCTGAGATGCCCGCCGCGTTTCGGCGGCGGTGTGCGATTGCCGCCGTTGCCGCCACTGTCGCCGCCATCATCGCCGCCATCCGCGTCCCCGTCGAGATCTTCCTCGACCTCAGCCTCGTCCGCAGCGGCCAATGCGCCGACGGCTTCGTCGGGCAAGGCCATGCCCTGACTGGTTTCGCGGGCGTAGATCAGCAACACCGCGCCGATCGGAACCCGCACCTGATGGCTGACGCCACCAAAACGGGCGGTGAAGGAAATCTCTTCGTTGCCCATCTCCAGCGCGGCCACGGCGCGGGCGGCGACGTTCAGCACGACCTTGCCGTCGTTCACCGCGAACGCCGGCACCCGCACCCCGGTACGCGAAGCGTCCACCAGCAGATGCGGCGTCATGCCGTTGTCGGCGATCCACTCGTACATCGCCCGCAACAGGTACGGGCGACGGCTGGTCATGCCCTGGGCGGGACCATCGGTCATGGCCGGAGTGTACTCCCGGCAAAATCGGACGGAAACATCGGACGGACCGTCAGGCAGGCAGGTCGCGCAGGCTCTTTTCCTGCTGCGTGAGGCTGCGGATGAAACCGGGATTGCGGAAGATGCGGTTGCCGTAGTCCTCGATCACCTTGCCATCGCTGGGCAGCGGCACGCCCAGCGCATGCAGGCGCCAGACGATCGGCGCCATCGCGCAGTCGGCGAGGCTCATTTCGTTGTTCAGGAAGAACTTGCTGGCCTTGAACAGAGGCACCGCAGCGGTCAACAGCTCCCGCAGACGCTTGCGCCCGGCCTCCGCCTGTTGCTTGGTGCCGAACTGCACGGCCTGCACCTGCGGCACCCAGTCGTGTTCGATGCGCAGCATCGCCAGGCGCAGGCGCGCGCGCGACAGCGGATCGATCGGCATCAGCGGCGGATGCGGATAACGCTCGTCCAGATATTCGCTGACCACCGACGCCGCATACAGCACCAGGTCGCGCTCGACCAGCGTCGGCACCGAGTGATAGGGATTCAGGTCGATCAGATCCTCGGGCGGATTCTGGGGATCCACCGGCACCAGATCGTAGGTCACGCCTTTCGCCGCCAGTACCAGGCGGGCGCGATGGCAGAGCACATCGTCGACGGAAGAAAACAGGGTGAGAGTATTACGCATACGCAGACTCGCCATCCATCCTCAAGAACAAGCACGACCGGACAAGCCGGCCGCCTTGCAGGTGATCGTTGCGCGAAGGAATCGCTCCGTCATCAATGCACGTCGCGCCAGTATTCCTTCTTGAGCAGCCAGGCCATCAGGGTGAAGAACGTCAGGAACAGGATCACCCAGACGCCGGTCTGCTGGCGCTTCATCGCACCGGGCTC
>JBKJTC010000094.1:0-12802 GCA_046590925.1 Lysobacteraceae bacterium | reverse complement strand
CATCGAGTGGAGCGCCTTGAGGGATCTCGTATCATTTCAGCGGGAACATCAAGAGCTTCCGCGCTGACGCGCGGGTCACTTTCTTTGTCGCAAAGAAAGTAACCAAAGAAAACTCTTTGGTGCCGAGGCAAATCTGCCGCCTGCAAGTTGGCCGGGATTTTTCGATGCGGCATCCTGCCGCGTCGAAAAACGGCGCACCTCGTGTGCGCCGCCCTCCGGGTCTTCAAACTCCCCGGCAACTGACTTATCGATAGCAACCAGCGCTGATCCAACAATGATCTGCCGAAATGTTCATCAGAACTGGTAGCGCAACACCAGTTGATACGCCGGGCCGCCGGTTTCGCTTTCCAGTTCGTATTCGTCGTAGTCGCGATCGATCTGATCCGCGATGGTATTGAACTTGTCGAACACTTCGTCCTTCGACGCATCCAGCAGATTCGAACCGGTGAGGCGCAGCGCCCACTGCTCGCCGAAACGCTTCTCGATGAAGGCTTCGAGATCGCCGTCGTACGACGTGCGCACTTCCTCGCCGACGATGCGGCCGTAGGCGTCGCCCTGCTTGCGGTAGGTCACGCCGAACGACATTTCCGGCGTCGGCAGTTCCTGGATGAAGCCGACGTTCAGCACGTAATCCGACAGGTCGTTGAAGCGGCGGGTGCCGAAGGTGTCCTCGATCTCGCTGTCCAGCCACGAGTAGTTGAAGAACACGCCGGTGTGTTCAAGACCGAACGCGCTGAGCGGCGTCGACAGATCGAGTTCCGCGCCCCAGACCTCGCCGTCGCCGGCGTTGCGCGGCTGCAGCACGAACGTGCCCGGACCTTCGTCGCCTTCCACGCCGGTGTTGGCGATCTCGATCAGATCGGTGATGTCGCGATAGAACAGATTGACCCCGACCACGCCGCGGCGGCCGAGACGACGTTCCCAGCCGAAGTCCAGTCCCCACGCGGTTTCGGCGCGCAGATCGGGATTGCCCAGCAGATCGTTGTCGCCCAGTTCGGCCAGCAGCAGCGCCGGCGAGATCTGGTCGAAGCCCGGACGGCGCATGGTGCGCGCCAGCGACAGGCTCAGGCGCTGGCGCTCGTCGAGATTCCAGCGCAGGTGCGCCGACGGCAGCAGTTCGCCGTAGCGGCTGTCGCTGCGACGCTCGGCCGCGGCGACGGTCAGATCCTCGATCTCGGTTTCGGTGCGCTGATAGCGCAGGCCGGCTTCCCACTCGAACGCACCGGACTTGCCATCGAGGCGCACGAACGGCTCGATGCGGATTTCGTCGATGGTGTTCAGGCCGCCGGCGACCGGCAGATACGGACCGAACGCACCCGGCAGCGTCGGACGCGGTGTCGGCGCGTTGGGAATCGTGATGCGGTTGCGATCGGTGGCGATGGAAGTGTCGCGCTGCTTGCGCGCGTACGCCACGCCGAAGCGCAATGCGCTGTCGCCGATGTCGCGCGTGTGACGCAGCTCGAACGACAGTTCGCGATCTTCGATGTCGGTGTAGGTACGGTCGCCGGTGTAGCGGTCGTCTTCGGGAAAGGGATTGGCGTCGCGCAGATATTCGTACTCGTCCTCAATCTCGAACTGTTTGTCGTAGAGGCCGGCCCAGCCGAATTTCGCGCGCGTCTCGCCGCCGGCCATCGCCCAGTCGTAATCGATACCGAACGACCAGTTGTCGGTGCGGATGTCGAGGTCATTGTCGTTGACGGTCAGCAGATTCGCGTCGTTCTGGATGCCGTCGGCGTATTCCAGCGAATCCTCGTCCTGCAGCCGGTCGGTGCGCACGTAGAACAGGTCGATGCCGAGTTTGCCCGGACCGATCTGGGCATCGTAGGCGGCGTTGAAGGCGCGGTCGTCGCCGCTGCGCACGTCGGTCTGCACTTCGGTGTTGTCGAGCGTGCCGCCCGGCGCGTCGTAGCGCCGGCTGAACTTGTCCTTCGGGTTGCGGCGGCCCTGGCTGTTGACGCCGAGCAGCAGGTTACCACCCAGCGCTTCGCCGCCCCACACCGCGCACAACAGCGGCTCGGTCTTGCCGTCGTCGTAATGCAGCGCGCCGACGCGCAGATAGCCGCCGTCCAGCGAATGGCCGTCGCGCAGCACGATATCGAGCGAACCGGCGACCGCATCGCCGCTGCGGTCGGCCGAGGCCGAACGCACGATCTCGACGCGCTCCACCAGTTCGGCCGGAATGCGGTCCACGAAGAACGAACGGTCGAAGCCGGCGCCGGGCACGCGCTCGCCGTCGATGAGGATCTGGGTGTAGCCCGGATCCAGGCCGCGCAGGCGCACGCCGTCGTATTCCAGCACGTCGGACAGGAATGCCACGCTGGGCACGCGCTTGAGCATGTCGCCGACGGTCAGCGGTTCGAACTGCTGGAAGTATTCCAGATCGTAGACCAGCGTCGCTGGCGCATCGGCGCGGTCGCGGTAGACGGTTTCGCCGCGCACGACAATCGTGTCGAGCGCATCGGCGCTGCCGTCGGGCGTGGTCGGGAACGAGGTCTGCGCGCTGGTTTGCGCAATGGCGAGCGGCGCGACGGACACGATGAAAACCCCAGCGATCGCCAGGGCGAGAGGCGTTTTTCTCATGGGCGGATGCGATGGTCTGGCGGGTAACCGGCCAGTCTTCGGCGCCGCGATGGCAGCGGAATGACGCGGACATTGCAGCCATGGGACAGATCGCTGCCGCCCCCCGATCGCCAAGGTATCGCCGAGGTACGCAACAGGCCTCTTCCACCGGGCGCCGCCGGCCTCCGCTGCGCGCGCGCCGGGCGTACACTCGCGCGGTACACGGATGGCAGGGGACCACCCGATGCGCCGCCTCCTGATTTTCTCAGCCGCCTATTTCGCCGCTGCGTGGTACGCGACCGCCTTCTCGGGCGTTGGTACGGACGTGATTCTGCTGTGGCCGCCGTCCGGCATCGTCTTCATCGCGGCCTTGCGCTACGGGCCTCGATGGTCGCTCATCGCGGTGGTTCCGATACTGCTGTTGCATGCGCTGTTCGCGCCCGTGCCGGCCGTCTTCCTGCCGTTTTCGGTCATGAGCAATGTGGTCGGCGCGATCGTCGGCAGTTACGCCTATTTGCGATGGCGGGATCCGACCAATACGCCCTTGAGCATGCGCAGCGGTTTCAGCGTGATCGCGAGCGGGATGGTGATGTCGCTGACCTCGGGCCTCATCGGCAGCAGCGGGCTGATCGCGGCTGGCATGCTGCAGAGCGATGCTTTCTGGCCGGCCTACGCCAAATGGACGCTCGGCGACCTGCTCGGCATCATCAGCATCGGTCCGGTGACCCTGTATTTCACCGCGCCGGCCACAACGTCACAAACCCGCCATCGGCGATCGGGACGGTATGCCCAACGCCGCGAGAAAGGGATCTGGCTCGCCTGCCTGCTCGCGTCGTATCTGGTGATCTTCCTCCTCGGCATCCAGAGCAGCCCGTATGTTTTTGGCCTGATCGCTCTGCCGCTGGGCGTGCTGCTGTGGAGCGCGATCCGCTTCGAGCCGGCATGGTCCATCATCGGCAGCGCCATCGCCGTGGTCGCTCTGACTTCCATCGCGGGACTGGGCATGGCTGGATTCCCGGCACCGCAAAACACGCTGGAAGCCGCGATGCTGGTCGGCTCGATGTGCGTGTTCGCGAACGTGCCGGTCACCCTGATGGCGGCGATGGAGCAGCAGCGCGCGGCGAATCAGCGCGCCCTGCGGCGTGCGACGATGGATGAGACCACCGGACTGCCGAACCGGGCCGCGTTCGAATCGACGATGAAGAGCGTGCTGGCCCGCACGACCAGAGGGCAGGGGCTGGCCTATCTCGACCTGGATCATTTCAGCGTCATCAACGACACCATCGGCCATGCGGCCGGCGACGCCATGCTGTACGGCATCGGTTCGCTGCTGCGCGCGGAACTCGGACCGGACCGCGAAGTGTTCCGGATCGGCGGCGACGAATTCGCGTTGCTGCTCGAAGGCGATGCCGCGCCTGTACGGGCGCGCATCGAGCATGTCCGGGAAGCGATCGAAGATTACCGCGTGAGCTGGCACGGCCGTGTGCTCAACGCCACCGTCAGCATCGGCCTGGTGCCGTTCCGCGCTGGCGACATCGGACGCAGCGAGCTGCTCTCGCTCGCCGACACCGCTTGCTTCACCGCCAAGGAGCTGGGCGGCAACCGGGTCTGTCTGGCCAATGAGAAGCGCGGCGACACCCAGGAACGCACCGAAGCCATGCGCTGGGCCGTGCGCATCCGCGAAGCCCTGGATCAAGGGCTGTTCGAACTGCATTGTCAGTCGATCCTGCCCTTCGACGACAGGGGCATGGATGGGCGGCACATCGAAATCCTGCTGCGCATGCGCGATACGGCGAGCGGCCAGTTGCTGGCGCCCGGGCAGTTCATTCCCGCCGCCGAACGCTTCCAGCTGGGCGTCGCGCTGGACCGCCACGTGATCGAACTCGCGCTGCGCTGGTTCGAATCCCGCCCCGAAGCCGCGGCGCGGATCGGGCTGTGCGCGATCAACCTCACCGCGGCCTCGATGGTCGACGAGTCCTTCCGCGAATTCCTGGTCGCCCGGGTCCGCCGCAGCGCGCTGCCCGCGCGCAAACTGTGCTTCGAGATCACCGAGACCAGCGCGGTCCGCGATCTGTCGCGCGCGCAGGAGCTGATCGCGGAACTGCGCGCGCTGGGCTGCGCGTTCGCGCTGGACGACTTCGGCACCGGTTTCTGTTCGTTCGACTACCTGCGCTCGCTCGATGTCGACTATCTCAAGATCGACGGCAGTTTCATCCGCAATCTCGCCGACTCGCCGTTGTCGGCGGCGGTCGCGCGCGCCATCGCGGACATCGCGCGCGTGCTGGACAAGAAGAGCATCGCAGAGCAGGTCGAAACCGAAGCGGTACTGCAGACGCTGCAAACCCTGGGTATCGACTATGCCCAGGGTTATTTCCTGCACCGGCCGCAGCCGCTGGAGGACTACTTCAAAGACGCGGACGATCCTGCGCTGTGACGTCCTCTTCGACATCCACCGTGAGGTCCGCAACGGCCAGCGGCGGTCATCGACCCGGAACGCGTCGGCGCGCTCAAGGCAACGCCGTTACATCCGCAGCGCGCTTTCCGCGATCTGCAATGCATCGTCCAGCAATCCGGCGGCGGTGACGTCCGCACCTGCACCCGGCCCCTGAATCACCAGCGGCTGCCGGCGATAGCGGTCGCTCCAGATCGCCACTGTGTTGTCGGTGCCGGCGCCGCCGGCCAGCGGGTGATCCGCCGGCAGCGATTCCAGGCCGACGCGCGCCCTGCCGTTCTCCAGCCGCGCAACGAACCGCAGTTTCTCGCGGCGTTTGTAGGCATCGGCGTAACGCTCGCGCATCGCGGCATCGAGGTCCGGCAGCGCCGCATCCACATCGGCGGCGGCCAGCGCAGCGAGTTCGGGCGGCACCAGCGAATCGATTTCGATGTCATCGCTGTCCAACGCCACGCCAGCGGCGCGCGCGAGGATCAGCAGTTTGCGTCGCACGTCCTCGCCGCTGAGGTCGTCGCGCGGATCGGGTTCGGTGTAGCCGGCATCGCGGGCCTGCCGCACGAAGCCCGAGAACGGGCGCAGGCCGTCGTAGTGGTTGAACAGCCACGCCAGCGAGCCGGACAGCACGCCGGCGATGGCGTGGATGCGGTCGCCGCCGGTCTGCAGGGCGCGGATGGACCGCAGCAGCGGCAGACCCGCGCCGACCGTGGCGCTGTCGCCGTAATGGCTGTTGCCGCTGCGCTGCGCATCGCGGATCTGCTGCCAGCGCGCCAGCGATGTGCCCTGCCCCAGCTTGCAGGCGGTGACCACGTGGATGCCCTGCGCCAGCCACGCCGCATGGCGCTCGGCGACGGCTTCGCTGGCGGTGGCGTCGATCACGATGCGTGCGCCGAAATCGCCGAGCATCTGCGGCACGGTGTCCGGCGACGGAGGCGGCGCGACCGGGCGCGGATGATCGCGTCGCGCCGCGCGCTCCACCGCATCGGCGAACGATGCCGGCTGGAACGCGAACCGCGAATTCGCGGCGTAGCGCAGCGACAGCCGTTCGCCCAACGCGGTGCCTTGCCAACCGGCCAGACGCGCCAGCACCGCGCTGCCCACGGTGCCGGTCCCCAGCAGCGCGATGCGCGCAGGCTTCGCGGCCGTCGGCGTACGCTTCACGACGACCGCTGCTGCATTCATATGGCGACCTGTTGCGGCAGGGGTTTTCGCGCATCGGCCACCGCGAGCGCGCGCGCCAGCGCGGCCGCGATGTCTTCGACCAGATCGTCGGCGTGTTCGATGCCCACCGACAACCGCAGCAGACCGTCGCCGATACCCGCAGCCTGCCGCGCTTCGGCCGTCATCGCCGCATGGGTCATCGTGGCCGGATGCGCGATCAGGCTTTCCACGCCGCCCAGCGACTCGGCCAGGGTGAAATAGTCCAGACCATCGACGAAGGCGCGCACGGCTGCCTCGCCGCCTTCCAGTTCGAGGCTCAGCATCGCGCCGTAACCGCGCTGCTGGCGCGCGGCCAGCGCATGGCCCGGATGCGTGAGCAGCCCCGGGTAGTGCAGTTTGCGCACCGCCGGATGATCCTGGAGCAGCGCGATCAGCGCATGGGTGTTTTCCTGATGCACGCGCAGGCGCGCGTCCAGCGTGCGCAGGCCGCGCAGGGTCAGGAAGCTGTCGAACGGCGAACCGGTGATGCCCAGCGCATTCGCCCACCAGGTCAGCGACTGGTGGTGTTCGGCGGTTTTCGCCACCACCGCGCCGCCGACCACGTCGCTGTGGCCGTTGATGTACTTGGTGGTGGAATGGATCACGAAATCGGCGCCGAATTCGATCGGCGTCTGCAGTGCGGGCGACAGGAAGGTGTTGTCGACCACGGTCAGCGCGCCGGCCGCATGCGCGGCGTCGATCACGAAGCGCAGATCGGTGATGCGCAGCAGCGGATTCGACGGGGTTTCGATCCACACCACCGCCGGCTGCGTCCCCAGCGTCTCGGCCAGCGCGCGCGGGTCGGTGAAAACGATGGTCGTCAGCTCGAACGCGCCCTTGGCCGCCAGCGCCTTGAACAGGCGCCAGCTGCCGCCGTACGCATCGTGCGGCACCACCAGCCGCTGGCCCGGCTTCAGCAACGCGTGCAGCAGCAGGGTGATCGCCGACATGCCGGTGGACGTGACCACCGCGCCCGCGCCGCCTTCCAGTTCGGCCAGCGCCTCGCCCAGCAGGTCGCGGGTCGGGTTGCCGCTGCGGGTGTAGTCATACTGCCGCTTCTCGCCGAAGCCGGCGAAGCTGAAGTTCGACGACAGCACCAGCGGAGGCGTCACCGCGCCGAACGCGGTATCGCGATCGATGCCGGCGCGGACCGCGTTGGTCGCGGCGCGCGCGGCGCGGCGGCGCGGCAGCGCGTCGATGTTGTCGGCGCTCATGCGGCACCTCCGGACACGTTGCGCAACGATTGTTCGAGGATGCGGCCGATCTCGCGCGTTTCGGTGAGAAAGGCGTCGTGACCGAATTTCGAGCTCAGCAGGCGCAATTCGCCCTGCGGCAGCGCTTCGGACAGCGCGAACAGATCGTCCTGCGGCACCAGCCGGTCCTCGGCGATGGCGACCACCGTGGTCGGCACCGGCACGCGGCGCGGATCGATGGCGTGCAGATCGATGGATTCCGACAGGCGCAGGAACGCGGTCGGCGTGGTGCGCGCGATCCAGGTTGCGGCGCAGTGTTCCAGATAATCCTCCGCGGCCACGCGCAGGCGGCCGTGGACCAGGGTCGGCGGCGCGTCGAAGCGCTCGGCGAACTCGTCCGGGGTGCGGTAGGTCAGCATCGCCAACTGCCGCGCCAGCGCCAGCCCCTGCGATTCATCGCACTGCAACTGGCCCAGCGCCACCGCCTGGCGCTGCAGGGCGCGCGAGGCGCTGGCGAACGGGTGCGAACGATGCGCGCCGCTGATCGCGACCAGCCTGCCGACGCGCTGCGGATGACGCGCCGCGAACTGCAGGCCGACCATCGCGCCGTACGAACAACCGAAGAACGCGGCCACCCGGTCGATGCCCAGCGCATCGAGCACGGCGGCGATCGCATCGGCCTGATCGGCGCTGTCGATCGGCGCGTCCAGGGTGCCGTGGGCGCCGATCCAGTCGATCGCCCACACCTGCACGCGGGCGGTATCCAGACCGACGCCGCTCTGGCTCTGCCACCAGCCCGACTCGGGAAACGCATCGCTGGCGACGACGTGCCGGTGCGCGGAAATGCCGCCCGCCGCCAGCACCACCGGGGCGCCTGCCGGGCCAACCAGCTCATAGCCGATCTGCAGATCGCGCGCGCCGGCATGCGTCAGCGTCAGCTGCGCATGCACGCGGCCGCGGATCGCGCCGACGGGCGTGGCCACGAAGGATCGAGAGTCGTAGGGGGTCGTGCTCGCGAGGTGCGGGGCCGCGAGCTGCGGTTCGGCGAAAGCGGCGAGGGTCATGGCGGTCTCCGGGGCGATGGGGCCATCGAAGCCGCGGGGAGACCGGAGGGAAGCTGCTGCGCACGGACAAACGACACGACCGGAGCGCGCAACCATCTTCACGGCGGACACAGGGTCCCCGCAGGAGTTGGCACCTTGTGGAGCCATCGCGGTTGCGATGCCTCCATCAGGTTGCCCCGGCGTCTTCGGGCCTGTCCCTCAGCCGGTCTTGATGGATGCATGCACATTGCCGCAGGGTTCGGGACTTGTCAATCGCTTCATCCGCATAGAACGATAAATCATAAGCATCACCCCCGGCGGCGCCGATTCCGCGATACTTGGCGCATGCGTACTCTTTCCTTTCGCCGCGTACGTGCGGCCAGCAGCGTCCTTTTCCTGCTCGTTTCCGCCGTGTCGATGCTGCCGCAGGCCGCCGCGAAGCCGCCCCGCCCCTCGCCGGTCGTCGTCGCCGAGGCCTTCGTCTCGGCCGAGAGCCCGACCAAGGATGAGCTGGATTCGCTCGCGACATGGCGCCATCCAGACGGCACCGCCTGGCTGATCGCGACCGCCAAATCCAGCCATCGCCTGGTCGTGTTCGATGCCGATACCGGCGCACGCCTTCGCGAATTCGGCGAAAAAGGCAGCGAACCCGGCCAGTTCAAGCGCCCGAACGGTATTGCCGTGCACGGCGACCGTCTGTTGGTGGTCGAACGCGACAACCGCCGCGTGCAGATTCTGTCGCTGCCGGATTTCCGCCCGCTCGGCAGCTTCGGCGACACCCAGCTGCGCGCGCCGTACGGGATGTGGCTGAACCCGCAGAGCGACGGCAGCGTCGATGCTTACGTCACCGACAACTTCATGCTCGGCGAGCGTTTCGACGTGCTGCCGCCGCTCGAAGAGTTGAATCAGCGCGTGCGCCGCTATCGCCTGCGCTTCGATGCCGAAGGCGGATTCGCCGCCGAATCGCAGGGCCACTTCGGCGACACCGGCGAGGCCGATGCGCTGCGCATCGTCGAATCGATCGCCGGCGATGCGGCCCATGATCGCCTGCTGATCGCCGACGAATACCGCCCGCAGTCGACGCTGCGCGAATACACGCTGGCCGGCCGCGCGACCGGGCGGCAAATCCCGGAAGACACGTTTTCCTTCGAAGCCGAAGGCGTGTCGCTGTGGACCTGCAAGCGCGAGAAGGGCTATTGGGTTTCGGTCGACCAGCTTTCGCCGCTGACCGTGTTCCATGTGTTCGACCGCAAGACCCTGACCCGCGTCGGCAGCATCACCGGCAGGACCGTCGCCGCGACCGACGGCATCACCCTGCGCACCGCGGCGAGCAAGCGGTTTCCGAAGGGCGCGCTGTTCGCGGTGCATCAGGACAAAGCGGTCGCCGCCTTCGACCTTCGCGACATCGCGAAGGCGATGAAGCTCGACCGCGGCTGTCCGTAATCCGCACGATGCGCGCGCCCCGTCTCGCGCTGCTGGTCGTCTGCACGCTGTGCGCCAGCGCGCAGGCATCGTGGGCGACGTTGCGCATGGCCGGGCCGCAGGATCCGCGCGTCGCGGTGAGTGTCGTCGAACCGTTGGCCGGCAGCGCCGCCGGGACGGTCGAAGTCTGGGCCGAGAACAGACTCGGAGGCCCCGTGGAAGTCATGCTTTCGCCCGACAACGACGCCGCGATCGATCGCGACCCGCCGCTGCCGGCGCGCACCGTGCTGCGCGGATTCGAACGCAGACTCATCGCGCGGCTGAAGGCGCAGCCCGTCCGCGGGGTGAGGCTGCAGGTCGTGGCGGGCACGCCCGACGCGACGCCGCGCGATGTCGAATACGCCTACCCGCTGCAGACCTCGCAGTTGCGGATCGAACAGGGCTGGGGCGGCGCCTACAGCCATCACGACGTCCAGAACCGGCATGCGGTGGATTTCGCCGCCGGGATCGGCACCCCGGTGATCGCCGCGCGCACCGGCACGGTGATGGAAGTCGAAGCCGATTTCGCCCGGGCGGGCCTCGATGCCGAAACATTCGCCGGTCGCGCCAATTTCGTGCGCATCGTCCACGACGACGGCACGATGGCGCTGTACGCGCATCTGGACGTCGATGGCGTGCTGGTGCGCGTGGGTCAGCGCGTGCGCAAGGGCGAGGCCATCGGGTTTTCCGGCAACACCGGCTTCACCGCCGGCCCGCACCTGCATTTCACGGTGCAGGCGAACCGCGGCATGCGCCTCGAATCCATCCCGTTCCGCATGTTCGGCCCGCAGGGCATCCTGCGGTTCACGGCGCCCAGGCCGGATCCAAAAGCCGCGCCAACACCCCTGTAGGAGCGACGGAAGTCGCGACCAGGGCGAAGAAAGTCTTTCCGCAATCCGTCGCGACTTCCGTCGCTCCTACAGGCGATGTTGCATCCACACCGGCTTCAATCTGGCGACGCGCACGAACGCGGGGCAATCCTCGCGATGCGCGCCCGGCAAATAACCCAGACTCATCAGGAACTCGCCGACGATCTCGCCGCCGGTGAAGCGGAACCGCGTCTTGAACAACTTCACCCACGCCGCCTTGTCGCGCAGCGCGCCGTCCAGCCGCGCGTGCGCATCCAGCCATCCGGCGAAACCGCCGTGGGAGGCGCGCAGATCGCGGACGACCTGGGCGTTGTGGATCGCGGCCTCCACCTTCAGCCGGTTGCGGATGATCCCGGGGTCGGCGAGCAGCCGGGCGCGCTCGGCCTCGCCGTAGGCCGCCACCGTATCCACGTCGAAGCCGTCGTAGGCGCGGCGGAAACCCTCGCGCTTCTTCAGGATGGTTTCCCAGCTCAGCCCGGCCTGGTTGATCTCCAGGATCAGCCGCTCGAACAGCGCCGACTCGTCGCGGGTCGGAACGCCGTATTCGTGGTCGTGGTATGGCCCGTGAACCGGGTGCCCGGGGGCGAAAGCGCAGTAGGTCGACATGCCGCAAGGATAACTCCGACCGCAGACAGGACATGTCAGCAGGGTCGGCCGGCTTTGTAGGAGCGGCGGAAGCCGCGATGCTTTACTGGAAAGCTTGACCAGCCGTTCGGCTGTTGAAAACCCGGTGCCTATCGCGGCTCCCGCCGCTCCTACAGGATGGGTTTCCCGGCCTCGGGTAAGCCCGGCCGGTATAATCGCCGGCTTCCTATCAACCCCGGGCGCTCTGGCGCCACTCCCCATGTCCGATGTCTCCACCGAAGCCGCCCGTCGGCGCACCTTCGCGATCATTTCGCATCCCGACGCCGGCAAGACCACGCTGACCGAAAAGCTGCTGCTGTTCGGCGGCGCGATACAGATGGCCGGCTCGGTCAAGGGCCGCAAGGCCGCCCGCCACGCGACCTCCGACTGGATGGCGCTGGAAAAAGAACGCGGCATCTCGGTGACCTCGTCGGTGATGCAGTTCCCGTACGAGGACTGCATCGTCAATCTGCTCGACACCCCCGGCCACGCCGACTTCGGCGAAGACACCTACCGCGTGCTGACGGCCGTGGACTCGGCGCTGATGGTGATCGACGTCGCCAAGGGCGTCGAGGAACGCACCATCAAGCTGATGGAAGTGTGCCGGCTGCGCGACACGCCGATCATGACCTTCATCAACAAGCTCGATCGCGAGGGCAAGTCGCCGATCGACCTGCTCGATGAAGTCGAGTCCGTGCTAGGCATCCAGTGCGCCCCGGTGACCTGGCCGATCGGCATGGGACAGCGCCTGAAGGGCGTGGTCCACCTGGTCACCGGGGAAGTGCATCTTTACGAACCCGGCCGCAATTTCACCCGCCAGGATTCGACCATCTTCGCTTCGCTCGACGATCCTGGCGTCGCCGCGAGGATCGGCCCCGACATGCTGGCCGAGTTGCGCGAGCAACTGGAGCTGGTGCAAGGGGCCAGCCATCCGTTCGATCGCGAGGCGTACCTGGCCGGCAGGCAATCACCGGTGTTCTTCGGCTCCGGCGTCAACAACTTCGGCGTGCAGCCGCTGCTGGATTTCTTCGTCGAACATGCGCCGCCGCCGCGCGAGCATGCGACCACCACCCGCGACGTGCAGGCCAGCGAACCAAAGCTCACCGGCTTCGTGTTCAAGATCCAGGCCAACATGGACCCGATGCACCGCGACCGCGTCGCGTTCATGCGCGTGTGCTCCGGCAAGTTCGTGCCCGGCATGAAAGTGTTGCAGCCCCGCACCGGCAAGGAACTCAAGCTCGCCAACGCGCTGACCTTCATGGCTTCCGACCGCGAGCTGGCGGAAAGCGCGTTTCCCGGCGACGTAATCGGCATCCACAACCACGGCACCATTTCCATTGGCGACACCTTCAGCGAGGGCGAGGCGCTCAGCTTCACCGGAATCCCCAACTTCGCCCCGGAACT
>JBKJTC010000093.1:0-25167 GCA_046590925.1 Lysobacteraceae bacterium | reverse complement strand
GCGGCGATCGAAGCGATCCAGCAATCCGCGGGCACCGGCAAGATCGGCGACGGCAAGATTTTCGTCACCGCGCTGGAACAGGTCATCCGCATCCGCACCGGCGAAGTCGGCGCGGATGCGCTCTAACCCACACTCGGAGACATGTCCCATGAAGACTGGATTTCTGTCCGGGTCGAGAACCCGTACTGCCTTGCTCGCGCTGCTGGTCGGCGCGATGACCTTCGGCGCAACGTTGACCGTCGCCGCGCAATCGACGCCCGCCACCGAAGCCGTTGCGACAGAAACGGCTGAACCCGCCACCGAAGTAACGACGGCAGCAACAACGGAAGCAACAAGCGAAACGACGACACCGGAGGCGACCGCCGCACCTGCGGAAGTCGCGGCAGACACCACCGATGCCGCCGTCGCCGAACCTGCACCCGTCGAATCGGCCGCCGCACCCGCGCCGGTCGCCGACAAGGGCGATACCGCGTGGATCCTGGTGTGCTCGGCGCTGGTGATTTTCATGACCTTGCCCGGACTCGCGCTGTTCTACGGCGGCCTGGTGCGCAGCAAGAACGTGCTGTCGATCCTGATGCAGTGCCTGGTGGTGTTCTCGCTGGTCGCGGTGCTGTGGGTGATCTACGGTTACAGCCTCGCGTTCACCGAAAACAACGCCTTCATCGGCGGCGGCGCGCGCCTGTTCGGCGAAGGTCTGAACGGCGCGATGGCCGCCACCTTCACCAAGGGCGTGTACATCCCCGAACTCGCGTTCTTCGTATTCCAGGGCGCATTCGCCTGCATCACCTGCGCGCTGATCATCGGTGCGTTTGCCGAGCGTGTGAAGTTCGCCGGCTTGCTGGTGTTCACGGTGATCTGGTTCACCTTCGCCTACGTGCCGATGGCGCACATGGTGTGGTTCTTCCCGGGTCCGGATGCGTTCACCGGCACCGATGCGGTCGACGGCGTGCTCGCGAAGTCCGGTTTCCTGTGGGCGAAGGGCGCGCTGGATTTCGCCGGCGGCACCGTGGTGCACATCAACGCGGCCATCGCCGGTCTGGTCGGTGCGTACGTCATCGGCCCGCGCCTGGGCTATCGCCGCGAAGCGATCCGTCCGCACAACCTGACGCAGACGATGGTCGGCGCCTCGGTTCTGTGGTTCGGCTGGTTCGGCTTCAACGCCGGTTCGGCGCTGGAAGCCAACGGCGTGGCCGCACTCGCGTTCGTCAACACCTTCCTCGCCACCGCAGCCGCGGTGCTGAGCTGGAGCGCGGTGGAATGGCTGGCACGCGGCAAGCCGTCGATGCTGGGCGGCGCTTCGGGCGCGGTCGCGGGTCTGGTCGCGATCACCCCGGCCGCCGGTCTGGTCGGACTGATGGGCGCGCTCGCCATCGGTGCGATCGCCGGTGTGGTCTGCTTCTGGGGCGTGACCGGCCTGAAGAAGCTGCTGCGCGCCGACGACAGCCTGGACGTGTTCGGCGTGCACGGCGTCGGCGGCATCGCCGGCGCGCTGCTCACCGGCGTGTTCGCTGCGCCGTCGCTGGGCGGCGCGGGCATCTGGGATTACGTCACCGAAACCGCGCTGGCCGATTACAGCATCGGCGCGCAGGTCTGGATCCAGCTGCAGGGCGTGCTGGTGACGGTGGCGCTGTCGGGCGTGGTGTCGTTCGTCGCGTTCACGCTGGTGAAGTACACCATCGGCCTGCGCGTCAACGAGGATGCCGAGCGCGAAGGTCTGGACATCGCCTCGCACGGCGAAGCGGCGTACGAGAGCTGAGCATCGTCGCTGCGGCGATCCGCACGATGCATGCGCGCAACAAACGACGGCGCCGGGGTTTGCGGCGCCGTCTTGCGTTGCAGCGATATTTCAGAGATTGCAATTGGTCATGAAGCCGCCGCCCGGACGGCTGTTGCACGTCACGTAGTACTGGGTATTGGCCGGGCCGAAACCCATCCGCTGTTCGATCAGCTGACCGTTGAGGTACAGATAGGTCGCACCCCACGGATCGGCCTGGCGCCAGTAGTCGATGATGTCCTGCGCGCTCCGGAACGGGCCTTCCGCCGGGCAGCTCAGCTTGATCAGTGCGTCCTGCGGACAGACGTAGTAATAGCCCGAGGCGGCCGGGCCGAAGCCGTAACGCTGGAACACGAGGCTGCCGTCGACGTACACGTAGCCGGCACCCGCCGGATCGAACTGTTGCCAGGCCTGGACCAGGCCCTGCACGCTCTGGAACGGACCTTCCGGAATCTGCTGGGCCTGGGCACGGCCGCCGAACAGCAGCGCGCCGAGCAGGAGCAATGTGGGGAATACGATGTTTCTGATCATGGGAAACGTCCTGGATGCGAGGGAACGGCGCTCAGGGCGCCGGTGGATCCGTGCGTGGACCCACATCTTTCAAGCGGAATATGCCGCGCGGGAGGATCAGGTCGTAACCGGTTCGCCTGCTACCAACGCTTTGGCGTTACGCGCGCTGCCGACGTGCATCCGATCCACTGCATCGAAGGCACCTCGACCTGGTGTCCTGCATCTGCTGCGGCTTTCCTGGGCGGGCCAAAACAAGATGCCCACAGGGCAGGGCCAAAAGAAAAAGGCGCTCCTGCGGGAGCGCCTTGATCGAATGCATCGGAAGCGCTGCATCGCGCCCGGGCAGCAATGCAGCCCGGGCGCGATGGCATCAACGCAGACGCGGGATGGCGCTCAGCGACTGCCCGTGATTCGCGGTGGGGTTGCCGTTGCCGTCCCACTCGAAATAGCGGCCGTAGGCGGTCACCGTTTCGAGCTGCGCACCGCTTGGCAGATGACGCAGTTCGCGGCTGCCGAAGGTGCAGACAGAACCCGCCGGCCGATACGCGCACGGACCGTTGGCGTAGCGCGGCACGCTGAGCAGCGTGTCGGTACCGACCAGGTTGCCCACGGCGTCGAAGATCCAGTAGCGGCCGTATGCAGTGATCGACTCGAACAGACCGCCCCATTCCGGCGCATCGAGCAGGTTGCGGGTGTCGAAACGGCAGGGCGTGCCGCCGGCGTACAGGCAGGGTCCGTTGGCGTAGCGCGTCACGCTGGAGAGCAGCGAGCCGTTACCGGAAAGCCCATTGCCGTTCTGATCGAAGTTCCAGTAGCGGCCGTAGGCGGTGACCGATTCCAGATAGCCGAAACCGGGATAGTCCAGCACGGTCGCCGAATCGATGACGCAGGTCTGGCCGGCCGGCGCGTACAGGCAGGGTCCGTTCGCATAGCGCGGCAACGTCGTCAGCTTTCTGGTCGTGCCGATCTGGGTGCCTGCGGCGTTGAACTGCCACAGATAACCGTAGGCATAGACCGATTCCACCAGGCTGCCGACGCTGTTGACGTACTGGCCGATGCTGTCGATCCGGCACAGTTTCGACAGCGAGGCTTCCGGTGCGCTGCACGGCCCCGTGGTGGTCGAAAGCGCGGTGCTGACGGCACTGTAGGCATTGAGCAGGCCCGGGCCGCAGTTGCTGCCGCAGCCGGGCAGCGCACTTGCGGTGCCGCGGATCAGCGAGGTCACCTGGTCCGGGAACAGCCGCGGATTGGCCGACAGCATCAGGCCGATCGTGCCGGCCACGTGCGGCGCCGCCATCGAGGTGCCGCCGAGATGGCGGTAGCAGTGCGCGTTGCCGCTGCCCGGCGAGGTCGTCCATGCCGAAACCGCGCCGTCCAGATTCGCGGGATCGAAGCCGCTGGATCCGTCCGCGGGGCAGCTGATGCCGGCGCCGTAGAACGAGCGTCCGCCCGGTGCGGTGACGCCGACGTTCGGGCCGCGGCTGCTGTAGGGCGCGAGCGTGTTGGTGCGATCGCTGGCGGCGACCGAGATCACGCCCGGGCACGATGCCGGCGAGACGTCGTCGACGTTCACGGCGTTGTTGCCTGCGGCTGCGACCAGATTGACGCCGTGGTCGCGTGCCCGGGCGACCGCTGCGCGCAATGCTGGATATGAAGCCTGTGTGCAGGCAGCGGGCGACTCGAAGCTCATATTGATGACGCGCGCGCCGTTGCTGGTCGCCCAATCGATGCTGGCGACGATCCACTCCATCGTCAGGCCGGTACTGGCGTCGCCGATCTTCACGTTCATCAGCGTGCAGCCGAAACAGACGCCGCTACCGCCGATGCCGTTGTAGGCGGCCGCGCCGGCGATCCCCGCCACATGCGTGCCGTGGCGCCAGCTGCCGTTGTCGGTGGCGGGCTGGCCGGGCGCGGGGGCGTTGTACTCCAGCGGCGACCAGCGGCCGTTCAACTCGGGATGTCCGCTGCGGCCGGAATCCAGGATCGCGATCGGGATCGCGCTGCTGCCTGTGGTGATGTTCCATGCGCTGGGCAGCGAGACCAGCGGGTAATGCCACTGCTGCGGATACAGCGGATCGCTCGGGGTCAGCGCGAAGTCGAACAGATAGTTGAGCTGGGCGTATTCGACATCCTTGCGCTGGCGCAGTTTGGCCAGCAGCGCGAGCGTCTCGGATTTGGCGACCGCCCGACTGCTGCGCAGCGGGAGTGTGTTCTGCAGCCGCGCGACATCGAAATGCGCGGAGGTCGAGGTCAGGCGCACGCCGGCGAGTTCGGATGCGGCGGCGGACTTGCGCGCGCCGGGCTTGAATTTCACGATCACTTCGAACGGGACGAAGCGCAGGTTGCCGGCGGTGTTCGGCGGCGGCGCCGCCAGCGTTTCGCCGGCGAGCGCGAGGCCGCAGAGCGCAAGAAGAGCGGGGGATAATCTCATCGGAGTGGTTTCCGTCGGAATGGGCTTGGAAGGGGCTGGCCGGCGCGCGGTCTGCGCCCGGCGGATCGAGCCCGGCCTGCTGGCCGGACTCTCCAATCCTCAGCGGAATTCCCGACAAAGCAGGATCATCCGCCGTCCCTGCCCGCGACGACGGGCGCCCTGCGATCCGATCAGTCGCCCCGCTTCGCGCCGAGGGTCATGCTGCGGACTTCCGCGACCTCGCCGTTTTCGTACATCGAAATGTCCTGGATGTTGTAATCGAGCAGCCCCATCGATGCCAGGCTGGCCCATTGCCCCGGCAACTGCGCGCTGTACAGCAGTTGGTCGTTCGGGCCGAGCACTTCGAAAAGGCCATCGATGTCGAATTTGTCGTACGCGACGTTGTCGTCGTCGCGCTGTGTCGCGCGCTGTGTCCAGCGCAGGCCGATGGCGCTGTTCGGCTGGTCGCCCGGCAGCGGAATGACGGCGACCACGCGGTCGGAGAGCGGCGGACGGATGGAGATATTGCTGATGTCGACGCGGGACTCGATGATTTCGATGCTCGCGTCGCTGCGGTTGCGCTGGATCTTGCGCACCCGGTAGATGGTCGATACCGCCTGCGAATATTTCATGCCGGCCGATCCGTTGCGGAAAAAATCCAGCTGCGCGATGTCCAGCCAGTCATCCGGATCCTGCAGGGGCTTGTTGTCGACCTTGAAACGCAGCCGATACTCGACGTCCAGGCCATCGATGGCGACATGCGGCAGATAGGGAAGATCGATCACGGCGAAGCCGCTCATCGGCGCGTAGTCCGGACTGAGCTGTAGGATGCCGCTCGACGTGTGGGAGGCGAGCACCGGCAGTGCGTTGCGATCCCGGCATTTCGCGCGTTCCGCTTCGAGGGCGGTGCCGTCCGCGCTCTGCGGCGCGATCAGGTCGAGGATGGCCGGATTGCCGACGAACTGGTAGTCCGCCTTGAACCAGGGTGCGGTACGAACAGCCGATTCCGCGGTGACGGATGCGTTGCCCGCAGAGGCGGCTTCTCCGGGCGGCGGCCCATATTCCATCGGATCCAGTGGGCAGGGCGGAAACGCGTGGGCCTGCGGTATCCAGGCGGCCAACAGCGCGAGGGGGGCGAGTCGTTTGATCATGAAGGTCTCCGGGGGAATGGAAGGTGCTTGCCGTTTGTCGAATGGCGCATTCCCTGCGTGTGGAGCCTGCCGCGGCGCTGCGGCCCGCCCTTCCGGGGCGTTGGGTCGGGTGGCCGAAGGCGTTCGCCTGCGCCCGATGGGTGATTCTCGCCGAATGCTTTCTCGTGGGCTGCGTCTCGTCGCGCCGTGGTCTCATCGACTCGATACGCATGGCGGGATGTCATGGCCTGATGTCATGGCCTGAAGCGCGTTGGATCCTCCCTCCGGCCTCCGATCCGGAGGCCTGTCGCTACGGGGAGCGCAATCCGGGGCCGGGGCGGATCATGCGCCGTCGCCGATCGCCGCCAGCGAGCGCTCGACCCCGCGCAGCGCCTCGGCCGGCCGGGGCGGGAGCGGCTTGCCGAGGCGCCGCCACAGCGCGTTCACGGTGGCGATCTCGGCCCTGGCCTGCGCGGGCTGGCGCAGCGCGATCGCGGCTTTGGCCAGCTCCAGGTGCAGTTCGCTGAGCCGGCCCGCGGCCTTCAGGTTTTCGGGGTTGTCGGGCGGTGCGGCCAACTGCTCCAGGCAGATGCGATGCCGGCCCAGCGCGTTGAGCGTCCTGGCCCATTCCAGTTCGAACTGGGCCACGTCGCTGTGGGCGCGCGATGACACCTTGCGCCCGATGGCCACGGCCTGCGCCAGGTGCGGTTCGGCCAGGTCCGGCCGATCGCGCAGCTCCAGGTAGTAACGCGCCATGACGAATTCGGCGTAAGCGCGCGCGGACGACACCGGCGGCAGCTTCGCGCGCTGGATGGCATAGGCCTTCTGCATCAGCGCTTCCTGCCGCTGGCGGTCGGTAGCGACCCCCACGGACCAGACGTAGGCGCTGGCAGCCTGGATCGAGTCGCTCCCGTACAAGCGTTCGGCGGTGGCCTGCCGATCGGCGATGGCCTGGACCAGGGCCTCGCGGTTCGCGCGCAGCGTCGCAGCGTCGGTGTCGTCGGCCTGGTCCTGCGCAAGCGAGTCCTGCACGCGCGCATCCAGTTCGCGCACGATCAGCGCCAGCGCCAGGATCTGCAGTGCGGGATCGTGGTCGCGCAATGCATCGCGATCAATGCCCTCGCAGATCCGGCGCGCTTCCTGCATGCGGTCGCTGCTCAACATCGCATCGCCGAGATTGATCCGCAGACGCAGCGCCGAAGGCGCGTCCAGCTTCGTCGCATAGCGTCGCCACGCGTCCTCCAGGATCCGCGCGGCGCGGTCGAACTCCGAGCGGCGCACGGCCAGGCGTTCTTCCTGGCGCGCTACCTGCACGTGCGCTTCCGGGCTGTCGGCCAGCCGCTTCAGCGCCGCAAGTTCCGCGTCCAGGTGCGGACCGTCCGTATCGAGTTCGCGGCGGTTGGAAAACCGCAGCAGGCGCGCGCGCCAGCGCACGTCCGGGTCGACTGCCGACAGCGCTTCGATCGCCGGTGCATGCGCGCGGAAGGTCGCGTCGCTTTCGCGCAGCAGGCCAAGGCCGGCGTCGATCTCGGCCAGCAGCAGCGCCTGTTCGGCCTGCACGTCCTTCTGGCCGTCCAACTCGCCGAGCCGGCGTTTGCCCTGTTCGATCAGCTCCCGCGCCAGCAGGCCGCCCGCCGATGCGTTGCCCGGATCGGCCTGTTCGAACGTTCCGCGCATGAATGCGGCGACGGCGCGCGCGCGATCGCGGTCGCTCTCCGAGCGCGCCCGCGCCTGCTGCGCCGCGTCGCGCTGGGCGCGCAGTTCCGACGCCTGCCACAGCGTGACCGCCAGCGCGATCAGCACGCTGCCCGTCGCCACCGCGACCACGGCCGTGCCCACCCGGTTGCGGCGCAGGAATTTCCCGAGTCGATACAGCCGGTCGTTGCGCGAAATCGAGATCGGATGGCCGGACAGCCAGGCGCGCAGATCGCGCGCCAGATCGCCGATCTCGGCGTAGCGTTCGGACGCGTCCTTGCGCAGGCAGTGCGCCACGATCGCGTCGAGTTCGCCGCGCAGCGCCTGCGGACCGATCGACGGCGCCGGCGGCGCGACCGTCGTCGTCGACGCGGCGGCGCGCTCGCGCGCCAGAACATCGCTCATCCGCGGCGGCACGGTGTCCAGGATCGCGCGCTGCAGTTCGGTGGGGTCGCGCTGCGGCCGTTCGAACGGCAGCACGCCGCACAGCAGCTGGTGCAGCAGCGCGCCCAGCGCGTACACGTCGACCGCCACCGTGGCGCGTTCGCCGCGCAGTTGTTCCGGCGCCGCGGTCATCGGCGAAAAGAACCTGTCCTGCAGCGCGGTGTGGCCGGCGTCGGCCATCGTCGCCAGCGATTTGGCGATGCCGAAATCCAGCAGCTTCACCGCGCCGCGCTCGTCGATCATCACGTTGCTGTCTTTCAGATCGCGATGGATCACCAGATTGCGGTGCGCGTACTGCACCGCATCGCACAGCTGCAGGAACAGCGCGATCCGCTCGCGCGCGTCGCTGCGATGGCGCGCGCACCACGCGCACAGGCTTTCGCCCGGCACGTATTCCATCGCCAGCCACGGCGTACCGTCGGCCAGTTCGCCGCCGTCCAGGATGCTGCAGATGTTCGGATGCCGCAGCTGCGCCAGGATCCTGCGCTCCTGCGCGAAGCGTTCGCGGCTGGCGTCGTCGATCGCGAAGCGCGGCATGATCTTGATCGCGACCTGCTGCTCGAAACCGCTGCGGCGTTCGGCCAGATACACCACGCCCATGCCGCCGCGGCCGATCTGGCGCACCAGCCGGAACGCACCGATGTCGCTGATGTCGCCCAGCGGATCCGGCAGCTCCGTGACCATCACGCTGCGCGCGGTATGGGTGCCGTAGGCTTCGTCGATCGCCAGCAGGCGTCGCAGCCGCGACGACAGCCCGGGATGCGTCCGGTCCAGTTCGATCAGCCGCTGCGCCTGCGCCTCGGGCTCCAGCTCGCACAGCGTTTCGAACAGTTGCGCTTCGTCGATGGCGTCGTCTTCGCCGCCGCCGTCCCTGGTCGTCTCGTCTTCCCAGCGTTCAACCATCCGCGCCGGGCTCCGCGCCGAAGTGGTCGATCAGCCAGGCCCGCGCGTACCGGTAATGGCGGATCACGGTCGCGCGCGACAGCCCCATCGCTTCGGCGATCTGTTCGTTGGTCAAGCCGGCGAAGAATTTCAGTTCGACCACCTGCGCGGCGGCCTCGTGATGCTGCGACAGCACGGTGAGCGCGGCGTCCACTGCGATCCAGTCCACGGTGTCGTCGATCGGCGCCGCCACCTCGTTCTCGATCTTGTCCAGGCGCTCGAACGGCAGGCCGCTGCCGCGCTTGTCGGCGCTGCGCCGGCGCATGTAGTCGACCACGATGTTGCGCACGATCCGCGCGGCCAGCGCGTAGAAATGTTCCCGGTTGTTGAATCGCCCCGGGAACTCGTGCATCAGCGCGATGTAGGCGTCCTGGGCCAGATCCGACGCCTGCAGGGTCAGCCCGCGACGGCCCTGCAGCTGGTGCGCGGCCAGGCGCTCGAGTTTCGGCCACAGCGCCGCGGCCAGCGCCTCCAGCTCGGGTTTTTCCACTGATGCGCGCCGATTGATCAGATCGGTGAGATTCATAGCGTCGTTGCCCGTGCCGTGCTGCGTGAAACAGGTAGAACGCCTGCGGAAGCAGCGATCAGCCGGTCCATCGGCCCTGTACGCACATCACCGGTCCATGGTGTCGACTCGATGCCGCCGTCCCGTCCGAAGCCGCCCGGGCGGGTGCCGGGCGGTCGCGGAGCGATCATATCGCGTCATTCCACGCCGGTGCCCAGTTCGCGCAGCAGCCCGTCGGCATGTTCCACGTCCTTCAGCAGCCACAGCAGATAGCGGATATCGACGCTGATGTTGCGCGACACCGCCGGATTGAATCCGAAGTCGCCGGCGACGTTTTCCCACACCCGGTCGAAGTTGAGGCCGACCAGCGCGCCGCGGCCGTCGATCACCGGGCTGCCGGAATTGCCGCCGCTGGTGTCGCCGTCGGCGAGGAAGTTCACCCGCATCGCGCCCGCGCGCTGCGCGGCATCGCGGACCGTCGCCGGCACTTCGAAAGGCGGCTTGCCCGTGTCTTTTTCCAGCACCCCGGCCAGAGTGGTGAACGGCGTGTAGCGCACGCCGTCGCGCGGCGCGTAGCCCTGTACGTGCGCGAAGCTGATGCGCAGCGTGCCGTTGGCGTCCGGCGCGATGGGCTTGCCCGCCGCGGCCGCCACCGCGCGCCGCCACACCGGGCGGTGGATCGCGCTGCGCGCGTTCCAGTCGCGCTCGCGTTCGCGCAGCGCGCGCAGGTCGCGATTCCAGGCGATGCCGAAGTCCAGCAGCGGATCCTTGCGCGCGGTCAGCGCGTCGATGGTTTCGCCCAGCATCGCGTCGCGCGCGGTCGCGTCCAGCAGCGGCGAATTCGCGTACATCGCTGCGATGGCGGCGTCGATCTGTTCGGACGACAGCCCGCCGAAGCGCGCGTCGACCGCGGCGATGCGCTGGTCCTGCGGCAGCGCCAACGCGCGTCGCACCAGCGCCGCGAACACGCGCTGATCGGCGGCGGCGAAGTAGTTGCTCTGCTCGCGGCGCAGCCGTTCGCGCAGCTTCGTCTGTTCTGCCTCGGTATAGCCCGCTGCGCGCGTCGCGTCCGGCTTCGCGCGTTCGTGCGCGTTGTGCGCCAGGCTGGCGCCGTAGTACAGGCTTTTGGGCAGCGGCGGAATGCCGCCGGCCACGGTTTCGGCGCCCATCGGCACCAGATTCAGCAGAAAGTCGCGCTCCCAGGTGCGTTCGCGCTCCGCCAGCAGCGTGCGCAGCGCGTCGCGCGCGGCCACCGCGGCGGCGTGTTCGGGATGTTGCGCGGCCCATGCGGCCACTGCGTCGTCCTTCTTGCGCTGGTTGTCGACCATCCGCCCGCGGTCCAGCCCGGCGATCTGGCCCTGCGCGTTCTTGTAGCGGTTGAGGATGCCCTTGAGATTCGCCGCGACCGCGATCTTGCCCTGCGCGTCGTCGGCGCTGCTGCGTTCCAGATGCGAAATCCATTCGCCGAACACGTCTTCGCGACGCACGAAGAAACGTTCGCGGCGCTCGCGCATTTCCTCGGCGATCAGCGACCGGTAGGTGATGCCCGGGTAGCCCAGCACCATCACGAAATCGCCCTCGTCCAGGCCGCGCTTCGAGATCGGGAAGAAGAATTCCGGCGCGTACGGGCGGTTGCCCTCCGCGCGTTCCGCCGGGCGGCCGTCCGCGCCCACCCAGGCGCGGGCGATGGCGAAATCGCCGGTGTGCCGCGGCCACGACCAGTTGTCCACTTCGCCGCCGAACTCGCCGATGGCGCGCGGCGGCGCGTACACCAGACGGATGTCGCGCAGCTCGATCGATTCGATCAGCGTGTAGGTCACGCCGTCGTCGAAGGCCGCGACCTTGCACTTGGTGTCGGGCTGCTGCTGGCATTCGGCGACCAGCGCCTTCTGGCGGGCGTCGATCGCCTGCAGCCGCGCCAGCGGTTCGGCGCCGGCCGGCACCGCCGCCAGGATCTTCGCGGTGACGTCGGTGAAGCGCCTGGGAATCTCCACCCGCATCGTGCTGCCCGGCAGTTCTTCGGCCTGGCTGCGCGCCAGAAAACCATTCGTGATGAGGTCGCGCTGTGGCGTGCTGTGTTCCTGCACCAGCCCGAACAGGCAATGGTGATTGGTCACGATCAGGCCGGTATCGGAGACGAACGCCCCCGAACAGCCGGCGATATTCACCGTGCCGGTCAGCAGCCCGGTGCCGCGCCTGCCGTCCCACAGCGCCGACGGTGGCAGCTTCAGCCCCTGCTGCTTCAGCCACTTCGGATCGAGATCGAGCACCTGCTCGGGGGTCCATTTGCCGTCCAGCGCCAGCACGGGCAGGGCGGTGGGCGTGAGGACGATAAGGGCGGCGAGCGCGAGGCTGAGATTGATTCTGTTCATGTCCGGAGTGTAGAGCCGGTCCGCCGGCTTTGGCATGGGCGATTCGGCACCTTCACACCGGCCGGAGCCGGGATCCGGGTCGAAACCCGCGTACTGCGCTGTGGCATGATCCGGTCAGTATTTTGAGGACGCCGGCCGATGACGACCGCTACATGCAGACACGGATGGCATCGCCGCGCATCGGCCGCAACGATTGCCGCCGCACTACCGCGCCGCGCGCGCTGTGGCCCTGCACCCACGACGCCAGTTTTTCGCCCAGCGGCCAGAGTTGCCTCGACCGCGACCCGGCTCCCTGCATAGCGCCGGCATCGCCGACGCCCTGAGCGACGCAGAAGCTGTCCTTGGCCGGCTGGCCTCGGCCGAACGCAATCAGCAGGAGCGCGTGCAGACCGCGCAGCAAATCGAAGAGCCCCGCGGCATGGGCGCACGCGCGGCGTAACGTTATTGCGAATACCAGACCGCCGCATCTCTGCGGCGGCTTGGATCACTCGGCGGGCGTCGCCGATGCGGCTTCGCGATCCTTTCGCAAAGCGGCGGCCGCGGGCGTTTCCGGCGGCTTGATGGATTTCAGCGTCTGGGTATTGCCCAGCACTTCGATCTTGCCGCCGGCACGCTGGAAAGCAACCAGATCATCGGCGATCTTTTCGTGCGTCAGCGCGCTGCGCTTGTCTTCCTTGGGCTTGCGGAAGATGTCGCCGGTGCCGGACTTGGCGGCCGTCGACGGCGCGGGCGCCGGCTTGGCGGCGGGAGCGGCTGCATCCGTGGCAGCAGGAGCGTTAGCGGGAGCGTTTGACTTGCGGGGCATCGATAAAACCTCTCAGCGCACCAGAGTGATTGGAACGGAATGCTGCGCACGACTGGCTTCGGCGCGCACATCGCGGCAATAGGGCCCGGCCATCGTGAACTTGCGACAGATCGCCGGACGTGTTTCGTAGATGCCGCAATTCATCCGCGCATTGTTCAGCGCGACGCACCAGCCGTCGGCATCGCGTGCCATCACCGTCACGCCCTGTTCGTTGCGCTCGGTCAAGTGCGCCGGAATGGCGTCTTCCTCGAACAGCACCACGGTGAGGCGGCAGCAAAGGGCATCGCAACGGCTGCAATGCACCTCTTTTTCGCGGACGACCGCGTTCAAGAACAGACCGCGATGGTGCCTTTGGCAGCAGAAACGAACGGAAAAGCGTAAATCGTGGGCATGATGGCTCCCGGTGGGCGTCGTCCCGTAGGGGGTGCGGACGCAGGAAAGGGAGCGGAGCGAGCCGGAAGAATGGGAGGGCCGTGGGTGCCGCAGGGCCGTCTGGAGTTCGGGACGCAACGCGCGAATGCAGCGTTTTGTGCGGCCATCCTACAGCATGCGGGCAAATCCCGCCCGGGCCTGTCATTTTGTTCAGATTCGGAGGCGCAAGCGTGGGGGTTTCCGCGCGCGATCCGCGCCCCGTGCGCCTCGCGTTTACGCCAGATCGCGCGCCGATCACCTCAGGGTTTCGGCTTCTTCGCGGGTTTCGGTTTCGCTTCGTAATTGCACGCGATCGCCTCGCCGATCAGCCCCGTAGGGCGGGTCTCGCACCCGCCGCTTTTGGCACCGATCCAAATCGAATCTGTCTGCGAGTCAGTCCGCCACAGACCGCTCGTTGTTTGGCGCGGTGCGTCGCTTCGTTCAGTCGGCGGGTGCGAGACCCGCCTTACGGGTTACGGGTTGAACAGACCGTCCGGGTCCTTCAGCGACGCGCCCTTGGCGAAGGTCGGCTTCACCCGTGTCCGGGACGCATGCGATGGCAAACCCACGTCCGACCACCATCGACGAGTACATCCGCGCGGCCCCCGGCGCCGGCCAGCCGCACCTGCGCGCGCTCCACGCCATCCTCAAGCGCGCCGCGCCGCAGGCGGAGGAAACCATCAAGTGGGGGAACCCGCTCTTCGTCGAACCGCGGTTCGTGTATGCGTTCTCTGCGCACAAGGCGCATCTGAGCTTTGCTCCGCCTGCTGCGGTGTTGGAGCATTTCCGGAAGGAGCTGGAAGCGCATGACACTACGGCGCATATGCTGCGGGTTCGGTATGACGAGCCGCCGCCGGAGGATTTGATTCGGAGGATGGCGGAGTACAGCGTCAGGGTGGTTAGTGAGCGGGAGGGGGAGGGGTTTTGGTAGGGGGATTAGATTAGTTGAGTCAAAGGGGATCTTCTGGAAATGGGGCGGCGACGCCAAGCTGACCAATTGATGCAGTCGAAAAGCATCTTGAGTCGTGCTTGTTGACCGTTTGGCAATAAACTAGAGATGATGTGCAAATCATAGGGAAGCTCGAATCATGTCTAGGCGTCATAACTTCCAAACAATTAGTTGGTTCTACGACATTGCACAACGCGATCTGCTGGACCTGAATCCACCATACCAAAGGCGCAGTGTCTGGAACCAAGAATTCAAAGACTACTTTGTCGATACAGTCCTCTTGAACTACCCGGCACCTGCCATCTTCTTGTTTGAAGATATCAGCGCAGATGGTCGGTCGGTATATCACGTGGTTGATGGAAAGCAACGTCTTACGACGCTTCTTGAGTTCATCCGTGGAGACTTTCCTGTGCGGGACAGAAGCAATATTGCTACCGCTAGAGGAAAGTATTTTCAAAATCTTGATGATGCTCTTAAGAAACAGGTGTGGTCGTACCAATTCCTTGTTGAGTATGTTCCTACCGATGACGAAGAGATCATTAATGGGATATTCGATCGAATTAATAGAAATGTGGCCAAGTTAACGCAGCAAGAATTGAGGCATGCACGTCTCGATGGAGAGTTCATATCTGCTGCGGAAGATCAAGCGCAGTGGATGGCTGAGATCTTGCCTGCCAACGTGCCACGTTTTGCTACACAGTCGAAGAAGCAAATGAAGGATGTCGAGTTTGTTGCAATTCTCCTTTTGCTTATCGAGGAAGGGCCGAAGGGTTATTCTCAAGAGCTTCTGGACGAGGCCTTCAGTTCTCGCGATAGTGACTGGGACTTAAAGCATGAAATAATTGCGCATTTCCAGCGTGCAATCGTCGCCTTGCTAGAAATTATAAATTCATCGCAAGAGCCTAAGGATATGGCCGCTAGCCGGCTACGCAATCAAGCCGATTTCTACTCTCTATTTGGTGCAGTTCATTCATTATTGCAAGAAGGAAAGTTGGTTCCGCCAACTCTAGCTTCTACTCGCTTATTGGAGTTTTTGTCTCGCGTAGATAACGAACTTGAGCGACAGAAAGATCATGATCTTATGGCATATTTCGATTCCGCAAGATCGGCGTCGAATGACAAAGGCCCTCGAGAGCGCAGGATTCAATACATGCGACAACTTTTGTCCACATGATTATCCCACCGGCCGTCGAAAGGAAGCATGCATTTATAAATACCTATGTCGAGCAGACAGGGGCCAGAGTCAGAGATATTGTCTCAAAATTTTGCGAAGAAAATGGATATGCGTTCTTGGGTCGTGTGAAGGGAGTCGCATCTCTTGCAGAGAAACTGGAGGGTGGGCGTTACAAGCAATGGAGCGAGGTTGATGATTTGTATGCTTGCGCCATAATCGTGCCTACTTTAAGCGATGAGCCATCGGTGGTTAGCTTTCTTAGCGACAGGTTTACTGAGCGCTCACTGAAAGCAAGGGCAAGCTCAAAGAAGGATCCGGACGTCTTCCGTTTCGACTCAACGCGGTTCATTGGATCGCTCAAAGATGATGTCCTAAGGGAAGGGGCGCTTACATCAGTTCAATTTGAGGTTCAAATTAGGAGTGCTTTCGAGCACGCTTGGTCTGTCTCTACACATGCCTTGGCATACAAAGGTAAAAATGTCGGGTGGCGACATAAAAGGCTTGCCGCGCAGCTTCGCGCCTCTGTGGAGCAATTGGATCAGGTTGTATTGGGTTTCCAAGAGTGGGCAGGCTTGATACAAGAGCAGAGCTGGCATTACGTTGATGATCAGCGTGTTCTCGTCGATCAGTTTGCAGAATGGGTCGCTGCTGGCAAAATTCCGATGGAAGTTGCTCCTGACAGCTGGGTTCGATTTGGAGAGAACCTTTACTCTTTTTTATCTGCTTCGATGAAATTTGATCGGGTTTCCGGGCACGAAAAAAACGTTGAGATGGCACTTTTATCTATTGGAAATGAAATTGAAAAGTTAGGTGTTAAGCATTTTCCGCGCAGCATCTCGCTTTTGCAATTTTGTATTGGCGTATTGTGTAAATGTGGTCTTGTGATCGAAACGAAAGAAAAATATTGCGCTTTGGTAACGGACGAGCTGCGGTCGCTTTATCCCGAGGTTTTGAAGGCCAAAATGAATGCATTTGATTTTCAATTTGAAAAAATTGAGTCGGGTTAATTTCTCGAATCATTAGCTCGAAGGGCGGGTGAAACCCGCCACGTCGAAGCGGTCGTACCGCGGGTTACGACGAATCGTGGGGCAGCGTGATCGGGTCGTATGCGGTGCTCTAATTGCAAAAGGCGGGTTATCACCCGCCCTACGATGCTGCAATATCTTCGAACGTCCATGAGGCGGCCGACTTCGTTTGATTCGTATCGTTGCGGATAGGGCGGGATGGTGGGCATCGCTGCGCTCACCCCACCCTACGGCTTCCCCACAAAATCCTCAAACGTCTTCTTCGCGCGCAACGGCATCAGCGTCTGCGCGACGATGCCGGTGGGCACGGTTTCCAGTTTCATCACGCCGTATTCTTCGGGCCAGGTGTTCGCGGGTGGGCGTTTGAAGCTGCCCATCAGCATGTCGACCAGCGGCAGGTGGATGGCGTAGTTCACGTCCATGTAATCGACGTGCCGCGCGTGATGCCAGTGGTGGTAGCGCGGCGTCACCAGCACGTATTCCAGCCAGCCGAAATTGATGCGCAGGTTGGCGTGGGCCAGCACCGCCTGCACGCCGACCAGGATGACGTAGCCGTTGATGGCCGGCGCCGAGAAGCCCAGCACCACCAGCGGCGTCAGTACCGCGGTGCGGGTCAGCAGGATTTCGATCAGGTGGATGCGCGAGCCGGCCAGCCAGTCCATGTGCCGACTGGAATGGTGCACGGCGTGGAAACGCCAGAGAAACGGCACGTTGTGATAGATCCGGTGCAGCCCGGCCTGGAAGACGTCGGCGACGAACACCGCGAGGATGAACTGCAGCCAGATCGGCCAGGACTGGATCGCGGTTTTCACGGTGTCGCTGGCGATCAATGCGTCCATCGTCGTCGTGGAGGCGGTGACCGCGATCAGGATGAACTGCACCAGGATGTGGCCGACGAAATAATAGGCGAGGTCGGTCCGCCATTCGGGGCGCAGCGGCGACTGGTTGCGCACGTGCAGCATGCGCTCGATCGGCACGAACACGATCGTCGAGAAGAACAGCGACATCACGAACCAGTCCAGACCCAGCGAGTACGGCGTGGATTCGATCTCGTTGAAGTGGATGGTGGCCCCGCCCAGCAGCACCGCCAGCGCCGCCGAGATCACCCCGGTCAATGCGATGCGCCGGTTGCGGTTGCGCAGGATCGCGAGCGTGCCCATCGCGAACGCGGCGATAATGCCGATCAACAGCAGATTGCGCGCCAGGGTCTCCGAATACGTGGCGCGGAATTCCTTGCTGGTCAGCAGTTCCGGGAAGTGGAAACACAGCACGCCCATCAGCGACAGGATCCCGAGGCCGGCCGACATGTGGGCCATCCATGAGCGCGCAGGATTCGGGGCGACGGTGTCTTGGTAGGTCATGCCGCTGTCCAGAGTCGGGAACTGTCGGCAGTGTAGGTGCGGTGGCGGCGGAGAAACAGGGGCGGAATGGTTTGAAGGACGTGGAATCGTCCGGCTCCGTCGTTCCGGAGGTCTGCAAGACGCTGCATGCCTTTGTAGGAGGGCCTTCAGGCGCGAGCTCCTGGTCGCGGACCCGATGATCGAAAGAGCTCGGGGCTGAAGCACCTCCTACGTATCAAAACACCCAGGTCTGCCCCGGCGCCAGCGTCATCTGTGTGCGCAACGTTTTGCTGTCTCCGCTGAGCTGCTCCACGCGCTCGCCGCGCAGCGCTTCGGGCACATCCAGCGTCGCCGGTTTGGCGGGATCGAGATTGATCACCACCCACGTGTCGCGATCGCCGCCGCCGGCCTGCAGCACCCAGACGTTCGCATCGGCGACGGGGTGGTAGTGCAGGGTCTGCGGCTGCTGCAGGTTGGGGTTCTGGCGCCGCACCGCGAGCAGGCGTTTGTAGTGCTGGTAGAGCGATTGCGGATCGGCCTGCTGCGCGGCGACCGAGACGCCCTTGCCGCGCTGCTGCTTCCAGTATTTCGACCACCACGCACCCTGGTCGCCGCGATAGCCGCGCGGTGCGCGCAGGTCGATCCAGTTGCGGCCACTCGCGTTGAAGCCGGCGTTGGCGTCTTCGGTCCACTGCATCGGCGCGCGGCGGTAGCGGTCTTCGCCGGTCGCGTACTGCGACAGGCCGATCTCTTCGCCGTAGTACAGATAGGCGGTGCCGGGTGAGGTCAGCAGCAGGCTGGCGGCGATGCGCGCCTTGGCCGCGTCGCCTTGCAGCGTGTGCATGACGCGGTTCTGGTCGTGGTTGGTCAGGAACGGCGAGAAATAACCCATCGGCGCGGCGGCGGCGCGCTGCTGCAGATTGGCCCACAGGCTCTCGCGTTTTTTGCCGCTGTCGGTGTCGCTGAGCGTGCCGAAATCGGCGCGGCGGGTGGCGTCGGGGTTGAGGAGATTGATGACGATATTGCCGAAGTCGAAATCGAAGCCGGCGTCCAGCCCGCGGCCGCCGTTGCGGTAGCGGCCGGTGGTGTCCAGTGCGGCCCAGGCTTCGCCGACCAGCAATGCATCCGGGTTGATGGCTTTGACGCGCTGCGTGAAGCCGGTCCAGTAGTCGATGGTGGCCTGCGTGTCCGCCTGCTGCGACAGCGGACCGTCCTCGATCGCGTAACGCACGGCGTCGAGGCGGAAGCCGTCCACGCCTTTCTTCAGCCAGAACGCCGCGAGCCGGTCGAGTTCGTCGACGACTTTCGGATTCTTCAGATTCACGTCCGGCTGCGAGCCGCCGAACGCACCGTAGTAATACGCCTTGCGCGTGTCGTTCCAGTGCCACACCGCTTCGGGATTCGGCTGGTTCGACCACGCCTGGCCCCAGCCTTCGGGGCGCTGGTCGCGCCAGACGAAATAATCCTCGTAACCCGGTTCGCGGCGCGCGGACTTCAGGAACCACTCGTGCTTGTCGGAGATGTGGTTCAGCACCAGATCGAGGATGACCTTGATGTCGCGCTTGTGCGCTTCGGCGATGAAGCGCTCGAAGTCGGCCATGGTGCCGTAATCGCGCTCGACGCTGTAGAAATCCTGGAAATCGTAGCCGTGGTACGACGGCGCCTCGAACACCGGCGTGAGCCAGATCGCATCGACGCCGAAGTCATTCAGATAATCGAGCTTCGCGGTCATGCCGTTGAAATCACCGTTGCCGTCGCCGTCGGAATCCTTGAACGAGCGCGGCCAGATCTCATAGACGGTGGCGTGGTCCCACCATCGCCCCGTGGCGGGTTCGAGGCTCAGCGTGCGTTGTTCGGGCGCGGGCGCCTGCGCGCGGGCCTGCGTCGCGAAGCCGAGCAGCAGCGTGGTCGAAAGCAGCGTGCCCGAAAGCAGCAGTGGAGCGATGGATTTCACCGGGAAGACTCGAAGGGCGACAGCGTCGGTCGCTGCACCTTGCCACGCCGTGCGGTGGCTGTCAGCGCCGCGGGCCGCCATGAATTCGTTTGCAGCGCTACGCGCCCAATGGTGCGGCGCAGCGCGTTCAGGCCGCGGGCCGCGCCGGGTCGCGCCACACCATGTAGACGTCGGCACGATCGTAGTGCGAGTCGGGTTTCATCGACGGTTGGTGCTCGAAGCCCATGCTCTCGTACAGGCGCAAGGCCGGGGTGAGCTTGCTGTTGGTTTCCAGGAACAGCCTGTGCCCGTCGCGGCGCCTGAATTCGTCGATCGCCGCTTCCATCAGTGCGCGGCCGATGCCCAGGCCCTGGCGCTGTTCGTCCACCGCCATCTTGGTGAGCTCGAACGTATCTTTCACGTCCACGCCTTCAGCGTCGGCGCCGTTGGCTTCCGGCATCAGCGCGCAGGTGCCCACGACCTCGTCGCCCAGCATCGCGAACAGGATGGTGCCGCCGCGCGCGATGATCTCGGTTTCCGGATCCGACAGCACGCGATGGTCGATTTCCTCGACGTAGAAATATTTGCGCAGCCAGGCTTCGTTGAGCCGGTAGAAGTGATCGCGCAGTGCCGGATCGAACGCCACGATGCGCAGCGCGGAGCGGTCCTGGGTGGCGGCGCGTTCGACGATGGCGTCGGCGAGCGTGGGCGCCAGCACGCTTTCGAAAGTCGCCAGCGTGTGCAGCAGATCGATGCCCTGTTCGCGACAGTGGCGGGTGAACAGATCCTCGATCGCGCGCCACAGCGGCTTGGCCGCGCGCAGTTCGGTCTGGGCGTGCGCGGTCAGCACCAGCCGGCGGCGGCGGCGCCTGTCGGCGGCATCGATCGCCACATCCACCCAGCCCAGGTCGGTCAGCTTGTCGGCCAGCTGGCTCACCGCGGAGTGGGTCTGGCCCACGGCTTCGGCGATCTCGCCCACGGTCTGCGGCCCGCGGTCGTGGAGGATGCGCAGCAGCGGCAGCCAGCGCCCCTGCAGTTGCAGACCGGAGGCCCGATAGACCTCGTCGGCGGTGGCATAGAGACGGTCGCTGATGGCGCGCATGCGGCTGCCGAGGGCGACGAGTCCGAGCTGGGCGATGTAGTCCATGGAAATTCGTCGTTATTTATGTAACGACTAACATATTTGCCCGAAACGCGGTCGTCAAGCCCGGACAATCGTGCGGAATGGCCCCTTCGAGTCGTCTTCGCCCGGAATGATACGGAAGTGTTCCGGCATCGCGACGGCGGGCCAGAAGCGGTTGCGGCGACAGATCGAGCAACTCCATCGATAGCTGGACTGTTCGAGGTCCAGCGATGCTTCCACCGTGACCTTGCGGCAGTGGCCACTCGCACGATACGTCTTCAGCATGTCGCGATTCCGTGTGCGGATGGGCCGATGACGGCTAGCAGAAACGCTCCGGGCCGACCCGCCAAGCGGAGCCGGCCCGGAGCAGGTGTTGCGTGGCGCATCGCGCCGATCTTCGCGACTAGATGCGGTACCACATGCCGTTCTCGTCGACGTAATAAACGCTGGTAAACATCAATATGCCGTCGTTGTAATGGTATCGGGTGCAGCGCTGGTGATTGGCGCCCGGGTACGGTTCGTAGGGTTCGCATTCGGTCACGGTGGTGCGCTGGAAGGACTCCGCCGGATTGGGCGTCAGGATCAGGCCTGCCGCGAGCATCGATGCCGCCAGAGACAACAGCCGGATTTTACCGATCATCATGTGTGTGCTCCTTGCGTTGAAGTGGGCGCTTGTGCGCGCTTGAGTTTCCATCACGAGAGACCGGCTGAATACACAGGCCGGGATTCGCATTGGGCACGCTGCGCCGCAATCGGTATGAACGAAATTCCGTATCGGCAGGCGATGAACCTGTTTTGATGGGCTGCGAGTGCCTGTTCAAAATCTCGCGGCCCACGAACACAGATGGATGACAAGCAGATACCGGATGCAGGATGTCGAACAGCACTCGTAGGCTGGGTTGAGCGCAGCGAAGCCCAGCCTGTGGGGGCAGCTGCGATTGGCCCGATGCGACGCTGGGCTTCGCTGCGCTCAGCCCAGCCTACGACATATGCGAACCCCGTCGCGTCCAAAAGATCAGGCAGATCAAGAGCAGCGCTCGAATGCCAGCGTGAATGCGGGTATTCCTGTGATTTCGAAATGAATTTGTTGGGATACGTCAGGCTGCGGGGCACGTTCATGATTCAGAGAATCGAGCCGTCAATCATCACTCGGATCGCCAGAGAACGCGTGCGTCTTTCGCCTCGCCGGGCAGCAGCATGATCTCCTCGCGACCGCGCTTGTCGAGACTTTTCGCGATCAGAAGCACCTTGTCGTCCGCGCAACCGGACAGATGCACGCGTGCGATGTGTCCGTCGATCACGATGGACTGCGCAGCGAGATCGCGGAAAGCATCGGGAATCCCGGTGCCGGCATCGAGATGCGCGCGATGCTGCCCGAAGGCGGTGTCCAGTGCCTGCAGGTCGCGAAACAGCTGCGCAAGCCTGGGCTGCGACAGGCTGCGCGCGGATACGATCGCATCCTCGTTGGAACCGCAGGAGCCGCATGCTGCGAGCAGTGCGCTTAGCGCAAGAATCGCGCCGCGAAGCGCATTCGGCTGGAATGCATGACCATGAGTCTTATCCATGATCGTATCCGGTGATGTCGACATGGATGATGCAATCGCCGTGTGCGGCCAAGACGCCCCGGAACGCCCACCAGGGAGATTCATCGGGGTTGGAGGTGGAGCCGAAGGCATGGATCCGATCGGACGCCGTCAGGTGCTCTTCGACGAACGCAGAAAGCGGATAGAGAAAGACGGTGGTCGTTCCGATTTCCTGCCTCTCCTGCTTCGAGCTTGCCTCCATTGTCTTGAAGGAAGCCAGCGTATGCGGCCCGATGACATCCATCCGCGTTTCAAGCGCCGCTACGCTGCCGCCGGGGCACTCTGGAGTTGGCGGAGATAATCGTGTGAAGTCTTCGCTCCAGCGGCTCCTGTCGGAAAGAAGATCCGCGCCGGAGGCGGAACATCCTCCGGCCGCGCAGGCGATGACCAGTGCAGCCAGCAAAGGGAGCGGGTCGTGCTTCATGTTCCCCAGAGGATCACAGCGACCACGAACGCCACCACCACAGCCGCGGCCAGTACGAGAAGCGCCAACAGGTTCCTGCCGCCCGCGCAGTCCGCGCAGATGTTGGAGGATACGCCTCCGCCTGGAAGCACAAAAAACAGAAGAATGGTGTACCAAGGCAGGACGCCGGCCTCTGCCGGCCGTTCCTTACAGTAGCTGCAGAGTTTTTTCATGAAGATGGATGCCTTGTGCGTCGCCGTTGACGTGCGCGACCGATCCGGTGGGGACATGTCCGAATCGATCGCTCTTCTTGCGTAGGAGGGGCTTCAGCCCCGAGCTTTTTTTGATCATCGGTTTGCGGCCTGAAGCTCGGGCCTGAAGGCCCTCCTACGAAGCAATGCAGCGATAAAACTGTCCTGAACCGGATCAATGCGGCGCTCGGGCATCGTCATTCCTCCGGGAGCGGTTCGCCTCGGTCGCGGGTTCAACCCATGGTCGCCCCGGCACCCGAACGCGTCAATCGGCGATCAAGCCAGGAAGCGGATCGCCAGCCACGCCGGCACGCCGACGTAGAACACCAGTCGGCCGAGGAATTCGAGCGTCCTGCGCACGTCGATCGCGCTTGCGGGACGCAGCATGAGCGACAGCCACGTGCCCGCTTCGATCGCGACGCGCAACGCTGCGGCGAACATCGCCAGATGGATCGCCCAGGTGGCCCACCAGATCAGCAGCGCGATGAGATAGGCCTGCAGGCCGAAGCTGTGGTACTCGCCGAAGGTGCCGCCGAACGCGATGTGCTGGTGCAGGCGGAAGGCGGGCAGTGCGGGCACCAGCGGGAACAGCACGAACTTCAGCGCGATGCGATCGATCGCCTTGCGCGGCACGGCCAGACGCGTGCGCATGTAGGCCGCCGCGCGGCCGGTGAGGGTGTCGGACAGCGCTGGTCGCGCCCCGGCACGGACCAGTGCATCGATCAGGGCCGCAGGATCGCGCAGCGCGATGCCGTGCGACCAGCGTCGCCCGGAGTCGAGCGTCAGCCATACGCCGGTGGCGGGAATCGGCAGCGTCCACAGCGTCGCTGATGCGATGTTGTTCAGTGGAATCTCGGTGCGTCGTTCGCGCTGTTCCAGCACCAGCGCGTCGCCCTCGATGCGCAGCGTCGCGGCGAAGGCGCGCTGGATGCACCACGCGGCAAGCTCAGGCGCCAGCACCAGCGCGGCGAAGGTCCAGATCTGGGTGAGACGATTTGTCTCCGGGTTGTCCAGCAACAGCAGCGCCGCGCCCATCCACAGCAGGCTTCCGCGGGCGATTGCCTGCAGCAGACCCGCTGCGATGCGCCATGCGGGCGCAAGCACGACGACGTCGGCCCGAAAGTCTTGCGGTGATGTCGTTATCGATGCGGAAGGCGCCGCATTGCGTGCGGCGCGCTTCGTCAGCGCCGCACCGACGGCGGACAGCGCCATCAACAGGAGGAACGCGAATCCCGCGCGACCGACCCAGTCGCCCCAGGCCACCATCAGCGTCGCGGGCGGTTCGCCCGTTTGTACTTCGCCGATCAGGATTTTCTGTTCGTCCATCGCCGTGCTGGCGACCACCGTGCCGGTCGCGTCGATGACCGCGCTGACGCCGTTGTTGGTCACCCGCAGCTGCGGCAGCCGGGTTTCGATGCTGCGGAACGCCGCCACCGCCAGATGCAGGTTCGCGCCGGCCGGGTGGCCGGTGAACCAGGAGTCGTTGGACATGCCCAGGATCGCCTGCGCGCCCAGCCGCCGGCCGTCGATCGCCAGATCGCTGTTCACGTCGTCCAGACAGATCAGCGGCGTGACCGGAATCTCGCGCCCATCCGCCAGTTGCAGCGGGAACACGCGCGCGCCGTCGCCGCGCGTCCAGGTGCCAGCCCAGGGCATCCAGCGACGGAAGGTCGGCCCGTCGAGCCACTGCGGCACGTATTCGGTGAACAGGAACAGGTCGGTCTTGCGATAGAAGCCCAGCGACGCGGCCTGCGGCCGCAGGAAGGCGGCCGCGTTGTATTCGCCGACGGCATCCAGATCGTAGGTGCCGAACACCAGCGGCACGCCAGCGGCGGACACGAACTCCTGGATCTCGCGGTCGAGTTCGGCGCCGCCTTCACTCTTGGGATTACCGAACGTGGTCGGGTACACGGTCTCCGACCACAGCAGCGCATCGACCCGATGTCGGTCGACCGCTTCGCGCGACATCGCGTAATGCGTGTCGAGTACGTGGCGGACCACTTCATACGCGCCCATTTCGCGGCGCAGGCGTTCGTAGTCGACGATATTCGACTGCACCATGCCCACGCGCAGCGGTTTGTCGGTGCTTGCCGGCGCCGCCGAAAGCATCGACAGGCGCACGCCGCCGTAGCCGGCCATCAGGATCACCACGCACGCGGCCATCGCCAGTGGCTTGGCCAGTGCGCGCGCGCCATCGCGGCGGCGCACGATGGCCGCGGCCACGGCTTCGTTGGCGAGGATCAGCAGAAAGGTGATGCCGGCCGCGCCGCCGACATCGGCGATCTGGCGCAGCAGATGCGAGGGATACAGGCCATGGCCGAGCGTGTCGCCCAGCAGTTACGGGAACAGCCACTCGGCCGCGACCCACGGCGACGCACCGGCCAGCGC
>JBKJTC010000043.1:0-48070 GCA_046590925.1 Lysobacteraceae bacterium | reverse complement strand
GATCAACTCAACGCCATTGCCCTGAGCCTCAACACCCGTCCACGTAAGCGACACGGCTGGCGCACACCGCTGGAACTTTACAACGCACTGATCGATCTGGACCAAACCCCCAACGGAACCATGCAGTAATTAACCGTGTTGCACCTCGGGCTTGAAACCGCCCCCTCTTAAAGCGCTTGGCATCGTTACCGTTCAATGCGCATGACGCCTTCGGCTTATGCGCCATACGAAATCCTGCTTCTGGCCAATTTGCAGACATAAACGATCCAGCGTTCACAAGACCAACGACTTCATCCGAAAATACCGGCGCCATCCATCCCGGGTTCGCGCTTCGCGCGGACCCGGGCTACGGGTTTCGATGGTGATTGATTTGCGGCGGTGATGTCGCGTAGGGCAGGCCGGGGCCTGCCCTACGCAGTCGATACCGGGTTACTTGATCAGTGAGCCGCTGCGTCTTTCGCGGATGCGCCAACGCCTGCAGAGGATGGAGCGACGACCACACAGTCGCGTGCCCGCTGCGTCGACTTCATTGCTGGGCGGCTGACCGCCGCCAGTTGCCCCGCTATCGGGGCCTTGAATGCATGCATCATTCCAAGCGGATCGATATGCGCATACCGCAGCGCCGCCCATCCGGGCGGCGCTGCGTTGGTCAGGCCTGCTCGGGCAGCGCGTCGTGGTGGCCGTCGCGTCCGGCGCGGCGGCGCATCCTCGCCATCACCCGCTCTTCCAGGCCGCGGGTGTAGCTGAAGATCACCGGCATGAACAGCAGGCTCAGCGCGGTGGAGGACATCAATCCGCCGATCACCGCGATCGCCATCGGTTCGCGGAACGCGGTGTCCAGGCCGATGCCCAGTGCGGTCGGCAGCATGCCGGCGGTCATCGCGACCGAGGTCATGATGATGGGCCGCGCGCGCACCCGGCATGCGGACAGGATCGCCTCGCGGCGGTCCATGCCTTCGCGCACCTTCTCCAGCATGTGGTCGACCAGCAGGATCGAGTTCTTGTCGGCGATGCCTATCAACATCATCACGCCGATCATCGCCGGCATGCCCAGTTCGGTGCGGGTGAGGAACAGCAGCAGGAATGCGCCGCCCAGCGACAGCGGCAACGCCGCCATGCGCGCCAGCGGCTGCAGCCAGTCCTTGTAGAGCAGGACCTGGATCGAATAGACCAGCAGCAGGCCGGCGGCCATCGCCTTGAGGAAGCTCATCATCAGCTGCGCCATGAATTCGGCGTCGCCGGTGTTCAGCACTTCCACCGATGCGGGCCGATTCTTCATCGCGGGCAGCGCTTCGATCCGCTCCAGCGCGGTGCCCAGGGCGATGTCGCCAAGGTTGGCCTCCACGTTGATCTGACGCTTGCGGTCGTAGCGTTCGATGGTGGCCGGGCCCACGCCGTAGCGCAGCGTCGCGACCGCCGACAGCGGCACGCTGCTGCCGTCGGGCGCGATCAGCCTGAGGTTGTTGAGCACCGACAGGTCGTCGCCGAAGTCGCGCGGCAGCCGCACCCGGATCGGGATCTCGCGGTTCTTCTCGTTGAACTTCGGCAGGCGGGTGACGTCGTCGCCGATGGTCGAGATGTTGATCGCCTCGCCCACCTGCTGGGCGGTGATGCCCAACTGCGCGGCCTTCACCGGATCCATCACCACATGGATCTCGCGCTGCTGCTGGCGGTTGCTGCTGCCGATGCCGACCAGGCCGGGGATGGTGCGCATGCCCCGCTCCACCGCTTCGGCGGTGCGCGCCAGCGCGACGGTGTCGTCGCTCACCAGCGCGATGGACACGTCCTTCTCGCCGAAGGCGTTGTCGAACACCACCCGCATATCCGCCAGTGCGGTGAGCCTGGGCTGCATCGCGGCGGCGAAGTCGCGCTCGCTCAACGCGCGCTCCTCCTCGGGCGTCAGCTGGATCAGCACCTTGGCGCGGTTGATGCCGCCGACTTCCTCGCCGGCGGTGGTCAGCACCGAGGCGACTTCCGGGCGGGCGCTCAACAGCTTGGCCACGCGCTGCGCGGCGGCGTCGGTCTGCTCCAGCGTGCTGCCGCGCGGCATCTCCAGGCTGACGCTGGACTGCGCCAGGTCCTGATAAGGCATGAAACCGGACGGCAGCAGCGGCACCAGCGCGATCGACAGCACGATGGTCGCCACCGCGATGAGCAGGGTCTTGAGCCGGTGCTCCAGCGTCCAGCCCACCACGTGCAGGTAACGGCGCATCAGCGGGCTGTCCTGCGGTTCGTCGTGCACGTGGCGCGGACGACGCAGCAGCCGCGAGGCCAACATCGGCGTGAGCAGCCGCGCGACCAGCAGCGAGAAGAACGCCGCGATGGCCACGGTGAGGCCGAACTGGATGAAGTACTGCCCGATCACCCCGTCCATGAAGCTCACCGGCACGAACACCGCGCAGATCACCAGCGTGGTCGCGATCACCGACAGGCCGATTTCCTCGGATGCCACGATCGCCGCCTGGAACGGCGACTTGCCCGCCTTCATGTGCCGGTGGATGTTTTCGATCTCCACGATCGCGTCGTCCACCAGCACGCCGGTCACCAGCGAGATGGCCACGGTGCTGACGAAGTTGAGCGTGAAACCCAGCCACTCCATGCACAGGAACGTCGGGATGATCGACAGCGGGATCGCCAGCGCGGCGATGAAGGTCGCGCGGGCGTCGCGCAGGAACAGGAAGACCACCAGGATGGTCAGCAGCGCGCCTTCCAGGAAGGTGAACATCGTCGAACGGTAGCCGCGCTCGGTCAGTACCACGCTGGAGGACACGACCTTGAACCCCATGCCGTCGTTGGCCTTGGCCACGGTGCCGAGCTTCTCTTCGATGGCATTGGCGACGCTGATCTCGCTGGCGCTGTTGGCCTTGAAGATCGAGAAGGTCACCGCGGGCTGGCCGTCCAGGCGGGAAATGGTGCGCGCCTCGGACGGACCGCGGTCGACGCGACCGAGGTCGCCGAGCGTCACTTCGCCGCCGTTGGGCAGCTGGATACGGGTCGCGGCCAGTTGCTCCACGGTGGTGGCCTTGCCCAGCGTGCGCAGCGAATACTCCACGCCCTGCAGGGTCAGGTGGCCGCCCGGCACCTCGACGTGGGTCTGCGCCAGCTGGCGGCCGACGTCCGCCGCGGCGATGCCGAGCGAGGACAGCACCGCCGGGTCCAGGGTGACGGTCAGCTCTTCATCGGCGCCGCCGCTGCGGACCACGCGCGACACGCCGCCGATCGCCAGCAGGTCGCGGCTCAGGGTGTCGTCGACGAACCAGCTCAGCGCCTCGGGCGTGTGCCCTGGCCATTCCACCGCGTAGGTCAGGATCGACGAACCATTGTCGTCGGCGCGCTGCACCAGCGGCTCGCGGACCGTGGCCGGCAGGAACTGGCGCACCCGGGCGACCGCGTTGCGGGTGTCGTTGACGGCACGGTCGACGTCGGTTTCCAGCGTGAATTCCAGGGTCGTGAGCGACGTGCCCTCGGTGATGGTCGAGGAGATCTTGCGCACGCCGGGCACTGCGGCCAGGGTGTCCTCGACCCGGCGCGTGACCTGGGTTTCCAGCTCCGATGGCGTGGCGCCGGGCTGATCCAGCTGCACCGTGACCACGGGCACGACCACGTTGGGCATGTTGGTGACCGGCATCTCGATGAACGCGATGGTGCCGGCCAGGGTCAGCAGGATGAACAGCAGGATCGGCGGGATGGGGTTGTGGATCGCCCAGGTGGAGACGCTGAACTTCATGGCCGTGCACTCCCATGGCGCGTGGCGCGCGGCGTGGCGGCGCGCGGCGTCACTGCAACCGTCTTCGTCATCGTGGCCTTCGCCGCGCGGTCGCGCGGCGGGATCGGCGCGTTCAAGACGCTTTTCCCGAGGCCGCGACCGAGACGATGTCCTGGTCCTGCAGCAGCGCGCCGGCCTTGCCGACGATGCGCAGGCCGCCCAGCGCCTCGCGCACCACCACGTCTTCCGGCGTCTGCATCAGCACCGTCACCGGCACCCGGCGGACCTGGTCCTTGGCATCGACCTGCCAGAGGTACGGGCCCAGCGTGTCCTGCTGCAGCGCCATCGCCGGCACGACCCAGCCGGCGACTTCGCCGATGGCGATGCGGGCCTCGACGAAGGTGCCGACCGAGGCATTGGTGCCCTCCGGCAGCGCGATGCGCACTTCGGTGGCGCGGCTGGCGCCGCCGACCTGCGGCGCGATCAGGCGGATGCGGCCTTCCAGCGGCGCGGGACGGCCGCCGAGGCGCACCTCGACCGACATGCCCTGCACCAGCCGATAGGCCATGGCTTCCGGCACTGAGGCCTGCATCTCGATCTTCCCCTGCTCGACGATGCTGAAGAGCGGCATGTCCTCCGCGGTGAGCCCGCCGATGGCGGCGCTGCGCTGGTAGATCAGCCCCGACGCCGGGGCGAGCACGCGGGTGCGGCCGGCGCGCAGGCGCGCGTCGTCCAGCTGCGCGCGCGCCTGGTCCAGCGAGGCCTGCTTCTGCTTGAGGAATTCGCGGCTGACCAGTTGGCTGGACTGCAGCGTGCTCGCCCGGGCGTGCTCGTCGCGGGTGCGTTCGTATTCGGAAGTGAGGCCGCGGATGTCGATGTGCAGATCCTGACCATCCAGCGTCGCCAGCAGTTGCCCGCGCTGGACGTAATCGCCCACGTCGGCATTCACCGACAGGATCCGGCGGCCCGACAGTTCGGGCATGGCCAGCACGTTCTCGCGCGGCACCAGTACGCCGACCACGTCGATCCGGTCCGGGATGGCGCGCTGCTGCGCGGCGATCACGCTCACGGTGAGGAAGGTCTGCCCCGCCCCGGCCTCGCCGACGCCCCCGGCACCGGCCTCGGGGGTCAGCCCTCGTCCGATGGTGATGCCCAGCACCAGCACCGAGCAGACCGCAACGCCGTACAAAATTGTCTTCTTCATAAGCACCACATGGGAAATTGTTCGATTTCAGGGTTCGATTTCAGGGTTCGATCTAGGGATTCGATTCCAGCGTCCGGTTTCGGCGACGCGCAGCGTGGCCGCGGCCGCGCCGGTCAGCGCACGGCATCGGCTTCTTCGCAGGCGTCGAGGATTCCGGAAAAGCGCGCGTCGAAATGCCGCACGATCTCCTGCGGCGTTGAGAATTCGCTGCCGTAGCGGCGGTACAGGTACTTCAGCACTTCGAACTCGCTGTCGCCCAGCGCGCCGCCCATCAGGTAGTCGATGAATTCGACCGAGCCCTGTTCGTGGATGAAGTTCCAGGTGACCGAGATGGAATCCTCCACCACGATCACGTCGTGCAGCCAGCCGTGCGGCACGTACAGCACCTCGCCCGGACGCAGCATGCCGTGGATGTCCGGCGTCGCGCTCAGGCGATCCGGCGCATCGCCGCGCACGTCGATGAAGCCACCGAAGGACGTGCCCTGGCGCGTGGCGGTCAGCTCCCCGGTACGCGAGGGGTGGTACATCGCCACTTCCTTGACGCCGTGGAACTGGCACACCACCGCATCGCTGCAGAAGGGGTCGCGGTGCAACCGGGTGCGCGCGCCGCGCGCCGAGACCAGCACGCCGCGATAGGGAAACAGGTCGCAGACCGGGTCCGGCGCATGCGCGTCGGGCACCAGCATGCCCTCGCGCGGCAGGAACGACGGGGCCTGCCAGTGCGGCGAGAGCCGGCGGAAAGCCTCATCGCCCCAGGCGTGGTCCACGTCCTTGAGCTGGTTGTACCAGCGCACGTACGGCACGCCGGTACGCAGCGGGCCGTCCACGCCGAAATGGCGGTCCAGATACTGCGCCAGCGTGGACACTTCCTGCAGGTCGAACAGCGTGTCGTAGACCTGCGCGGGCAGCTCGCCCAGGTGCGCGCGGAAGTACGACGGCGTCCAGCAGTCCGGCGCGAACTGCAGGTCGCGCACGACCACCGGCTTGTTGGGCCGTACGTAGCGGCTGCAGAACTCGTCTGCGGAAATGGCATCCAGCACTTCGATCGCGTTCATGTCGTCCCTGTCCGTTTCCATATTCGTACGCGTCTATCCGTACGTTCCAGTCTGTCCGTGCATCGCGGCGCGGTCACGGCGCCACGGCGAGTTCGGCCCCGGCGCGCGCGTCGGCATCGGCCGCGGCGTGCGCATTGTGGCCGAACAGCCGCTGGCATGCGTCCGCGATGATCTCCAGCCCCTGGCGCAACACCGCCGGCTCGATGGTCAGCGCCGGCATCAGCTTGAGCACCTGACCGCGCGGGCCGCAGCATTCCACCACCAACTGCTGGCGGAAGCACTCGTCGATCAGCGTGGAGACGTCTGCGCCTTCGCGGAACTCTAGGCCCTGCATCAGGCCGATCCCGCGGATACCGACGATCCGCTGCGGATGGGCCTGCGCGATGGCCGCCAGCGCCGCGCGCACGAGTTGTTCCTTCTCGCGCAGCGCCTCCTCGAACCCGCCGTCGCGCCAGTAGCGCTGCAGTACCTCGGTCGCGGCCACGAAGGCCAGGTTGTTGCCGCGGAAAGTACCGTTGTCCTCGCCGGGGCGCCACTTGTCCAGCTCCGGATGGATCAGCAGCACGGCCATCGGCAGGCCCAGGCCGCCGATGGACTTGGACAGGCACACCATGTCCGGCTGGATGCCGGCGCGCTCGAAGCCGAAGAAACGTCCGGTGCGCCCGCAGCCGGACTGCACCTCGTCCACGATCATCGCGATGCCGCGCTCGCGGGTGAGCTCGCGCAGCGCGCGCAGCCATTCCACCGAGGCGACGTTGAGGCCGCCCTCGCCCTGCACGGATTCCACCACCACCGCCGCGGGCAGGTCGACACCGGAACTGGCGTCGTCCAGGTAGCGGCGCAGCAGTTCCACGCTGTCCAGGCCGGGCACGTAGCCGTCGTAGGGCAATCGCGTCACCGCGCCGTGCGCGACGGCCTGGCGGTGGTGGCGGCTGCCGGTGAGGCTGAGCGACACGCCGCTCATGCCGTGGTAGGCGTTGGTGAAGGCCACCACGTTCTGGCGCCCGGTGATCTTGCGCGCCAGCTTGACCGAGGATTCGACCACGCTGGTGCCGGTGGGACTGGTGAACTGGATGCGGTACTCGTAGCCGCGCGGCGCCAGCACGATCTCCTGGAAGGCTTCGATGAAGGCGCGCTTGGAGGCCGAGTGCAGGTCCAGGCTCATCATGATGCTGTCGGCGGCCATGTACTCCAGCACCGCGCGCTTGGCGTGCTCGTTGTTGTGGCCGTAGTTCATCGCGCCAGCGCCGCACAGGAAGTCGATGTAGGGGCGGCCCTGTTCGTCGTGGAGGTGGCTGTCGCGCGCGCGGTCGAAGACGACCGGGAAATCGCGGCAATAGGAGCGAGCCGAAGATTCGTGCTGCTCGAAGGTCGACAATGATGCGTTCATGACGGCGTCTCTTCCATGTGTCCGTGGTGGTCGTCGTGGGGCGCCGTGGATGCGGCCCGCCCCCGTTGGAAATCCGGTCTTGCGTATTCGATGCGCATCCGCGCGGTCGCGTCGCGCGTGGGCGCGGGCGTCACCAGCGGAACTTGAACCGCGCCAGCACCAGCGACAGCGCCGACCACGCGCCCAGCACCGCGATCTGCGGCATCAGCACGTCGACGTTGCCCAGGGTCACCCCGTCGAACAACAGCGCCTGCACCGCCGAGTTCATCTGGGTCAGCGGCAGCGCCATGGAGATGGCCTGCAGCCAGCCGGGGAATGCGGAAGTGGAGAAGAACACCCCACCCAGCACGATCAGCGGGATCTGCACGAAGTTGACGATGCCGTGGAAGGCCGACACCGACGGGCTGAGCGCCGAGATCGCCAGGCCCAGGCCGTGGAACGAGATGCAACCCAGGGTGATGACCAGGAACAGCAGCAGGTAATCGATGCGGTACGGGATGTCGAACACGAACACGCCGATCGCGAAGAGCGCCGCGGCCACGCTGTAGGCCACCAGCATGCGCGAGGCGAACAGCCCGGCCAGGAACGGCACCGGCGACGCGTCGATGGTCTTGATGTTCTTGTACAGCCCGTGATGCTCCTCCTCGATCAGCACCGCACCGAAACCGTTGAGGCCGATGATCAGCAGGGTCATGCCGATCAGCCCCGGGAGCAGCGTCACCAGGTAGGAGGTGTACTTGCCGGTCTTGACCTCGGTGGGTTTCAGCGCGGCGGCCGGGCGGCCGTCCAGTTGCTCGTCGAGTAGGCCGCGCAGCGCGGCGCTCTCGACCTGGTTCTCCGACAGGGAGTTGGAGAAGACCCGGTAGGCCACCGATCCACCGGCGGCAGCGGCGTCGGCGGGCGCCGGCTCGATGCGCAGGTAGTGCTTGAGTTCGTTCTCGCGCAGCGCTGCCTGCGCCGAGGCGAGGTCGCCCGGGTACTCGGTGAGCTTGACGTAATCGCGCCTGCGCAACGATTCCACCAGCGCCCGGCTCTGCGCGCTGCTCACCGCGTCGTTGTAGGCCACGTCCAGCACGGTCCCGTCGCGCACCTGCAGCGGGAAACCGATCCCCAGCAGCAGCAGCACGGGCAGGACGTAGCTGAAGAACAGCGAGGTCTTGTCGGATTTGAGCTGCAGCATGCGCAGCTTGAAGAACACCCATGACTTTTTCATTCGCGCAGATCCTTGCCCGTGTGCGACAGGAACACGTCCTCGAGACTGGGACGTTCGATGTCGAGATTGAGAATCGGAATACCGTGTTCGCGGCCAAGCGCGAGCACTTCGCCGAGCGTGCCGGCGACGTCGGTCGTCTGGATGGAGAGCGTGCCGGTGCGCGCGTCCCAGAGGTGGGATGCCACGCCGGGGATGGCGCTCACGCGCGCGGCATGGCTGTCCTGGAAGCGGTCGTTGGGGAATTCCACGCGCAGGGTCTGCTGCGCGGTGAGCGAGGCCACCAGCGCGGCCGGCTCGCCCTGGGCGATGATCGTGCCGCCGTTCATGATCATGATCTCATCGCACAGCCGCTCGGCCTCCTCCATGTAGTGCGTGGTGAGGATGATGGTCTTGCGGCTGTCGCGCTTGAGCTGCTCGATGAATTCCCAGGTGTAGAGCCGGCTCTGCGGATCCAGCGCCGAGGTGGGCTCGTCCAGGAAGATCACGTCCGGGTCCTCCAGCAGCGCGATGGCGATGGACAGCCGCTGCTTCTGGCCGCCGGACAGCTCGTCCACCTTGGACTTCAGCTTGTCCTTCAGCCCCAGCCGTTCCAGCAGCGCATCGGCCGACACGCCGCCGCGCTTGCCGCCGACCGCCGCGCGCAGCTCCTGGTAGAAGCGGATCAGCTGGGCGACGGTGAGGAACTGGAAGTAGTTGTTCTGCTGCAGCTGCACGCCCAGGTGCGGCTGGATCTTCGCCATCTCGGTGGCCACGTCCATGCCGAGGATGCGGATGGTGCCGCCGGTGATCGGCACCAGGCCTTCGATCATCGCCAGCAGCGAGGTCTTGCCCGCGCCGTTGGGACCGAGGATGCCGAAGCAGGTGCCGCGGCGCACCTGGAAGCTGACGCCCTTCACCGCTTCGAACGCGCCGTAATGCTTGCGGGCGTCCTCCACGACCAGCGCGTATTCGGTCTCGGCCGGGGCCGCGACTGCGGGATGCACGCCGCCCCTCTCGTCCGCGGCGGCATCGGCGGGCGACGCCTCCGCCTGCGGCGGGGCGAGGGTTTCGGTGAGCTCATCGATCAGGACACTGTCGGGCATTGTGGTCATCAGACTTCCAAGGTCGTCGTCGTCGCCGCGGAACGCGCAGGTGACGACAAGGTGGTGATCCTGTACGCAGGCTTCGAACAGGATGCCGCGATAGCCGCGGAGTTTATGCAGCAGTCCGGCGCCGTCGCGCGTGGGCGCGGCGGCATCGGCGTCGGGAACATCGGTCTGGAAATTGAACAGCACTTCATCGGCCAGCACGGGCAGCGTGGGCGCCAGGCCCTCGGCGCGCGCGCGCGCTTCCATGGCGAGGTAGCCCAGGCCCGCACGCTGCAGTTCGGCGGCCTTGTCGGACGCCGCCTGCATGGGGGTGTCCAGCGACACCGCGCACGGGATCTTGTCCAGGAACAGGCCGACGTGGTCGAAGAACTCGCGGTCGCCGCGCTGGCGGCCGTGGTGGTTGATCACCAGCCCGAAGCGCTCCAGCCCGGTCAGTCGCACGACCACCCGCTTGAACGCCTCGAACGCCTGCTCGGCCGCGGCCGATCCGCGCGCCAACGGCAGCGTGGCATGCACGATCCGCAGCGGTTGCGACGCACGGCGAGTAAGCGCGCCGGTGGTCGCGGCCGTCGCCGCGACCACCGCATCGCGGTCGAAGCGCCCGTCGAACAACCCGTCGCAGACGCGATCGCCGCGACTCTCCACGTCTTCGACGAATCTGCGGTACGCGCACGGCACCGGGCCGGCGTCGCCGCGCAGCGCTGCGCCCAACCGGCGATGCAGCGCGTCGGCGGACATGCCGTCCCAGATCAGGTGATCCACCGACAGCACCAGCAAATGGCGCGTGTCCGACAGCGACACCCAGGCCGCCGCATACGCCACGCCGGCCTCCGGGCGGACCGCCTGCAGCGCCTCCACCACCTGGGCGATGGCGGCGTCCGGCGCGCGCGCGGCGGCCGCGTCCAGACGGATGGCCGGGATGCGCGCGGTGCGCACGGCGTCGGCGTCCAGCAGGCGCCAGCCGGCGCCGTCCGGAGCCGGTTCGGAGCGCAGCGGATCCTGCTCGCAGGCGACGTGCGCGAACGCATCGCGCAGCGCGTCGGCGTCGTGCCACCCGCGCACCTCGATGCATTCCACGCTGTCGCGCGCGTCCCAGCCCAGCAGGTTGCGCTGCATCGCGCCGAAGGGATAAGTCTCCACCACCGGAGCGGCGGCGATGCGCGCGCACCACGCCTGCAGCGATCCGGCCAGCGTCGCGGCGACGGCGTCGACCGGCACCGCCGGCGCAACGCGCGCATCGCCACTGTCCAGTGCGGCGCGGCCGTGTGCGCGGACGGCATCCGCCTGCGCCTCGGGATCCGGGCAGTGGCGGACGAACGCGATCTCCGCGCCCTCGCCTTCGCCCACGGCCAGCAGCGCGCGCAGCGCCGCGTCGTCGGTGGCGTCGACCGGCGGCGCCAGCAGCAGCGCGTCGCCGCCCTCCAGCGCGACGCGCACGGGGCGGCGGCCCTGCGCGGCGATATCGGCCAGCACCACGTCCAGCGACGCCTGTGCACCGCCGGCGAACGCCGCGATGGCCTGCACCGTGCGCAGGCGGTAAACGTCGGCCACGCCCAGCGCGATGCCGCGCTCGCGCACCCGGCCCAGCATGCGGATCAACAGGATCGAATCGCCGCCCAGGTCGAAGAAGCTGTCGTCGCGGCCCACCTGCGGCACGCCCAGCAGGTCCTGCCAGACCTGCGCCAGCGTGGCCTCGGTGCCGGGCGCGGGCGGCGCGTACGGCGCCTGCGCGGTGGACGACGCGCCGGGCTCGGGCAATTGCCCGCGGTCGATCTTGCCGTTGGCGTTCAGCGGCAGCGCTTCCAGCATCACGAACGCGGCCGGCACCATGTATTCGGGCAACCGCTGCGACAGATGATCGCGCAGCGCCTGCACCGTCAGCGTCGACGCCTCGGGCCCGGCGACGTAGGCGACCAGTTGTTTGTCGCCGCCATCGCCGATCGCGCGCGCGACGACCACGGCCTCACGCACCGCCTGGTGGTCTTCCAGGCAACCTTCGATCTCGCCCAGTTCAATGCGGAACCCGCGCACCTTCACCTGGAAATCCTTGCGCCCGATGTATTCGATGCCGCCGTCGCGATGGCGGCGGCCGAGGTCGCCGGTGAGATACAGCCGGCCATCGTCCGCGCCGCGCGCATGCGGGTTGTCGCGGAACGCCGCGCGGGTCTCGTCGGGGCGATTGTGGTAACCGCGGCCGACGACCGGGCCGGACACCGCGATCTCGCCGATCGCGCCGGTCGGCACCAGCATCAGTTCGGCATCGACCAGATGCAGGCGCGCGTTGGCGACCGGGTGGCCGATCAGCACGCGGTCCACCGGGCCGTGCATCGGCTGGAAGGACACGTCGTCGGAACACTCGGCCGGGCCGTAGGCGTTCATCAGCGGCACGTCCGGGTATTGCGCGAACCAGCGCAGCACCAGCTCGCGCGACAGCGCCTCGCCGGTGGGCATCACCCAGCGCAGCGCCGGCAGCGCGCGCCGGTACGGCAGGATCACCTGCATCACCGAGGGCACCGGTTCCCACACGGTCACGCCGGCGCCTTCCAGGCACGCCAGCAGCGCTTCGGGATCGCGCACGGTGGCGTCCGGCACGATCTCCACCCGTGCGCCCAGCAGCGGCGCGGTGAGGAACTGCCACACCGAAATGTCGAAGCACTGCGAGGCGGTCTGCGCGATCACATCGTCGGCGGTCAGCGACAGCGGCTCGAACTTCGCCAGCATGTTGTTGACCATGCCGCGGTGTTCGATCATCACGCCCTTGGGCTTGCCGGTGGAGCCGGAGGTGAACAGTACATAGGCCAGGTCGTCCACCGCCGGCCACGGCAGCGCGCCGGCGGCGTCGACCGCATCGACACTGGCCAGCAGTTCCGCGGCGTCCACCACCGGCCCGCCCTTCCACTTGCGCTTGAGCCAGCGACGCTCGGTGGCGTAGCCATCGCCCACCCACAGCAGCTGCGGGCCGGCGTCTTCCAGGATCTCCAGCCAGCGCTGCGCCGGATGGGTCGGATCCAGCGGCAGGTAGGCGGCGCCGGCCTTGAGCGTGGCGAGGATCGCCGTCAGCAGGTCCAGCCCGCGCGCGTCGAGCAGGCCGACGACCGCGCCCGTACCGGCGCCGCGCGCACGCAGCGCGTGCGCCAGACGGGTCGAGGACGCGTCCAGTTCGCGATAGGTCGACTGCCGGCCTTCGCAGGCCGCCGCCACCGCATCCGGCGTGCGCGCGACCTGCGCGGCGAACAGTTCCGGCCACGTCGCGGCGATCAGCTCCGGGCGCGCGGTGTCGTTGAAGTCCACCAGCAGGCGCGTGCGCTCGGCCTCGTCGAGCAGGTCGATGCGCGCGACCGGCGCGGTGTCGTCGGCGACCATCGCTTCCAGCACGCGGGTCAGATAACCGACATGGCGGGCGATGGTGTCGCGGTCGAACAGCGCGGTGGCGAACTCCACGCTGCCGGAGATGCCGGCCCCGGACGGACCGATGTCGAGGGTGATGTCGAACTTGGAGGGCTGGACCTCAGGGGCGATCATCTCCACGGTCAGGCCACGCAGTGACAGCCCGCTCCACTCTTCGTCCTGCCAGCTGATCATCGCCTGGAAGATCGGCGTGTGCGCGAAGCTGCGCGGCGGCTGCACCAGATCCACCACCTGCTCGAACGGCAGGTGCTGGTGGGTCTGGCCGTCGATCACCCGGCTGCGCACCTGGCGCAGCAGCCCGGCCACGCTGTCGGGCGCGGCGAAGCCCACGCGCACCGCGAGGGTGTTGATGAAGAAACCGACCAGCGGCTGCGTCTCCAACTGGGTGCGGTTGGCGACCGGCACGCCGATCACCACGTCCTGCTGGTTGGAGAGCCTGTGCAGCACGATCGACCACGCCGCCAGCAAGGTGGCGTAGAGGGTCATGTCGTGGCGCCGGGCCAGTGCCTGCAGGCCGGCGGTGAGCGTGGCGTCAAGGTCGAAGCGGACCGTGTCGCCCACGTAGCTCTGGCGGGTCGGACGCGGGCGGTCGGTCGGCAGTTCCAGCAGCGCCGGAATTCCGTCCAGCGCCGCACGCCAGTAGTCGCTGCCGGCCTGCATCGCGCCGACGTCCATCCATGCGCGCTGCCATGCGGCGTAATCGGCGTACTGGATGGTCAGCGGCGGCAGCGGGTCGTCCCCGCCGGTGCTGAAGGCGTCGTACAGCGCGCCCAGTTCGCGCACCAGCAGGCCGAACGACCAGCCGTCCATCACGATGTGATGGAAGGTCGCCAGCAGCGCGTATTCGGCATCGCCCAGGCGCGCCAGCCGGCCGCGCACCAGACGGCCGGTCGACAGATCGAACTCGGCGCCGAACTCCTCGACCATCAGCGCCTTGAGCGCCGCCTCGGAGTCGGGCTCGCCGCGCAGGTCGTGCATGGCCAGCACGAAACCAGCATCGGCCGGCGCGAACCGCTGCACCGGGGTCTCGCCGACCATCGCGAAACGCGCGCGCAGCACTTCGTGGCGGGCCACGATGCGATCCAGCGCGCGCACCAGCGCATCGGTATCGAGCGCACCGCGCAGGCGCAGCGCGCCGGGGATGTGGTAGCTCTGGCTCACGTCCTCCATCTGCGCCAGGTACCAGAGCCGCTGCTGCGCATGCGACAGCGGCATGTCGCCGTCGCGCGGCACCGGCAAGATCGGCGGCAGCGCATGCCGCGCAGCGCGGTCGGCCACGTCGGCCAGTGCCGACAGCACCGGCTGCGCCAGCAGATCGGCCACACCGATGTCCATGCCCAACTGGTCGCGCAGCAGCGCGATGGCACGCATCGCCAGCAGCGAGTGCCCGCCCAGTTCGAAGAAATGCGCATCGGCGCCGATCCGTGCGGCGTCCAGGTCCAGCACCTGCGCCCAGATCGCCGCCATCGCGCGCGCGGTCGGCGTGGCCGGCGCGACGTACCCGGCGGCGGTGCCCGGCATGACGTCCGGTTCGGGCAGCGCCTTGTCGTCGATCTTGCCGTTGCCGGTCAGCGGCATCGTCGCCATCACCGTCATCGCCTGCGGCAGCATGTATTCCGGCAGAGCGGCGCGCAGAAACGCGCGCACGTCGTCGAGGAAGTTATCGTCGTCCGTATCCAGAGTCGCGTCCGCGTCGTCGCGGCGCGTCACCCACGCGAGCAGGCGCTTGTCGTCCTCGGCGCCGCGCACGGCGACCGCGGCGTCCTGCACCAGCGGATGCGCCTGCAGCCGCGCCTCGATCTCGTCCAGCTCGATGCGGAACCCGCGCAGCTTCACCTGGCGGTCGCGGCGGCCGACGAACTCGATCCGGCCGTCCTCGCGCCAGCGACCGAGGTCGCCGGTGCGGTACAGGCGGCCACCAGCGCGCCACGGGTCGAGCAGGAACTGCGCGGCGTTGAGCTCGGGGCGGTTGAGATAACCGTTGGCCACGCCGTCGCCGCCGATCCAGATCTCGCCGACAAGGCCCGGCGCGCACAGCTGGCCGACGCGGTCGACCACGTACAGGGCTGTGTTGGCAATCGGTCCGCCGATGGACAGCGCCCCGGCATGCGCGTCGCCGCGCTCGCAGATCCACGCGGTGGACAGGATGGTGGTCTCGGTCGGGCCGTAGCCGTTGATGTAGCGACAGCGCGCGCCCCACTGGCGCACCAGTTCGGCCGACGGCGCGGAGCCGGCGGTCAGCAGCGTGAAATCTTCCGGCACGCGCGCCGGATCCATCTGCTGCAGGTACGGCGGCGGGAAGGCCGAGAACTGGATCGCGTGCGCGGACAGGTACTCCATCAGCGCGGCCGGGTCCATGATCAGCGCGTCCTCCAGCAGGTGCAGCTCCACGCCGGCCAGCAGGCCGCCGAAGATCTCGCCCGCGGAGGCGTCGAAGGTGTACGGCGCGAACTGGGTGGCCCGCGACCCGGGGCCGAACAATTGAACCTGTCGGCACCAGGCAGAGAAGTTCAGCAGCGCGCGATGCGGGATCGCCACCCCCTTGGGCTGCCCGGTGGTGCCGGAGGTGTAGATCACGTAGGCGCAATCCTGCGGACGCAGCGCGGCGAGCGCCGTTTCATCCGCCGCAGGCGCATCGTCGCCGCGCGCGCGAAGTTCGTCGTACGTCAGGCAGCGCACCGTGCCGCATTGCACTGCGTCGCGGCTGTGCGCATCGGTCACCGTGCGGACGATGCCGGCGTCGGCAAGAATGAAGGCACGACGTTCGACCGGGCCATCCACCGCGATCGGCACGTAGGCGCCGCCAGCCGCCATGATCGCGATCATCGCCGCGATCAGTTCGGGCCCCTTGGCCATGCTCAGCGCGACGGTGTCGCCCTCGCGCACGCCGTCGGCGCGCAGCGCGCGGGCGACCGCACGGGCCTCACGGGCGAGTTGGGAGTACGACCAGATCCGTTCACCGCAGATCAGTGCAGTCGCCTCGCCGCGTTCGCGCGCCATGCGCTCGAATGCTTCGGGCAGGCTGGCATCGCCCGGCAACGCAAGCGCCGTGGCGTTCCAGTCGTCCAACGCGCGGCAGCGCTCGACATCGTCGAGGATCGACAGCTGCGACAGCGGTTGTCCGCCACCGGCCGCGAACGACGCGAGCAACCGCGTCATCCGGCGCAGCAGCCCAGCGACATCGACCTCCTCGAAGCGCGTCTTCTGGTAGGCGAGCTCGAGCGTGATGCATTCGCCCGGATACACCACCAGGTTCAGGCCGAACGTGGTGAGGCTGGTGCCGGTCACTTCGCGGACATGCAGACCCGCGCCCTTCGAAGCTGACAGCCGCGCGTGATCGCGCGGATAGTTCTCCACCACCACCAGCGTGTCGAACAGCGCCTGACCAGGGCGCGCGCCGCTCCAGCGCTGGATATCCGCCTGTGCGATACCCGCATGCTCCTCGTGATCGAGCTGCTGCCGCTGCACGCGATGCAGAAGTGTCGAGAGCGTGATGCCGGCCTCTGCATGCACGTACATCGGAAGCGTGTTGATGAACAGGCCGACGGTGGATTCGATGCCGGGCAACGACGCGGAACGCCCGCTGGTCACATAACCGAACAGGGCGTCGTCTTCGGCGATGTACTTGCCCAGCAGCAGACCCCAGGCGCTGAGCACCACGGTGCCCAGGCCGACACCTTCGCGCCGGGCGAGGGCGAGCAGACGTGCGCTGTCCGCGGCCGGCAACGCCATCACATGGCTCGCCTGCTCGAAGCGCTGCGGCGAGGCATCGGCCGCGAGGTCGCACCGACGCAACGGCGGCTGCGCGGCCGACGCGATCGAAAGACCCGAGAAATATCCCCGCCAGTACGCTTCCGCGGCGGCGCGATCGCGACCGGCCAGCCATTCGACAAACGTGCGATAGGCCATCGGCGGCGGCGCCGACGATGGTGCATCGGCGGCGTACGCGGCGCAAAGTTCACCGATCAGCTGCGCCGCCGACCAGCCATCGAGCAGCGCGTGATGGTGCGTCCAGACCAGGCGCGCGTCGTCCTCGCCCATCCGCACCAGCAGCAGCCGCATCAGCAGTTCCGAGGCCAGGTCGAAGCCCGCGTCCATCGCGTCGCGGGCATGCGCGGCAAAGGCGCGTTCGGCCGCCTCCGCGGCCATGCCGCTGAGGTCGAGTTCCGTCCAAGGCAGTTCTACTTCGCGCAGCACTGCCTGCACCAGCGTGTCGGCGCCGATGTCGACGAACGCGGATCGCAGCATGGCATGGCGCGCGACCAGCGCTTCCCAGGCACGACGCAGACGGGCGCTGTCGACGCGGCCGAGCCGCAGCGTCATCTGGGTGAGATACAGGTCCTTCTGTGCGCCCGCGGCGGAGAAGATCAGCAGGCCCTGCTGCATCGGCGAGCACGGGAACGCATCCTCCAGCGCCGGCATGCGCGCGCGCAGCGCTTCCAGCGCGGTCGCGTCCAGCCCGACAGGCGAAGCCGCGGCGATCTTCGCCGGTTCGCGATCCGGTACCGGCGCCAGCGATGCGCCGGTGAACAGGTCGATGGCCGCGCGCATGGCGTCGGCGATCGCGCGCACGCCGTCGTCGTCGAGTTGGCCGTCGGCGTAATCGAAGCGCAGTTGCAGGCGGCCATCGAAGACCGCGGCGTTCACGCGCAGCGCATGCGTGCGCGGACGCGCCGGACCGTAGACGGCGCCGCCTTCGAATCCGGAAGGGAAAAGCCCGAGGTAATTGAACAGCACGTCGGACGGCCGCCCGCCGAGCGCTTCGCAGGCCTCGTCGATCGCTTCGTCCAAGGCGAGGTGGCGCAGGGCGCCGTAGCCCAGGCCGCCGCGCGGCACGGCGGCGAGCGCCTGCCGGGCGGCGTGCAGCGCCTGGTCCGGCGCTGCGCGCACGCCTTCCAGCCGCTGCGGGTAGAGCACCGTGAACCAGCCGACGGTCGCGCTCAGGTCCGCGTCGTCGCTGCGGCCATGGCCTTCGAGATCGATCCGCACGCGGTCGCTGTCGAGGCGCTGGCCCAGGGCGCGTGCCAGCGCCGCCAGCAGCAGGGTCTGCACCTTGATGCCGGCGCCGATGTGCCGGGACAGCGCCGCGGTCGCCGCGGCATCGAACGCGATCTCCAGCACGCGCGTGCTCGATTCCGGGATCGCCTCGCGCACCGCATCGGCGTCGAGCAGCCGCGGCGGATCGCCGGCCAGCTGGTGCAGCCAATAGTCGCGTTCCGCCTGCGCTTCGGCGCCCAGCGCGAAATCGTGCACCTGCGCGGCCCATGCCTGCAGCGGCATCGACGCCGGACCGAACGCAAGCGGCGCATCGCCGCGCGCGGCGGCCAGCGCCGTGCGCAGGTCGCCTTCGAGCACGCGCCACGAAACGCCGTCGACCACGAGGTGATGCATCACCCACAGCAGGCGGTCGCCTTCGGCACTGCGGCGCACGCACCAGCGCAGCAGGCGCCCCTGGCGGATGTCGAGCGCGGCCAGCGCATCGGCGGCCCAGGCTTCGGCGCTGCGGTCGTCCTCGACGCTCTCGACGATGGCATCGGCGAACGTCGGATCCCCGGGATCGAGGCCCTCGGGCCGGTACTGCGCGACCCAACCGGACGCGGTCGGACGAAAGCGCAGGCGCAGCGCGTCATGGCGCAGCACCAGCGCATGCAGCGCGTGCCGCAGTTGCTCGACCGATGTGCCGTCCGGCAGCGCGAAGGTCGCGTACTGCGCATAGCGATCGATCTCCTCGCGATTCTGCGCGAGGAAGTCGATCTGGATCGGCAGGAGGCGCTGCATGCCGGCGATCGCTTCCCGGCGCTGGGCCGGTGCGGCCGTCTCGGCGCTGTCCGACGGCGTCGCCGGTACGTTCGCGGCGGCGAGCGACGCGGCCAGCGCGCGGATGGTCGTGCCTTCGATCAACTGGCGCTGGATCAGGGCCAATCCCTGGCGCGCGGCGGCGGCAACCGCCTGGATCGCCATGATCGAGTCGCCGCCGACGGCGTAGAACGTGTCGGTCACGCCGAAATCGTCGTGGCCCAGCACCGAGGCCCAGACCGCATGCAGCGCGACCTCGGTCTCGCCGTCCGGCGCGACGTGTTCGTTCCGCAGGTAGGCGGTGGCATCGGGTTCGGGCAGCCGCGCGCGGTCGGCCTTGCCGTTGGCATTGAGCGGCATGTCGGCCAGCAGCACGAAGGCTGCCGGCACCATGTAGTCCGGCAGCGTCGCGCGCAGCTGCGCGGTCAGTTCGACCATCAACGCCTGCCGCGTCGTGGCATCGCCCAGGCCGGCGCGCGGTACCACGTAGGCGACCAGTTGTTTGCGCTGCGCCTCGCCATGCACCGAGACCAGCGCCTGGCGTACGTCGACATGGCGCGCGATGGCGTTCTCGATCTCGCCCAGTTCGATGCGGAAACCGCGGATCTTCACCTGGTGATCGACCCGGCCCATGTATTCGATCTCGCCGTCCAGCCGCCAGCGCGCCAGATCCCCGGTGCGGTACAGGCGCTCCCCGGCCACGAACGGGTTGTCCATGAATTTCTCGGCGGTCAGTCCGGGCTGGCCGAAATAACCGCGGCCCACGGCCAGGCCGCCGATGAACAGCTCGCCGAGCACGCCCGGCGGCAGCGGGCGCATGCGCTCGTCCAGCACGTACAGACGGGCGTTCCAGATCGGCTTGCCGATCGGCACGCTGGTGAGCGCGGGATCGGCGATGTGATAGCTGCTGACTTCGATCGCGGCCTCGGTCGGGCCGTAGAGGTTGTGCAGTTCGGCGCGCGATTCGGCGAGGAAACGCGCCGCCAGCGCCGCCGGCATCGCCTCGCCGCTGACGAAGACCTTGCGCAGACCGGTGCAGGCCGCGGCTTCGCCGGCATCCACGAAGATCTGCAGCATCGACGGCACGAAATGCAGCATGGTGATGCCGTGCTCGCGGATCGCGCGGCCGAGATACGCCGGGTCGCGATGGCCGCCGGGTTCGGCCATGACCAGCGCGGCGCCGGTCAGGAACGGCGAGAAGAATTCCGACACCGACACGTCGAAGCAGAACGGCGTCTTCTGCAGCACGCGGTCGCCCTCGCCCAGGCCGTATTCGGCCAGCATCCATTCGATGCGGTTGATCGCGGCGGCGTGTTCGTTCATCGCCGCCTTGGGCACGCCGGTGGAGCCGGAGGTGTAGATCACGTACGCCAGATCGCGCGGCGTGGTGGCGCTGTCCACCGCATCCGCGGTGTGTGCGGCGATGGCTGGCCAGTCGCCGTCCACGCATACGGCATGCACCGGCACGGTCAAGCCTGCCTGCAGCGCCGGCAGCAGCGCCGACCGGGTCAGCAGCACGCGCGCGCCGATGTCCGCGATCATGTAGTCCAACCGCTGCGCGGGGATTTCGGGGTCCAGCGGCACATACGCGCCGCCGGCCTTGAGCACGGCGTGCAGCGCGACCACCAGTTCCACCGAACGCTCCATGCACACGCCGACGATGGCATCCGGGCCCACGCCCAGTCCCTGCAGGTGGCGCGCGAGGCGATTGCTGCGCGCGTCCAGTTCGCTGTAGGTCAGGCGCTCCGCACCGCAGACCAGCGCCAGCGCGTCCGGCGTACGCGCGGCCTGCACCACCAGCAGATCGTGCAGACGCCGGTCGTGCGAATACGGATGATCGGTGGCGTTCCACTCTTCCACCACTCGGCGGCGCATCGCCTCCGGCAGCAGCGGCAGGTCCTGCCACGCTTCGTCGGGATGGGCGACCAGCGCCCGCATGCAGTGCGCGTAGATGTCGATCCAGCCGGCGACCGCATCGGCGTCGTACAGCGCCGCGTCGTAGCCGATGCGCAGCGCGTAATCGGCGGCGTCGGACGGATCGCCCGCATCCTGTTCGATCAGGCTGAAAAGAAAACCGTAATTGGTCGATTCGTAGCCGCCGACCAGTTCGGCGCGCAGCGCATCGGGACGCGCGGCGCCGTAGCGGCGGCTCTCGATGTTGAACAGCGTGTCGAACATCTCGCCGTCGATCGGGCCCTTCGTCGCGGCGTGGATCCGCGACAGCGGATACGCCGCGCCGTCGCGCATGCGATCCAGCTGCGCGTTGACGGCTGCGACGATGCCGGCGGCGGTCTGTTCGGCCGGAATCTCCAGCACCAGCGGCAGCGTGTTCACGCAGCAGCCGGTGATGGTGTCCACGCCGGCCACGGCTTCCAGCCGGCCGCTCTGGATCACGCCGCAGCGGACCTGGCTCTGCCCGCCCAGGTAGCGCAACAGGCACGCGTAGCCGGTCAGCCACAGGCTGTTGACGGTGACGCCCGCCGCGCGTGCGCCTTCGCGCACCTGCGCGACCAGCGTGCGGTCGATCGTGCCCAGGTGCAGGCGCACGTCGCGCGTACCGGCAACGGCGCCCGCGCGATGCGGCAGCGCCGCCGCGGACGAGGCCCACGGCAGCCCAGCCCAGTAGTCGGCCCACGCCGCGTCCTGGCCGATGCGCAGTTGTTCGGCGACGAGGTCGGCGACGGTCGCCAGCGGCGCGGACAGGCGCCGCGCGGCGTCGCCGCGGGCATGCGCGTAACCGGCCAAGAGGTCGTTCACCAGCAGATCGATGGACCAGCCGTCGTGGATCAGGTGATGGATCGCCAGCACGATGTGGAAGTCGTCGCTGCCCGCGTCGATGACGTCAAGGCCGAACAGCGGCGCGCGGTCGATGCGCACCGGCGCGCGGCGGCCTTCCGCGATCAGCGCCTCGACGGTGGCCGCGTGCGCGCCCGAAGCGACCCGGTGCGTGCGCAGCGGCGGATCGATGCTTTCCAAAACCACCATCGTGGCGCTGCCGTCTTCCCACGCATGCGCGTAGCTGCGCAGGCAGTCGTGGCGCTGGATCCAACCGACGACCGCGCGGCGCCAGGCGCCGGCTTCGTAGGCCACCGGCAGGCGGTAGGCCATGAACACCTGATACGTGTCCTTGTGGCGGACCATCGTCTGTTGCATGTCGGTGGGCGCGTGCGCGTCGCGCACGCCGGCCGGCAGCGCATCCACCCGGGCCTGGTCCAGCCCGGCCAGCGGAAAGTCCGACGGCGTCCAGCGCGGCGCGGCGGCGAGGCAATGCGCCACCACCTCGCGTAGCGCGTCCAGCAGCGCCTGCGGCAGACGGCCGGCGGCGGCGCCCCAGGCTTCCGGATCGTGATACAGCGCGATGCGCAGCGCGCCGTCGACGATGGCGCCCTCCACCGCCAGCGCGTACGGGCTGGCGTTGCCCTCGCCCAGTTCGATCGCGGCGATCGGCACGCTGCGCCAGCCGGCGTCGCCGGTCGCCGGTCGCAGGCGCTGCTGGCCGGACTTCACCACGCCCGAGAAATTGAACAGCACCCGCGGCGCGCGGTAGCCCTCGAACAGCGCGCGCGCGGCCGGCGCGTCGGCCAGATAGCGCAGCGCGTAGAAATCGCGACCGCGGCCCGGCACGGCGGCGCGGGATTCCTTCAGCGCGATCAGCCACGCGCCGAGCTCCGCACCGGCGCGGTCGACCGGGGGCAGCGCGATGGCGTGCGGATGCACACTGGTGAACCAGCCGACCGTGCGGTCGATGCCCTGCTGCCCCGCGAATTCCTCGTCGCGGCCGTGCCATTCGATGTCGATCGCCAGCGCGCCCACGCCCAGCGTGCGGCCGATGGCCAGCGCCGACGCCGCCAGCACCAGTTCCTCGGCGCCCTGCCGGTAGCACGCGGTCGCCCTCTCCAGCAGCGCGGAGGTTTCCGCGGCGGGCAGCGCGCATTCGACGACCCGCATCGCGCCGGCGGCGTCCTCGCGCAGCGGCAGCGCCGGCACCGCGGTCAGCGCGTCCAGCACGGGACGCCAGGACGCCACGCGCATTTCCAGCCCGGCGTCCAGCTGCGTGCGCAGTTTCCCGGCCCATGCGCCATAGGCGATGCTCTTGCCCGGCAGCACGGCCTCGATAGCCTCGTCCGGCGCGCGGTACAGCGCGTGCAGGTCTTCCAGCAGGATGGCGTGGCTGATGGTGTCCACCAGCAGGTGATGCAGCGCCCAGACCACCCGCGTGCGGTCCTGGCCGCGCAGCAGCGCGATCCGGAACAGCGGCGCCGCGTCCAGCACGATCTCCGCGGTCATGCGATGGCGGGCGTCTTCGGTCAACGCGTCCCACACGACCGCATTGCCGTCCTGCGCGACGTCCTCGACCCATATCGCCGGCAGCGCCAGACCCGGCGCGGACAGCACCTGGGTCCAGGCTGCGGCGCCCTCGCCCGCTGTGCGCACGAAACGCGCGCGCAGCTGGTCGTGATGGTCGACCAGGCGTGCGAGGGCCGCATGCAGGCGCTCCGCGTCCAGGCGCTCGTCGGCATCGAACACCAGCGTCTGGCAGAACCCGCCCGGGCGCGCCAGGTCGAGGTCGAAGAACCAGCCCTGGATCGGGCCCAGCGCGGCCTCGCCCTGATGACTGCGGTAGTCGCGATCGTCGCGACGCTCCAGGCCGCGCAGCACGGCCACGAAATCGCCCAGCCTCGGCCGCGCCAGCAACTGCGTGGAGGTGGCGTGATAACCCTGCCGCTTCAGCGCGGACATCACCACCAGCGCGGTCAGCGAATCGCCGCCGAGGTGGATGAAATTGTCGTCCGGCCCGATCCGCGGCTGCTGCAGCACATCGCCCCAGATCGCCGCGACCTGCGCTTCCAGCGCGTCCTCGAACGCCACCGGCGCCTCGTGCGCCTCGGCGGCGTCCAGCTCCGCCAGCATCGCGTGCAGCCGGCGGTAGTCGGTCTTGCCGTTGACGGTGAGCGGAAGCGCCGGCACCCACACCAGCCGGTTGGGCATCGCCCAGGCCGGCAGCAGCTTGCCCAGGCGTTCGCGCACCGCGTCTTCGGGGCGCGGCGTGCCGACGCAGAAAGCGATGAGCTGCTTGCTGGACTGCACGTCCGCCACCAGGGTCGCGGCGTGCGCGATGCCGTCGATGTCGGTCAACGCGGCCTCCACCTCGCCCGGCTCCAGGCGGTGGCCGCGCAGCTTGATCTGACTGTCGATGCGTCCGGCGAACACCAGCGCGTCGGCCGCGTTGAAACCGCACAGGTCGCCGCTGCGGTACCAGCGCAGGCCATCGGCCGCGCGGTAGCGGTCGGCGTTGAGCTCGTCGCGGTCCAGATAACCCAGGGTGACGCCGGCGCCGCCGATCAGCAGTTCGCCGACCACGCCGCGCGGCATCGCGTGGCCGAAGCGGTTCACCACGCGCACCGCGGTGTTGAAGATCGGGCCGCCGATGGCGATGGGTTCGCGCGGATCGGGCACGCGCGCGGCGTGCCAGGCGGTGGACAGGATCGTGGTTTCGGTCGGTCCGTAGGCGTTGACGTATTTCACGTGCGGATGCCAGCGCCGGATCAGCTCGTGGTCCGGCGCGGAGCCGGCGGTCATCAGTGTGCGCAGCGTCGGCAGCTTCTCCGGCGACAGATGCTTGGCGTACTGCGGCGGGAACGCCGCGAACGTCACGCCTGTCGCGGTGATATAAGCCTGCAGCGCGTCGGGATCGTCGATCAGCGCGCCCGGCAACAGCACCGTGGCGCCGCCGTTGAGCAGGCTGGAATGGATTTCGGCGACCGAGGCGTCGAAAGTGAACGGCGCGAACTGCGAGATGATGCAGTCCTCGCCGAACCATTCGCCGAGCTGGTCGATGAAGTTGAGCAGGTTGCCGTGGCTGACCTGCACGCCCTTGGGGCGACCGGTCGAGCCGGAGGTGAAGATGACGTAGGCGAGCGCGTCGGTGTCGATGGCGGCAACGCTGCCGGCATCCGTGTCTGTGGAAGCCGTGTCTGCGGAAGCCGCGTGCGGCGCGGCGGCGGCCCCGGCATCGATCTGCACGACATCTGCCTGCACGGTGTCCAGCACCTGCAGGCCCGGCAGCGCGGCGCGTAACGGCGCGACGCAGGCCGGCTCGGCCAGCGCGAAGCGCATCGTGGTGTCGCCGGCCATCGTCTCCAGACGGCTCGCCGGTTGGGTCGCGTCCATCGGCACGAACGCCGCGCCGGCCTTCAGCACCGCCAACTGCGCGGCGACCATCCCGTGGTTGCGTTCGAAGGACACGCCCACGCACGTACCCGGCGCGACGCCTGCAACGCGCAGCGCGGCGGCCCAGCGGCTGGACAGCGCGTCCAGTTCGGCGAAGCTCAGGCGGCGGTCGCCATCGATCACCGCGATACGGTCCGGATGCGCGGCCACGCACGCGGCGAAGCGCCGGTTGAGATCGCCTTCGACCGGGCGCGACGGCCCGTCGACGCGGCACGGGCGCAGACGCGCGTCGCCGCCGACGGCGGCCGACAGCGCGGCGACGGTGGTCTGCGGCGCGTCGCGCAGCGCCTCCGCGGCGCGGCGCCACAGCGCCACGGCCAGACGCTGGTAGTCCTCGCTGTAGCGCTCGCTCGCGCAATCGATGCGCCAGCGGTCGCCCTCGCGCACCAGCGCGAAATCCGCCGGCTCGGCCGCGCCGGCATCGCCGTCCAACTGCACGGCATGGCAGCGCAACTGGTCCTGCAGGCCCGGATATCCCGCGTCGCCGACCTCGATCCACGACGACGCGTCGGCCCATTGCGCACGCACCGCGACCAGCAGGTCGTGCAGCGTCGTGCCCTCGTCCGCCTCGGTCACCACCGGCCACGCATGTCCGGCGCGGGCACCGCGCAGACAGGTCACCACCGGCTCCGCGTCGTAGCGCAGGCCGTGCAGCACCGCGTGCCACGCCGCGACCAGCCGCACTGCGTCCGCCTGCGCCGGCAAGACGCCGCACGCGATGGTGCGCCGGCCCGGCTCGGCCTGGGTGCCCACGGTCGCGTCGCGCAGCGGACACGGCAGGTCCAGCGCATACGGGCTCAGCGGAGCGGGTTGTGTATCCAGCAGCAGATCCATCTACATCGAACTCCATGTGTACGCAACGGCAGCGGCCGTCCGCCGCGCCGGTGTGCGCGTTTCGCTATGCGGTCAGTTCGGCCAGCAGCCTGGAGACCGTCGCCGCATCGCGGCCGAACTGATTCATCGAAGCCGCATGCACCACGCGGCCGCCGTATCCGTACTTGATGAAACTCGACAGAGTGCCGGTGGGACTGAGGTCGATGAAACGACAGGGCTCGCGCTCGTGCAGCGCGCCGACCAGTTTGTGGAATTCTACCGGTCGCCTGATCACGCTCCAGAAGTGATCGGCATCGAACCGCTCGACCGGTCCGGCGCTCATCGCGGAATACGCCGGCAGCGTCGCCGGCCCCATGTCCAGGTCCGCGGCGAAGCGCCGGAACTCGTCCTCGATCGCATCCATCGCCGGCGAGTGGAAGCTGTGCTCCACCGGCAGGATCGAGGACACCACCGACTGCGCGTCCAGCGCGCGCTTGAGCGCGCGCAGCGTGCCGGCGTCGGCGCTGACCACGAAGTTGCCGTCGAAATTGACGCTGGCGAGGATGCAGCCGTCGTACAGCGCAGGATTGGCGTGCAGGTGCGCGACCGGCGCCAGCACCGACAGCATCCCGCCGCCGCTGGCGTTCGCGCGCACCAGCGTGGCCTGGTGCACCACCAGCCGCAGCGCGTCCTTGCAGCGCATCGCGCCGGACACGGTGGACGCGACGTATTCGCCCAGGCTGTAGCCGAGCACCGCGTCCGGGCGGATGCCGGCGTCCAGCAGCACCTGGGTCAGCGCGTAGCCGATGCTGAAGAGCGCCGGATGCGACAGCAGGATGTCGGTGAGGTCGCGATGGCGATTGGCGTCGTCGTAAAGCTCCGCCACCATGCTGCGTCCGGTGAGCCGGCCGTAGATGGCATCGCATTCGTCCATCGCCTCGCGGAACACCGCGTGGGTCCGGTACAGCTCCTTGCCCATCGCGTAGTACTGCGAACCCTGGCCGGAATACATGAACACCAGCTTCGGCCGTGCCTGCGCGACCGGCGTCGCCGCGGCGGTGCCTGCATCGTCGCTGCCCGCGTCCTCCGCAGGCAGCGCCATCGGCGCCTTGCGGATCTTCACGAACAGCCCCGACAGCACGTCGCCGGGGCCGACCTCGGCGAAGGTATCCACGCCGCGCGCCAGCAGCCGCGACATCGACTCGTACCAGCGCACCGGATGGGTGATCTGACGGGTGATGAGGTCCGCGTAGCCGGTGACCGGATACCGGCGCGCGGTGCAGTTGGCGATCACCTCGGCGGCCAGCGGACGCAGCTCGAAGCCGGACAGGAACGCGGCGAATTCGGACTCCACCCCGCGCATCGCGCGCGAGTGGAAGGCAGCGCTGACGTCTAGCCGCACGAAGCATCCGCCGGCCGCGATGAACATCGGCTCGCACGCGCCGATCTGGTCGTAATCGCCCGAGATCACCATCTGGGTGGGCGAATTGATATTGGCCAGATCGATGTCGGCGAACGGCGACGCGGCCAGCAGCCCGCGCACGGTGTCCTCGCTCAGCCCGATCACCGCCGCCATCGCGCCGCGCGGGGCCTCGGACATCAGCTTGCCGCGCTTGTCCACCAGCGCGATGCCGGTCTCGAAGTCGAAAGCGCCCGCGGCGAACAGCGCGTTGAACTCGCCCAGGCTATGCCCGGCGTACACGTCCGGTTCGCCCGCGGCGTCGCGCTTGTCCAGGAAGGTCAGCGCGGACACCGCGAACAACGCCGGCTGGGTGTAACGCGTCTGTCCCAGCACGCCGTCGGGATCCTCCACGCACAGCGTGCGCAGGGAATACCCCAGCACCTCGTCCGCGCGCCGCACCAGCGGCGCATGCCGCTCGAACAGCGCCGCGCCCATGCCCTTGCGCTGGGATCCCTGGCCGGGAAAGGCCCATACCGTCGTCATCGTCTCGCTTCCATGTCCTGTCGTGATTCCTTCATGCGCCGCGCCGGTGTAGGCCTTCAGGCGTCGACGGCCGCCTGCTTGGCCTTCTTGGCTTCCACCAGCGCGACCACGTCGCCCAGGGTGTAGAGGTCGCGCTTTTCCTCGTCCTGCACGCGCATGTCCAGGCGTTGTTCCAGCTCGTACCAGATCTCCAGCATCTCGCGCGAATCGACGCCCAGGTCGCCGCCGAGGTAGAAATCCAGGTCGACCGATTCGGGATCGAAGCCGGTTTTCTTGATCTCGTTGATCGCATCGAGTACGGACTTCAGCGTATGCGTCTTGCTTTCCATGTGGCGTGTTCTCCAATGTATCGGGTCAATGTGTCCGTCGCCGCGCGGCGACAGGCGTGAAGGCGTGCGTGCGGCGGCCTACAGGCAGCCGAATTCGCGGGCGGCCTGCGCGATCATCGACACCGCGGTGTCGATCTCCTCCCGGGTGTGGGTCGACATCACCGACAGGCGCAGACGTTCCAGGCCCGGCGGCACCATCGGGTATTCCATGATGTTGACGAACAGGCCGCGCGCGTAGAGTTCGCGGTTGATCTTGCGGACCATGCCGTCGGCACCGATGAACACCGGGATGATCCCGGATTCGCCGCGGATGATCTTCAGCCCCACCGCTTCCAGCTGGTCCTGCATGTAACGCACGTTCTCGTGCAGCCTGGTCACCCGCTCCGGCTCGCGTTCCATCAGGTCCAGCGCGGCGGAGATCGCGGCGATCGTCGGCTGCGCCAGGCCCGACGTGAACAGATACGGGTAAGAGAAGTTGCGCAGCAGGAAGATGTGCTCCTTGCTGCCGGACACGAACGCGCCCTGCGCGCCGATGGCCTTGCTGCAGGTGGACATGCGCAGGTCGGCCTGGCCGATCACGTCGAAGTGCTCCAGCGTGCCGCGGCCGGTCTTGCCGACCGTGCCCAGCGCGTGCGCGTCGTCGAGGATGGTGATGACGTCGTGGCGCTTACAGATCTGCAGGTAACGCGGCAGATCGATGACCGTACCGTCGACCGAGCGCACGCCCTCCACGGTGGAGAACACCTGCACGCCGGGCTTGGCGCGCGATTTGATGCGCTCCAGCAGTTCCTCGAACGCATCGAGGTTGTCCGGGTCGAAGGTGTAGAACGGCACGCCGGTCATCTTGATCGCGTTGATCACGCTGGCGTGGCTGTGCTTGTCGTACACGATGATGTCGTTGCGGTTCATCAGGCCGTTGACCCAGCACAGGTTCGCCATGTAGCCGCCGGGCAGCAGCACCGCATCCTCGTGGCCCGCCAGCGCGGCCAGGCGCTGTTCCAGATCCTTGTGCTGCTTGGTGTAACCGGAGAACGCCGGCGAGCCGCCGGTACCGATGCCGTACAGCTCGACCGCCTCGATCACCTTGCGCTTGACGTAGGGATCGTTGGACATGCCCAGGTAACTGTTGGAACCGAACACCAGCACCTCGTTGAAGTTGTCGCCGTTGAGCTCCTTGTATTTCATCCGCCGGTCCACCGGGCCGTGACCTTCGCGGCCCGCCATGTAGCCCTGCTCCAGCTCCTTCAGATAGACGGCGTACTGGTACGCCAGCCGCTGTTTGAACGGCTGTCTTTCGAGTTCGATCAGTGCCCTGGAATCCATGTATTCAACTTCCTCGTTGTTGTGTTTTGAATGACGCGATTTCCGCAGCAGCGCGGTCAGGCGCCCATGAAACCGTTCTGCCGGTACCACTGCGCGCAGTCGCGCAACATGCGGTCCAGCGGCGCGGACGCGTAGCCCAGCTCGCACGCCGCTTTCGACGAATCGAAGTAATAAGCGTGGCTGAAGACCTTCATCCGGTACGCCTCCACCGGCGGCTTGCCCAGCGGCAGCGGCGCGAGCCGCTCCTGCAGCACGGACTTCAGGTACAGCAGCCGGTAGGAGGCGGTGGGCAGATTCACCGGCTTTGCCAGCACTTCCGACAGCGTGGCGAGGAACGTCGCGTAGGTCGCGTCGTGACCGGCCAAGATGTAGCGTTCGCCCGAGCGCCCGGCGGTGATCGCCGACACGTGCGCGCGGCCGACGTCGGCGGCGCTGCAGAAGCTGCCCCCGCCAGGCGGCACGAACGGCACCTGGTCGTAGTTCGCGGCCAGCACCATGCGGCCCCACTGCATGGTGTGATCGTAGGCGCCGATCACCTCTGCCGGATTGAGGATCACGCTGCGCAGACCGCGCGCGTGCGCGGACAGCACGATGTCCTCGGCGCGGCGCTTGGTCATCGCGTACGGGCTACGCGCGCGGTAGCCGTCCAGCGGCGTGTCCTCGCGGGATGGCGCGGCGGCGCCGTGGTTCGCACCGATCGTGGAGGTGGTGCTGGTGTACACCAGACTGTCCACGCCGTTGGCGAGCGCCGCCTCCACCACGTGCCGCGTGCCGCGCACGTTGACTTCCTCCAGCGCAGGCAGGTCGCGCTTGTTGCAGCTGGTGTTGCCGGCGGTATGGATCACCGCCTGCGCCCCGCGCATCGCCTCGGCCAGCCCGGCCGGATCGTCCAGTCCGCCGCGCACGATGCGCACGCCGAACGGCTCCAGCCACGTGGTGGTCGCGTTGGGCCGAACCATCGCGGTCACCGTGTGCCCGGCTTCGACCAGCGCCGAGACGACGTTGAGCCCAACGAACCCGTTGGCGCCTGTCATGAATACCTGCATTCCCTTGCTCCTAGAACCCTGCGTCCGTTGCCCGAATCCATGTGCCGGCTTGCGCCGACGCTTCCTGCGAACGAATGGGACACAACGCCGGTTGCAGCGTCGCGACGCATCCTGTCGGCCTTCCGATTTCTGTCCTGAGCTCTGTCATGGCGTCGGTCATGGCGCGGCGTTCTCCAACGCCTTCCAGAAGCCTTCGCGCGCGTCGCGCCGGGTGCGCATGCTCAGCGCCGCCGGATTGCGATCCGGATGCGCCGCCAGGCCTTCCAGCAGCGCGACGAGTTGTTCCAACAGGATCCCCGCCTGTTCGTAATGCGGCGCGTCGGAGCGGTAGATCAGGCTCAACTCGACGCCGTCAGCATACACGGACACCACCAGTTCCAGCCGTGCGCGCGTCTGCCCCGACAGCAGCTCGGATGCCAGATGCTGGCGCGTCTCGCGCACCGCGCGATCGCTCGCCGAGGCGATCGACGCATCGAAGCTTTCGAACACCACGACGCTGTCGAACAGATCCTCCTCGCCCACCCAACGGCCGATGGTCTCCAGCGACGGACTGACGTAGACGTGCTTGCGGATGAGGTCGTGCTGCAGGCCGGCCAGCCATTCGGCGATCTTCTGCCGGCCGACCGTGCGCACGCGCACCGGCACCAGGCTGGGCCGACCGCCGGATTCCACCGCGTGACGGTCGCGTACCGTACGGAACGCGCCGAGCACGCCGAACTGCGCGCTGGGCGCCTTGGTATAGCGGTTGACCAGGATCGCCCACGCCGCGGCGACGATCGTCTGCAGGTCCACCTGTTCGCGATGGGTGCTGGTCTGCAGCTCGGCCACCAGCGTGGCGTCCAACTGTTCGGACACCTCGTGCAGGGATTCGACCGGCGATTCGCCGGAAACGCGGGTGTCGTCCGGCGCGGCGGCCAGCGAGTCGCCCGGCGGTCTGAGCAGCGCAGGCGCCAGGCGGAACGCGGTGCCGGAGCCGCTGGACAGCGTCTCGCGCCAGAACACCTCGCGCGAACGTTCGGCATCTTCGCCGGCCGCCGGGCCGCCCTCGCCGAACATCCCGCGCACGTCCATCGTCTCGTGGTCCAGCGCGAACCAGCCCAACGACGCACCGTCCCCGTTCACGATCTCCATCCGCGGCGAGGCGTCCGCTGTCTGCGCCGGGCGCACCCGCGCACGTGGTGCACGGGCGTCGTCCACTAGGTTGTGGTGGCTGCAGTCCAACTGCTCGAACGGCATGCCCGGCAGCGCCGCGCGACGTCGCGGCGCGGCGGCGTGCAGCGTGCGCCAGTCGATGGCGCAGCCGCGCACCCACAGCCCGGCGAGCTTGTCGAGCTGGCCCGCGCGCAGCAGCGCGTCGATGAAGCCGCGGCCCTCCTCGCCCGCCAGCAGTTCGGGCAAGGCCTCGGGCCCGCCTGCGAGACCGGCGTACACGCCGCCGCCGGCACCGCCTGAGACGAGGTAGCGCTCGGCGCGCGCCAGGAAGGCTTCGCGCGAGTCGGCGACGATCGCCACGCGGTGATCGAACGCGACGCGCCCGATCTGGCTGGAATAGGCGATGTCGGCGAACGGCGCGGCCGCCGGGTCGTCGCGCAGCATCGCGACCACGTCGGCGAGATAACGGCGCAGGCCATCGGCGCTGCGCGCGGACAGCACCAGCAACGCGGGGCCGTCGGCGTGCGCGTCGGCCACGGCCTGCGCATGCGATTCGACCACCACGAACGCGTTGGAGCCGCCCATGCCGAAGGCGTTGATGCCGGCGGCGCGCGTGCCGCGACGGTTGCTCGGCCAGTCGGCCGCGGCGGTCGGGAATACGAAGGGCGACTGCGCGGTATCGAAGTTGCGGTTGACCTCGCGCAGCTTGGCGCACGGCGACACCCGGCCGTGGCGCATGCCCAGCAGCACCTTGATCAGCGAACCCACACCCGAAGCGGCCTCCATATGGCCGATGTTGGCCTTGGTGCCGATGGCGCAGAACGCCTCGGCGTCGGTCGTGCGCCGCAGCGCGTTGGCGAGCGCCTTCAGTTCGATGGGGTCGCCCAGCTCGGTGCCGGTGCCGTGGCTCTCGATGCAGCCGATGTCCTCGGCCTGCAGGCCGGACGCGGCCACACAGCGCGCGACGGTGTCCTCCATCACCCGGATGTTGGGCATGTACTGGCCCGCGCCGGTGCCGGCATGCGAGATGGTGGACGCGCGCAGCACGCCGTGGATGCGGTCGCCGTCGGCCAGCGCGCGGTCCAGGCGCTTGAGCATCACGATGCCCACGCCCTCGCTGGGCACCAGTCCGTTGGCGGTAGCGTCGAACGTGCGCTCGTCGCCGTCGGGCGAGAGCACCTTCATGTCCTGCAACATCTGGTATTTGCTCGGATGCAGGCTGAGGTTGACGCCGCCGGCCAGGGCGACATCGCACTCGCCGGCCAGGATCGCCTGGCGCGCGAGATGCACGGCGGTGAGCGAGGACGAACACGCCGTGGCGAGGGTGAGGCTGGGGCCGCGGAAATTCAGCACATAGGAGATGTGGTTCGCGAGCTCGCTGGCGACCGACCCCGGCGCGAGATAGTTGCCGGTGCGCGCCTGCAGCTCGGATATGACCCAGGTGAAGTCCTCGTTCATCGAACCGATGAACACGCCGACAGCGTCGTTGGCGAGCGCATCGGCCGTATAGGCCGCGTCTTCCATCGCGCGCCACGCGGTACGTAGCAGCACGCGCAACTGCGGGTCGGCCTTCTCGGCGTCGCGGCGGCTCATGCGGAACAGCGACGGATCGAACTGCTCGATGTCCTGCAGGAACCCGCCGCGGCCGCGGATGTCGCCGCGCGCGCCGGCGATCACGCCGCTGGCATCGCCGATGTCGCGCGCGTCCGGGATGTCGACCACGCAATCGTGCCCGGCCTGGATGTTGCGCCAGAAGCCATCGAGGGTCGGCGCCTGCGGGAATTCGCCGGCCACTCCGATCACCGCGACCGCGATTCCGGTGGCGGGCGGCGCTTCGATGGCGGCGGGCGCGGCGACGCGGCCCGCACGCGCCGGCGGCAACGTCCGCGCGCCGGTCGCGGGGCTTGTCGCGTCCGCGATCGGCGAGTGCACCGTCGGGGCGGCCAGCGACAATGTCGCGAGCCGCACGACCTGCGACAGGGCCGCATCGGCCTGCGGGGCGGACACGGCCGGCAACACCGCGCCCAGCGCGTCGGCGTGATGGCGCAGCAGGTACTGCGCAAGCGCGGACGGTGTGTCGTATTCGAACAGCGCGGTCTTGGGCAGCGTCTCGAAACTATTTCGCAGCGCGTCGTGCAGTTCCAGCAGCAAGACCGACTCCATGCCGGACTGCTCGAACGTGCGCTGCGGATCGATGCTGGACGGGACGGTCTTGAGGATCTTCGCCAGATGCGTGGCGATCAGATCCTGGGCATGCGTCAGGCGTGCGTCGCCACCGGCGGCCGGCCGGGCCGGCGCGGCGATGGGTGCCGCGACAGGCGTCGGCACGACGCGCAGCGGCGCCCGCGATACGGCCGCCGGGCGGCCGGACGCGGCCACGGTCATCGACACCGCGCGCAGCGGTGCCGAGGGGATGGCCGGCGTCGGGACGACGGCCGCCTGCTCCGGCGCGGACGCCGGGGCGGGTGCTTCGCGCCGCATCCCCGGCAGGCGCAGCGCACGGGCGATACGCTCGGGATCGCCGACGGTCACGAACACCTGCGCGCGGTCGCTCAGGCGCAGCGCGTCGAGCGTCTGCAGGCCCTCGGCCACGCTCAGCGCCTGCATGCCGGAGAACCCGAACACCGACGCGTCGCCGCCGGCGATCTCCATGCCGCCGCTGGCCCAGAGCGGCCAGTTGATCGACAGCGTGCGGCCGTGGCGGCGGCCGGCGCGGCGCTCGTCCTCGCGCCAGGACGCATAGCTGTCCATGAAACGGTTGCCGACCGCGTACGCACCTGCGCCGAGGTCGCCGATCAGCGCCGACACCGAAGAGAACGCGACCACGAAATCCAGCGGCAGCCCGGCAGTGGCGCGATCCAGCAGCACCGTGCCTTCCAGCTTCGGCGACAGCATCGCGTCGAAATCCGCATCGTCGATGGTCGTCAGCGGCTGATCGCCGGCCACGCCCGCGCAGTGGACGATGCCGTGCAGCGCGCCGAACTCGGCCTGCGCGTAGGCCACCAGGGCCGCGACGCTGTCGGGATCGGCGATGTCGGCCGCGCGGTAGCGGACATCCACGCCGAGCGCGACGATCGCATCGATCTGCTCGCGCTGTGCAGGCGTCGGATGCGCGGAACGGCCGGTCAGCACCAGTCGCGCAGCGCAACGTTCGGCCAGATCGCGCGCCACCAGCAGCCCGAGTTTGCCCGCGCCGCCGGTAATGAGATACACGCCGGCCTGCCGCAACGGCAGATGATCTTCGCTGCGCGCGCTCTGCAGCGCGGCCAGCGGGGTGTCGCGCAGCACGCGCTGCAGGCGCACGCCGTCGCGCCAGGCGATCTCGCGCCCGCCGCCGTCCACCGACAGCTCGCGCGCGATGGCGCCTGCCCACGCGCCCGGCGTCGCCAGGTCGCCCTGCAGGGTGAACAATTCGAAGCGGTGATTCACCGTCAGCAGCGAGCGCGCGTAGCCGACGATGGCGTCGTGCTGCGGCTGCGGATGCGCGGCATCGGCTGCGTAGACATAGGCGCAGCGCAGGCGGTGGCCCGGCGCGCGGCGCTCCAGCGCCGCGAACAGGTGACGCACCGACTGCACGCCAAGCCGCAGCGCGGCCGTCGGCGTGGCATCGTCCAATGCCGCCGGTGCGCGGCCGTCGGCGGCAGCCGCGTCCACGCCCAGCGCGTGCACGATCGTGGTGGGCAGACGGCCCGCCGCGTCCAGATGCGCGTACAACAGCGCCCAGTCCTCGGCGCGCTGCGGGTCGATGCGGAAGTCGGCGTCCGACAGGGCCTCGAAGCCGGGACCGCGCATCACCACGGTTGCGCCGGCGCCGAGCGTCCCGCGCAGGGCTTCGGCCAGCGCCGGGGCATCACCGAAGATCAGCGTGTCCGAGGCTGAGGCTGCGGCGGCATCGCCCGAGCCGACAGACGCGGACGCATGCTCCACGTCGAGCGGTGCCTCCATCGGCGCGGGCTCCCACGCGTAATCGAAATACTGCAGGAAGCGCGCGGCCTGCGGCGCGGCCTTCACCAGCGGCCGCGCCGAGAATCCGTGCAGCTTGACCAGCACCAGGCCCGACGCGTCGGTCACCACGATGTCGTACTTGCGCATGCCGCTGGCCCCGGCCGGCGCCGGCGAGTCGTAGGCGGGATCGATGTCGCGCGCGGTCTCGGTGACGTAGGCCAGACAGGTTTCAGGCAGCGGATGGCGGTATTCCAGAATGTCCAGCGCGAACGGCACGTGCGGCACCTGGGTGTCGAAGGACACGTCCTCGGTGATCGCAAGGCCGCTGCGCAGCGCGGCGTCCAGCAGCGAGGGGTGCAGGCCGAACGCGGCGCGGTTGGCGCGCAGCGGCGCCGGCAGCGTCAGTTCGCACAGCGCGCCGCCGACCACGCGCCAGCGCGCGGTGGTCACCTGGAAGCTTTCGCCGAACTCGAAGCCCATGCGCCGGAAACCGGCATAGATCGCGGCCTGGTCCGGCTCCAGCAGCCGGCCCGATGCGCGGATCGCTTCGATGTCCAGCCACTCGTCGGCCACGGCCATGTCGCTGTGGCGCAGACGCAGCTCGCCCTCGGCGCAGACGCCGCCGTCGGACACGCGCGCGATCTCCGCGTGCAGTCCATGCGCGTCCTGCTCCAGTTGCAGCGTCAGGCTGTCGGGGCCGTCGACGATCTTGAACGGCTGGATCCACATCAGGTTGCGGATCTCCGAGACTTCCCAGCCCTCGCCCACGGCCAGTCCGCCGGCGGCGCGCACCATCTCCAGGTAGGCCACGCCCGGCAGGATGATGTCGCCCGGTTCGGCCTCGGAGCGACCGGTGCGCACGATGTGGTCGCGCAGGTAGAACTCGCGGCCGGTGAAGCGCTTTTCGTAACGCTGCGCCGACAGTGTGGACACGTTGCGATCCAGCAGGGGATGCAACGCATCCTGGGTGCCGTCGACAGCGCGCTCCTCCACCCAGTAGCGCTGGGTGAGGAAGGGCATCGTCGGGAACGGCATGCGACGCGGCGGCGTCGCGCCCTGCGTCGCGGGAAACAGCGCGTCGCGATAACGCGCCCAGTCGATGTCCAGGAACGAAATCCAGGCGCGCGCCAGCTGGCTCCAGCGGCCGCCCTGCACCATCGAACGGATCAGCGCGTCCTTCTCGCCGTCTTCCAGGATCGATTCCAGCTTCTCGTTGTGCTTGCGCACGCTGCCGCTGTGCAACTGCGGCGCGTTGCCGCCCTCGCGATACAGCGTCAGCAGCCCGGCGAGTTCGGCGACGCTGCCGGCGAGCACGGCGAGACGCTCGTCCATGGCCTCGCGGCCCACCTGCGATGCATACGCCAGATGACGCAGGTCGATATCGTGCGCGCCATCGCCGCGCAGACCATCGCCGCGCAGGAACGCGACGATGCGATCCACGTACAGACCCAGGCGCTCTTCGCTGTCGGCGGACAGCACGAACAGCACCGGCACCTGCGATGTGTCCTTTGCCGAATCTGCGGGCGCCGTCGGCGCGCCGTACTGTTCGATCAGCAGATGCGCATTGGCGCCGCCCGCGCCGAAGGAGCTGATGCCCGCGCGGCGATTGCGACGCACGTGGATGCCGCCGTCCTGCGCCGGCACGCGCCAGTCTTCCTGCCCCTGCACCACCCGGAACGGGCTGCGCGCGAAGTCGATGTTCGGGTTGAGCGTGGCCGAATGCAGCGACGGCGCAATGCTGCCGTGGCGCATCTGCAGCAGGATCTTGGTCAGGCCGGCGATGCCCGCGGCCGATTCCAGATGACCGATGTTGGACTTCAGCGAACCGATGCGGCAGCTCTGCGGGGCCAGCACGGCCGCGCCGCGCGCCTGGTCGAAGGCCTTGTTCAGGCCCGCGATCTCGATGGGATCGCCCAGCGAGGTGCCGGTGCCGTGGGCTTCGATGTAGTCGATGGTGCCGGGGTCCCAGCCGGCCTGGCGCAGCGCAGCGCCGATCACGTTGGTCTGCGCGATCTGGTTGGGCACCGTATAGCCGTTGGTCTTGCCGCCGTGGTTCAGCGCCGAGGCCTTGATGACGCCATGGATGTGGTCGCCGTCCTCGACGGCCCGCGACAGCGGCTTGAGCAGCACCGCGCCCACGCCCTCGCCCGGCACGTAGCCGTCGCCGCCCTCGCCGAAGGCGCGGCAGCGGCCGTCGCTGGACAGGTATTGCCCGCCGGCCAGCAGATGGTATTTGGTCGGGTGCAGGATCAGGTTCACGCCGCCGGCGATGGCCATGTCGCAATCGCCGTTATGGATCGCTCGGCACGACAGGTGGATCGCGGTGAGCGAAGACGAGCACATGGTGTCCAGCGCCAGGCTCGGGCCGCTGAGGTTCAGCACGTACGACACGCGGTTGGCGATCGACGAGAACGGCGGGCACGGCCGCCCGTACTGCTGCTGCGCCTCGCTCACGTCCATCAGCGCGTAGTTGCCCCACATCACGCCGACGAACACGCCGACCGAGCGACCCTTGAGCGACTGGCGGGTGTAGCTGGCGTCCTCCACGCATTCCCACGCGATCTGCAGGAACAGGCGTTCCTGCGGGTCCAGCGCTTCGGCCTCGCGCGCGGAAATATTGAAGAACCGCGCATCGAACTGGTCGACGTCGTCGATGAAACCGCCCCACTTGCTGTAGACGGTGCCCTTGCGGTTGCGGTCCGGATGGAAGTGGGCGCTGTGGTCCCAGCGCGCGCGCGGAATCTCGGTGATGCAGTCGCGTCCCGCGGCGAGGTTGCGCCAGAACCCGTCCAGGTCGCTTGCGCCGGGATAGCGGCCGCTCAGGCCGATGATGGCGATGTCCTCGCGGGTTGACGGACCCGTGGCGCGGCCGGCGAAACGCCCGCCCTGCGGTCGCAGCCGCGAGGGCGCCGGCTGCGGCGCATGAGCAGGCACCGTTGCGGGCGACGCGGAAGTAGGCGCGACCGACGAAAAAGCAGGCGCAACCGCGTCGGGTCGCAGGCGCAGCGCGGCAGCCCAGTCGGCGACCATCGCGAAGGCATAAGGGCCGGCGGCTGACACATCCTCGTAGTCGCGCGCCAGCGCATGCAGTACGCGCTCGACGTTGATCGTGTCGAACGGCCACTGCGCGAGCGGCGTCGCGGTATCGCAGGACGCGGCTTCCTCGCCCAGCACCGCGCGCAGGCGCGCGCCCAGCGCGTCGGCCGGATCGCCTGCGGGGGCTGCCGGCGGCGATGCGGCAGGCGTTGCGGCGCCCGCCGCGGATCCGGCGGCGGACGCCAGCGCGCGCACGCCGTCGGGGTGTTCGTCCACGAAATACCCGGACACGCCGTCGATGTCCTGGTACTCGAAGAACAGCGTCTTCGGCACGCTGCCGAAGCTGCGCTCCAGGCGTTCGTTGAGCGCGACGATCATCGCCGAATCGATGCCGTAGTTCTCCAGCGGCGCCTTCGGATCGATCGCGGATTCGGGCAGTTTGGTGACCTCGCCGACCAGCCGCACGAGATGCGCGGCCATGATCGCCTGCAGGCCGATCTCGGCACCGGCCGCCGCATCTGCGGATACGGCGACGGGCACGGCTGGCGCCTGGACGATGGGGGCGGAGACGACGGACGCGACAGTGATCGGGGCGACCGGTGCGACGCCGGCCGCACGCATGCGCGCGGCCAGCACGTCGGCATGACTCTCGACCAGATATTCGGCGATGCCGGCCAGTTCCTGGTGCTCGAAGAACAGCGTCTTCGGCACGTCGCCGTAGGTCTGCGACAGGTCGTCGTTGAGCGCGACGATCATCACCGAATCGATGCCGTAGTTTTCCAGCGGCGCTTTCTGGTCGATCTGGTCCGCCGGCAACTTGGTGACCGTGGACAGCAGTTCGCACAGATACGCGGTCGCGACGGCCGACAGCGCGTCGGCCGCGGGCGCGCCGCCGGCAGCGACGTGCTGCATCGAAGGCGCGGGCGCCGCACGGGCGGCAACGGTCGCAGCGGGCGCCGACAGCGCGGCGCGCGTGCGGGCACCGCGGGCGGCGAACGCCAGGTGCGGCGCGGGCTGTATGGTCAACTGCTCGATCCGCACGCAGACGCGGCCAAGCGCGTCGCACAGCAGCAGGTCGAAATGCGACTGGTCCGGCTGCGCATCGGCCGGCAGCTGCGCCGAACGGCGCGCGTAGGCGAACGCCCGGTCGCCGAGCGGGCCGAGGATCTGGATCCGGTTCAGGCGCACCGGCACGCGGATGTCGTCGGTCGTGAAACCGCCCACGCCCAGACTGGCGCGTACGGCGCCGTCCAGCAGCGCGGGATGCAGCACGAAGTCCTCGGCGCGCACGCCGGCGATCGGCGGCAACCGCAGCGTGCCCAGCGCCTCGTCGGCGCCGTGATGCAGCGACTCGAAGACCTGGAAGCTCTCGCCGAAGACGAAGCCCATCGCGACGAAAGCCGCGCCCACGGTCGCGCCGTCCATCCGCGCGCAGCGCGCGGCGATGGCGGCGAGATCGATCCGCATGCCGTCGTCGGACGGCGCGGCGGCCTCCTCCAGCGTCATCGCACCGTGCGCGTACACCTTGCGCGCGCCGTCGTCGGCCTCCGCGTAGATCTCGAACGCCAGGGCGTCGCGCTCGGGCAGCAGCCCGATGCGCACCGGCAACGCGTCGTCGACCAGGATGGGCTTGAGCCAGTGCACGTCGTGCACATCGGCCACGCGACGGCCCGGTGCGGCCAGACGCGCGGCCTGTATCGCCAGTTCCAGATAGGCCACGCCGGGCAGGATGCGGTTGTCGCCGAGGCGGTGGTCTCGCAGGAAGAATTCGTCCGGACGGAAGGTTTTGCCGAAGGTCTGCTCGTCCAGCGTGGACAGGTTGGCGTCGATCAGCGGATGCAGCGCGGCCACGGATTCGGCGCGCGACGGCTGGCTGACCCAGTAGCGCTGACGCTGGAACGGATAGCCCGGCAGCGAAATGCGACGGCGGCGGGTCCCGGCATGCAACTTCACCCAGTCGATGGTCGCACCGTCGACCCAAGCGGCAGCGAGCGCAGCAAGGTCGCGATGCGCGGTCCACTCCGCCAGCCGCGGTGCGGCTTCGGCCACGCGCGCGGCGATGGCCGGATCGCGACGGGCGCCGTCGCGATGCCCGGTCCATGCGCCGGTGCCGGACGAAGCGCCGGTATCGGAAAAGGCGCGCAGCGCATCGGTCAGCGCGACCCGGTCCGACGCCACGAACGCGGCGCGCAATTCCATCGGCACGCGTCCGATCTGCAGCGTGTAGGCGACGTCCTGCAGGGACAGCGCGGGCTCGGCGTCCAGATGCCACGCCAGGCGCGCGGCCATGGCGATCAGCGCGGTGTCGCGGCGCGCGGACAGCACGAACAGCATCGGCTGGCGCACATCGCCGTCGCGGCGCAGCGCCTCGGCATGCTCGTCGATGACATGTTCGTCGATGACAGACTCATCGACGACGTACTCCTCGACGATGAGATGGCCGTTGGCGCCGCCGGCGCCGAACGAGCTGATGCCCGCCAGACGCGGCAGTTCCATGCGCACGCCGTCGCGCTCGATCGTCGGCCGGTCCCACGGGCCGATTTCGCGCTGTACACGGAAGGGGCTGTGCTCGAAATCGATGTACGGATTGAGCACATCCGAATGGATCGACGGCACCAGCGTGCGGTGCCGCATCTGCAGCAGCACCTTGGTGAGGCCGGCGATGCCTGCGGCGGCTTCCAGATGACCGAGGTTGGACTTGGCCGAACCGATCGCGCAGTACTGGAATTCAGGCTGCGCGAAGGCCTTGGTCAGGCCCGCGATCTCGATGGGATCTCCCAGCGACGTGCCTGTGCCGTGCGCTTCGACGTAGCTGAGGTGGCGTGCGTTCACGCCGGCGGTGATCAGCGCCTCCTGGATCAGCGCCGCCTGGCGCTTGGGATTGGGCACCGTGAAACCGGAGGTCTTGCCGCCATGGTTGATCGAGGTCCCACGGATCACGCCATAGATGTGGTCGCCGTCGGCGAGCGCCTTCGACAGGGGTTTGAGCAGTACCGCACCCACGCCCTCGCCCGGCACGTAGCCGTCGCCGCCCTCGCCGAAGGCGCGGCAGCGGCCGTCGGAGGACAGGAAATGCAGGTCCGACAGCAAGTTGTACTTGTTCGGATGCAGCGACAGGTTCACCGCGCCGGCGATGGCCGCGTCGATCTCCCCGCAGCGGATCGCCTGGCAGGCCAAGTGGATCGCGGTGATCGAGGACGAGCACGCCGTGTCGATGGCGATGCTGGGCCCGGAGAAATTGAAGTAGTGCGAGACGCGATTGGCGACCGCCCAGTAGAAGGAATGCGGCGTGGTCCACGTGTCCTGCGGGCCATCCACGCCGTGCAGCTGGTAGTCGCCCCACATCAGGCCGACATAAACGCCGACCGGATTGTCGCGCACCGCCTGTGGCGCCACCAGCGTCTCGGGCGTATAGCCGGCGTCGTCGATCGCCAGCGTGGCGATCTCCAGGAACAAGCGCTCGTTCGGGTCGAGGTTCTCCGCTTCCTTCGGCGAGATGTTGAAGAACGTAGGATCGAAATGATCCACGTCGCGCAGGAACCCGCCCCACTGGCTGTAGCTGCGCGCCGGAGCGGCCGCAGCGGGCTGGAAGCGGAACTTCGCCGCGATGTCCGGACGCGCCTGCGGAATTTCCTCCACACAGTCGCGGCCCAGACGCAGGTTGTCCCAGAACGCTTCCAGCGATTCGGCCTGCGGATAGCGGCCGGCCAGGCCGATGATGGCGATCTGCTCGTCCGCGCGCGCGGTGCCGGCATGGCTCTGCACCGAGGCCGGCTGCACCGCATACGCGGCGGCGCGTGTCGCCGAGGCGTCGTGCGCGATGGGCGCGTGAATGGGCGCTTGGATGGACGCGGCAGACAGTGCCGCGATGCCGGCGGCGTCGCCCGGGTTCACGATGCGGCGGCAGTGCGCCGGGTGGTTTTCGATGAAATACCCGACGAGATCGCCCAGATTCTGGTGCTCGAAGAACAGCGTCTTCGGCAGCGTCCCGAAGGTCTTTTCCATGTGCGCGATGAGATCGATCATCACCACCGAGTCGAAGCCGTACTCCTTGAAGGCGCGGTCTTCCTCGAACTCCGACGGAATGCCCAACTCCTTGCCGAACAGCTCGGACAGGTGGCGCGCCATCGGCGCGCGCCACGCGGCCGTGTCCCCGCCATCGGCGCCCGCGACGGCCACGGCCACGGCCGGCAGCGCGCTAGCGGCGGCGACGCCCAGCACCTCGTGCACCTTGGCCGCGTCGCCCGGCATCACCACGATCTGCGCGCGCGGCTGCGCCAGCGCGTACTCCAGCACGTCGATGCCTTCGGCAGTCAGCAGCGGCACGATGCCGAAGCTGCGGCGCAGCGCCTGCTCTTCCTTGTCGTTGAGGCGCATCCCGCCGTCTTTCCAGTACGGCCAGTTGATCGATACCGTCCTGCCCGTCGCGTCGCCCGCGACGCGGCGCGTTTCGCGCGCATGCGCGAACGCATCCTCGAACGCATTGCCGAATCCGTAATCGCACTGCCCCACGTTGCCCAGCACGCCGGTGACCGAGGAAAACAGCACGAACAGATCCAGCGGCTCGTCGCGGGTCTCGCTGTCCAGATGCCACGTGCCCAATGCCTTGGGCGCGACCACGCGCGCGAAGGCCTCGGGCGTCTTGCGCAGCAGGAAGTCGTCCTCGATCACGCCGGCGGAATGCAGCACACCGTGCAGGCGCTGGCCGTCCGCGTGGACCGCGGCGACGGCGCGGCGCACGTCGTCGCGATTCGCGACATCGCACGCCAGATACACGGCGCGGCCACCGAGCGCGGCCAGTTCCGCCAGCACCGCACGCTGCGCGTCCGACGGCGCGGAGCGGCCGGTGAGATACACGGTCGCGGCGTAGCGCGCGCACAGGTGGCGGGCGACGATCAGGCCCAGTGCGCCCATGCCGCCGGTGATCAGGTACGCCCCGCCCTCGCGGAACGCGGCGGGCGGCGCATCGGCGACGGCCGGCAGCGCGGCCGAGGCGACCGGCGCGAACGTCCGCACTTCGCGCACGCCGTCGCGATAACGCACGTCGGTGGCCGCGTCGATGGCGGCCAGCTCATCGGCGAGGATCGCCGGCAGCGCCGCGTCGGCCAGGTCCAACTGCACCACGCGCCCGGCGAAGCTCGGCTTCTCGATGCGCAGCGTCTTGTAGAAGCCGCTCAGGCCGACCGCGTCCGGCGCGGCCCAGGCACCGGACGCGGTTGGCGCCAGATGCACGAAACGCGCGGTTTTCGGGCCGGAAAACAAGGCCTTGATCAGTGCGAACGCGCTGTGCGGACCGAACGCGAGCCGCTGGGCGGGCGACAGGGCCGCATCCGAAGGCGCGACCGCCACGACGCGGTCCAGCGGCATGCCGGCCGCCTTCCACGCCGCGATGGCCGCCTTGCAGTCGTCCAGCGCGCCGGCGCGTACGCGCAGCGTCTCGCCCGCGGCGGCCGCGTCTGCGGCCACGTCATCCGCAGCGATGGCGTCGTCGGCGCACAGGTGCAGGCGCGCCAGGCGCGCGGCGGCGAAGCGCGGCGAAGCGGACAGCGCGCGGACCAGGCGCTCGACATCGTCGGGCATGCCCACCAGCAGCAGGCCGGCCGGGGTCTCGCTGGCCGGGCTTACGGTGGCCGCAGCCAGCGGCTCGGCCGTCCACAGCGGTGTGTACAGACCATCGGCCACCGATGCCGGCGGCCGGCGAACCGTCGCCGGCGCATCGACCGCGGCGACGGCCGACGCCGACGGGTCGGCGACCTGCGGCCGGATGCTGAGCCCGCGGAACGCCAGGCGGACGCGGCCGATGCCGTCGTCCGCACCGGGCTCGATGAGGTCGATATCGACTTTCGGGATGGCGTCGGCGCTGGAGTGTCCGGCCGACGCGCGCACCCAGGCGTGCACATCGTTGAGCGCTGCTGCCGCGGAAGGCACCAGATCGCCGTACACCTCCAGGCTGTCGAGCGCGAACGGCAGCGATGGCGCGTGCGGGCGCTCGCCGCCGTCGGGCTGGATGCCAGCGACGAAGGCGACGGCCGCCTGCAGCGCGGCGTCGGCGATGCTCGGGTGCAGGACGAAATCGCCCTGCCCGGCCGCCAACTGGCCCGGCAACGCAATCCTCGCCAGGCACTGGCCGCTGCCCATGCGCAGTTGCGAGAGCGCGCGATGCGCGGCCCCGTAGTGCAGGCCCAGCGCGGCGAACCCGCGATAGCACGCATCGGCTGAGATCTCGTCCTGCGCGCAGTCGCGCGCGATCGCGGCCACGTCCAGCAACGCCTGTGCGCCGCCGTCGAACAGTTCTACGCGACCGCGGCAAAACACCGTCGCAGGCACGGTCGCGTCGGCGCCGGCGATCTCGAACGCCAGCGTACGCGCAGCGCCCGCCGCGGCGTCGGCCGTCAGGTCCAGGCGTACCGACACCGGCGTGCCGTCCACGTGCAGCGGGCGCATCCAGATAACGTCGCGGAAACGCAGCCCGCTGGCGCTGGAGACATCCAGTTCCGCCGACAGCGCCTGCGCCACGGCGGCGCGCACCATCTCCAGGTACGCCACGCCCGGCAGCACCGGGCGATCCTTCACGACGTGGTCGGCGAGGAAGAATTCGCGCCCATAGAACGTCGACTCGAACCGCTGGCGGCCGAACGCGGAAACATTGCGATGCAGCAGCGGATGCAGACTGCCCCCCGACAGCGTCGCTCCGCTGGCGACGGCATCGGGGATCCAGAACCGCTCGCGCGCGAACGGATAGGCCGGCAAGCCGACGTGGCGCGACGGCTGGCCGGCGAACAGGGGCGTCCAGTCCAGGTCGGCGCCCGCGCGGTAGCGCGCGGCCAGACGCGACAACAACGCGCGACGGCCGGCCTTCTTCGCGGCGGGCCATTGCGCGAGCAGCGCGGCGCCATCCTCGTCGGCGTCGGTCTCCAGCGCGTGCGCAACAGCATCGGCATCTGCATCGGCGAGCGTCGCCTCCAGCGCGTCGATCAACGCCGGCACGCCGTCGACCACCCATGCCTGGCGCGCCGCGAGATGTTCGCGACCGATCAGCAGGGTGCGTGCGATATCGGCCAGCAGCGTGCGCCCCTCGTCGACGCGCAGCCAGTCGCGCAGATCGGCCACACGCCGGCGCAGCGCATCCGGGGTCTTCGCGGACAGCGCCATCAATGTCGCGGTGGGCGCAAGCTTGCGCGCACGCGTCGCGGCGGCGCGCGGCGGTTCTTCCAGCACGACATGCGCGTTGGTGCCGCCGAAGCCGAACGAACTGACGCCCGCGCGCAGCGGCGTATTCTCGTCGCTGCGCGCCCATGGCCGGCTCTCGCCCAGCGCGTAGAACGGCGAGCCCTCGATGGCGATGCGCTCGTTGATCCGGGTGAAATTGTGGAATGGCGGCAGCGTGCGGTGGCGGAACGCCAGCAGCACCTTGATCACACCGGCGATGCCGGCGGCGGCCTCGAGGTGACCGATGTTGGTCTTGACCGAACTGAGCCCGCAGAACGCCGTGCCGAGCATCGTGCCCTGGCGCTGCGCGAGCGTGCCGAACGCATCGACCAGGCCCTCGAATTCGATGGGGTCGCCCTTCGGCGTCCCGGTGCCGTGCAGTTCGACGAAGCCCAGCGACTCGACCGGCACGTCGGCGCGTTCGTGCGCCGCGACGATGACCTCCGCTTGCGCACGCGCGCTGGGATAGGTCAGCGTATAGGTCTCGCCGCAGTGGTTCACTGCGCTGCCCTTGATGACGCCGTGGATCGTGTCGCCGTCGGCGATCGCGCGTTCCAGCGGCTTCAGCAGAAGAAATGCCGCGCCTTCGCCGCGCACGTAACCGTCGGCGGTGTCGTCGAATGTCTTGCAGGTGCCGGTGGGCGACAGCATGCCCATCTTCGAGAACGAGATGTGGCGCGTCGGGGTGAGCAGCAGATTGACACCGCCGGCCAGCGCCAGCTCGCAGTCCCCGTATTGCAGCGACTGGATCGCGCTGTGGATCGCGTTGAGCGAACTGGAGCACGCGGTGTCGATCGGAATGCTGGGACCGCGGAAATCGAAGAAATGCGATATGCGGTTCGCCACGACGGTGGTCGCGGTACCCGTGGAGTGGTGCGCCTCGATCGAGGCCTCGCCGCGCTCCTGCAGTTCCTTGTAATCGTGATTGAAGATGCCGACGATGACGCCGACGTTTTTGCCGCGCAGGCGCGACGGCGGCATGCCCGCGTCTTCCAGGCACGACCACGCGAGTTCCAGCATGATCCGCTGCTGCGGATCCATGCTCTGCACGACCTTCGGCAACAGGCCGAAAAAACCATCGTCGAAAGTGTCGACACGATCGATGAAACCGGCCCATTTGCTGAGGCTTTTGTTGGTTTCGACCTTGGGATCGCCCCAGTACGCGCGCCAGTCCCATCGGTCCGGCGGCACTTCGGAAATGCTCGCCTTGCGCCCGATCAGATTGGACCAGAAAGCATCCGCATCATCCGCGCCGGGAAAACGCAACGACATACCGACAATTGCGACATCCATATCGTATCCATACCTTGGAAAAACATGATGACGATCGCCATGATCGATCAGATCCACTCGTTCCTTCGAGGCTCCGTACCCAGCGGCGAACCAGCCGCCGATGAGATCGAACTGCGCTCAGGGAAGACGCACCGTCGTGCGATCGATCCCTGGAGTCGACATCAATGCCAAACGCGGAAAGCTTTCATGAAAGGACAGTTCCGGGTACCGATCTCGAAACATCCGGATGAACAACCCGTCCCCATTCCCGTTTGACATATCCCTATGCTCCAGGCAGCAGCACGCCGATTCGATTTTCGACTCCCCCATGTCCAGCCCCTATTCCCTATCACCACGCAGATTGCATCGATGTCGGAGATGACATTCTGATGACCGCGAAGAGCAGAACGATCCGGAATCGGAAATCTGAAGACACGCACTTCGTCGAATCGCGAAACCTGCTGGCACGACTCGACCGATGTTTGCGCATCCGATCGTCGTCCGGATCCATAGGACCGGTCGACGCAGACAGCGTCACCGGTTGATCCGCCCAAGCCAGAGAACTTCCCGGCACCTCCGTATGCATCGCGCGATTCGCGCGTCCCCAATGCGTTCCTGCATTAAAGCTCCCATTGCGTCCTGCACTCTTTTCGCTCGTATAAATACTACCATTCGGACTATTCCTTCTAAACCACTATAGCCATGAACATCCGTGATTGCAAACTCCGCCCACCCGCTTTTTCAACGCTTTCCAGACCCGAAATTCCTCAGGAAGCGGGAATTGTGGGGAATTGTTAGTGCAACATCCTTTCTGTAATTTCATACCGACAACCTGCGGCGGTTCCCTCGGTGGCGCCACAGCCCCGAACCCAGAGAACCCAGATCATGGCACAACGAATTGAACGCGAT
>JBKJTC010000006.1:0-3240 GCA_046590925.1 Lysobacteraceae bacterium | reverse complement strand
CGATCGCCTTTTCCAGGATCTCGAAGAATTCCTTGAGCAGGAACATCTGCAGGTTGTCGAGCTTGCCGGAATAGATGTCGCGGTAGAGCTCCAGCATCAGCCGGTCGGCTTCGTTCTCGATCGCGCGCAGCTTCTCGTTGAGCGCGGTCATGCGGTCGATATTGAGGTGGCGCAGTTCTTTGACCATCTCCACCACCACGTTGGCGGCCTGTTCCAGCATCGCCGCGCGGGGCGCGAAATCGATGTCTTCCAGATGGCGGACCGCCAGCGAATAGCGGTCGGCGAACTTCTCCACCTGCTTGGGGATGCGGTAGAGGGCGGAACCCAGCGCCTCGATGTCCTCGCGTTCGATCGGGGTGATGAAGCTGTCGACCAGCGCCTTGCCGATCTTCTCGGAGGCGGCGCGCTCGCGCTGGCGCGCCAGCTTGAAAGGGTCCAGGGCCGGCTGGCGCTCGGTGGCTTTCATCATGACGTGCAGCGCGCTGGCACTGGCAAGGGCGGCCGCGGCGGCCTCGTCGAGCAGATCGTAGAACTGCTGGCCGGAGCCGAAGATCGTTTGCAGGGAAAACATGGGCGGCGCCTTGATGACAGTGATGTGAACAGCGTAAGTACGAATTGTGACGCAAAGATGACATCCGCCTTCTCGATGTCATGCCATGGACACTTCAACGTCATCAATCCGACATCCTGGACTCATGGCCCGGCTTGGGCCCGACCTGAACACGGCCACCGCCGGCGGCCAGGGGCGGTCATGGCCGCCTGCTATCATCCGCGCACCCCCCCATGCCCCGACCCACGCCGGAGCCCCCCGCACGCCGTCGAAACCGCCCCGCAGCCAGCGCGGCGAGCCCCCGCCAGGGAGCCCTGCGCCGTGCTTGAACTGTCGGTGGTCGTTGCGCTGATTCTGTTGAACGGTTTTTTCGCGCTGTCGGAAATGGCGCTGATGACCTCGCGCAAGACCCGCCTGAAGCAGATGGGCGAACACAGCCGCGGCGCGCGCAAGGCGCTGGCGCTGGCCGAGCATCCCGACAATCTGTTGTCCACAGTGCAGGTGGGCATCACCTCGATCGGCGTGCTGACCGGCGTGTTCGGCGGTGAGGCCATCGGGCTGGCGGTCGCGAGCTGGTTCGGCGACCTGGTTCCCAGCCTGCAGGAATACGCCCGCTCGATCGGCATAGGTACCGCGGTCACGCTGATCACTGCCGGCTCGGTGATCTTTGGCGAACTGGTGCCGAAACGACTGGCATTGACCAACCCGGAAATCATCGCCAGCAAAGTCGCGATTCCGTTGGACCTGCTCTCGCGGTTTGCCACGCCCCTGGTGCATGCGCTCGGCGCAATCAACCGCGGCGTGCTGCGCCTCCTCGGCATCCGCGACGACGCCCGCAATGCGATTACCGAAGAAGAGATCCAGATGCTGGTGAGCGAAGGCCACGAGCAGGGCATCATCGACGACGACGAACGCAACATGATGCAGCGGGTGATGCGCCTGGGCGACCGCACGGTCGAAAGCATCATGACCCCGCGGATGCGGATCGTCTGGCTGGACGCCAACGCCAGCTTCCATGAAAACCTCGCCGAGATGCGCGAGACCCCCTACTCGCGCTACCCGGTCTACCGCGGCAGCGACACCGAAGTGATGGGGCTGCTGGAGGTGAAATCGCTGCTCGACCGGCTGCAGGAAACCCAGCCGGACCTGTTCGCGACCCTGCGTCCGGCGCTGTTCGTCTCCGAGTCCACGCATGCGTTGAAACTCCTGGAAATCTTCCGCGAAGAGCAGCAGTCGCTGGCGCTGGTGGTGGACGAATACGGCGAGATCACCGGCATGGTCACCGTCAACGACCTGATGGGCGCGGTGCTGGGCCGGCTGCAGTCGGGCGAGACCCCGGATTCCGGGGCGCTGGTGGTGGAACGCGCGGACGGCTCGCTACTGGTCGACGGCTCGCTGCCTGTGGACGAACTGCGCGAACTCATCGGCCAGCGCCTGCCGCATCTCGACGATCACGACTATCACACCGCCGCCGGCATGGCGATCGCGCACTTCGGACGGATTCCGAACACCGCCGAATACTTCGAGTGGTCGGGCTGGCGGATCGAGGTCGTCGATCTCGACGGCCCGCGTATCGACAAACTCCTGCTCACACGGATCGAGAGTACGGTTGCGGACGATGACGACTGAGCCGCAGCCCCCTGAAGACGAGGTCGTGGCCCACGGCATGCGCGCAGTGCTCGACAATCTGTGCGACGGCGACCCCAACGACCATCTGGCGCTGCGCGATCTGATCGGCGGCTTGGGGCGCAGTACCTTCGGGGTGTTGCTGTTCATTTCCACCATCCCCGCCTTCATCCCGATCCCCGGCGTGGCCGGCGCGCTCAGCGGCCCACTGGTGGTGCTGGTCGGGCTGCATCTGCTGATCCTGCTGCGCAAGCCCTGGCTGCCGGATTTCGTCGCGCGCCGCGGCCCGCAGCGCAGCACGCTGATCCGTTTCGATCGCGCCGGCGACCGCTGGCTGCGCTGGCTGGAAAAACTGGTGCGGCCGCGGATGACCGCAATGATCGATCACCCGGTGGCGACCGTGTTCACCGGCTTGCAACTCGTCCTGCTGGGCGTGTTGCTGGCACTGCCGATCCCGTTCACCAATTTCATGTTCGCCGGTCTGCTGCTGGTCTACGCGCTGGCGCTGCTGGAACGCGACGGCGCGCTGATGCTGCTCGCGTGGGCAGCGGGCGTGGTCGCGATCTATGTCTTCGGCGCGGTGTCGGGCAATCTGGCCGCAATGCTGTGGGCGTGGGTTGCGAGCCTGGGTTGACCGATACGTATTTGCAGCAGCGCCGTAAGCTGAGCTGAACCCGGTAGGCTGGGCTGAGCGCAGCGAAGCCCAGCATCTCCAACGGCGGGCCGACTGCGAATCGGAGCTTCCCCGGACGCTGGGCTTCGCTACGCTCAGCCCAGCCTACGCCATGGTCTGCACAAGCCTGCGATCAACCCACCAGCGTGGTGAAATCGCGCATGTTCATCGGGTGGCCCAGCCAGTAGCCCTGGGCCAGATCGCAGCCGCGCGCGCGCAGCAGATCGCACTGCCCTTCCTTCTCCACGCCCTCGGCCACCACGGTCATGCCCAGCGAATGCGCCATCGCGATGATCGCGGTGGTGAGCGCCAGATCGTCGGGGTCGCGCATCACGTCGGCGATGAAACTGCGGTCGATCTTCACGCCGTCCACCGGCACCCGGCGCAGATG
>JBKJTC010000137.1:0-2880 GCA_046590925.1 Lysobacteraceae bacterium | reverse complement strand
TCGGCGGCAACGGCTCGACCGCGTAATGTTCCACCCGATAGCGGTCGCCAGCCCGAGACAGCTGCAGGAGCTTGACGGCGGTCGAGCTGATGTCGACGCCCACCAAAGGTGACTGATTTTTTGCTAGCAGTCCCACTTTTTCCCCTTCCCACGCGCGCTTACGCGCGTTACGTGTCCCAATACATTAAATAACGGACTTTCAACTTTTAGGCAACTCCCCCTTGCAATGGATCGCTCCGGGAGTGAACTCTGTCACGACCTTGAGCGGCCGTTTGTCGCGTGCAGCCAACCCCGCAACCCGGTTTCGCGCGTACTTCCATCCCCTTCCCGCCGGTCCCGGACGCCTTTTCGGGCGGAAGTCCGCCGGAACCGGGGTCGGAAGGCCGGCCGGACCGGCAGGCCGCCTATAATCTCCTCCCTCTCTAGTACACCTTCCGACGTCAGGATTCCGCCACCCATGTCCCGTATTCGCCGCCTGCTGCGCTGGGCCCTCCTGCTTTCCGCCATCGGCCTGGTCATCGGGGGCGGCGCTTTCGGACTCCTTTATATAAGCGTCTCGTCCAAGCTGCCGGACGTACAGACCCTGCGCACCATCGAACTGCAGGAACCGCTGTACGTCTATGCGCGCGACGGCCGCCTGATCGGCCTGTTCGGTGAGACCCGACGCTACCCGGTCGAGATCGAGAAGGTGCCCAAGCGGTTGAAGGACGCGTTCATCGCGATCGAGGACGCGCGGTTTTACGAGCATGGCGGCGTCGACTACAAGGGCGTGGCTCGCGCAATCTGGCTGATGGCGACCACCGACGACAAGCGCGTGCCCGGCGGCTCGACCATCACCCAGCAGGTCGCACGCCAGTACTTTCTCAGCTCCGAATACAAATTGAAGCGCAAATTCGCCGAAATGCTGCTGGCCCGCAAGATGGAGGCGGAACTGGGCAAGGACGAGATCTTCGAGCTGTATCTCAACAAGAGTTTCTTCGGCAACCGCGCCTACGGCGTGGGCGCCGCGGCAGAGTTCTACTACGGCAAGCCGCTGGACCAGCTGAGTCTGGACGAGATGGCATCGCTGGCCGCGATCCCGAAATTCCCCTCCAGCGGCAACCCGCTGAACAACCCTGCGCGCGCCAAGATCCGCCGCGACTACGTGCTGACCCGCATGCAGGAGTTGCAGATGATCACGGCCGCCGAAGCGCAGGCCGCGCAGGCCGCGGCGATGCATGCCAGCCCGCACGAGCGACCGATCGAAGTCGCGGCTCCCTACATCGCGGAAATGGTGCGCCAGGAAATGATCGCCCGTTACGGCGAGGAAGCCCTGACCAAGGGCTACCACGTCACCACCACCATCGACCCGGTGCTGCAGGCCGCGGCCGACAAGTCGGTGCGCGACGGCCTGGGCAATTACGACCGCCGCCACGGCTGGAACACCAAGGCGATGCAGCGCATCGAACTGCCGGCCGGCGAAGACGCGGCCACCGCCGCCGCCCGTCTGCGCAGCTATCCCGCCCGCGGCCCGCTGCTGTCCGCGCTGGTCCTCAGCACCAGCGGCAGCAATGCCCAGGTCGTGCTGGCCGATGGCACCGAGCTGGATCTCGGCCCCGACACCTCGCGCTGGACCGGCAAGACCCCGGCCGCCCTGCTCAAGCGCGGCGATATCGCACGGGTGCGCAAGATCGTGCCGGAGCCCAAACCCGATCCGAAAGCCGCCAAGCCCGGCGAGGCGACCGCCGCGGCCACCCCGCCGCCCGTTCCGACCGGGCCGGTTACCTGGCGCATCGAGCAATTGCCGCGCGCGGAATCGGCACTGGTTTCGCTGGACGCCGATACCGGCGCCCTGCGCGCCCTGGTCGGCGGCTACAGCTTCGCCGGCAACAAGTTCAACAACGCCACCCAGGCGCGTCGCCAGCCGGGTTCGTCGTTCAAGCCCTTCATCTATGCCGCGGCGTTCGAGCGCGGCTACAACCCGGCGTCGATCGTGCTGGACGCGCCGGTGGTGTTTCGCATGCGCGGCAGCAAGGTCTGGCGCCCGCAGAACGACGGCGGCGGCTTCGCCGGCCCGATCCGCGTGCGCGAAGCCCTGGTGCGGTCGCGCAATCTGGTGTCGGTGCGCATGCTCGACGCCATCGGTGTGGACTACGCGCGCAAATACATCTCGCAGTTCGGTTTCGAGGAAAAGGAGCTGCCGCCGAACCTCTCCATCGCTCTGGGCACGCCCTCGCTGACCCCGCTGTCGGTCGCCCGCGGCTACGCCACCTTCGCCAACGGCGGCTTCCGCATCACGCCATGGTTCATCGATGAAGTGAAGGACCGCGACGGCAAGCTGATCCACAAGGAAAAACCCGCCGTCGCCTGCCGCAGCTGCGGCCAGGGCATCGCCGGGCAGCCGGCCGTGCCCGCCAGCAGCGTGATCGACGGGTTCGACCTGGGCCCGGCCGGCGGCGCCAAACCCGCCGACGCCAAGTCAGGCCCGAAAGGCACCGACCCGAAAAGCGCCGCCAAGCCCGCAGCGCCGCCCGTGACCCTGCCCGCCGACGCCGTGCTGGCGCCGCGCGCCATCGACGAGCGCATCGCCTACCAGATCACGTCGATGATGCGCGATGTGGTGCTGCGCGGCACCGCCACCGATGCCAAGCGCATCGGTCGCGAGGACGTGGGCGGCAAGACCGGCTCCACCAACAACCACCGCGACGCCTGGTTCTCCGGCACCGGCGGCAACCTCATTACCACCGTGTGGGTAGGCAAGAGCGACAACACCTCGCTGGGCTACCGCGAATACGGCGGCAAGGCCGCGCTGCCGATCTGGATCGAGTACATGAAGGTCGCGCTGACCGACGTGCCGATCGCCGCCAACGAGCCGCCCAACGGCATGATCAAGGTCGCGGT
>JBKJTC010000297.1:0-20002 GCA_046590925.1 Lysobacteraceae bacterium | reverse complement strand
TCTCCCACAACCCCATCTTCGCCTGCTTCGACACGCCCTTCTCCCTGCATGAAAGTCATGCAAGGATGCAGCGGTGATGGAGTCCTGAGAATGTGGGGTGGGCGGACGCTTACCTTTCATTGGTTCCGCTCCTCACACCTTACGGCCCTGTGATTTGCCTCATTGTGTAGCCTCTAAATTTAAGCTCGAGCACAGCCCCATCTGCATCGTAAAAACACCAGTGATCACCGATTTCATTTTTTTTGAAACTCCCCTCAGACAAATCAAATCCCACAGAACCTTTAACCGAAATATAAATACAGTTAGTCATAACGACTTCATATAAAGCTTCATTATAGTCCTGAAGGATCATTGTTAAAGTCTGATTTTCCAACCTATATTCATTAATTTTGCTGTCGCCAATGCATACATCTTTTATGTTCATGTCATCACTGCCAAGGCCAAAGAGTTGTTTTGTTAGCACCTATGCTTTGAAATGTTTTACGCCAATTAGCATTTAAAGCTAGCGGAGTTACACCTGAAGTATAAACATGACGATGAGGAAGAACATGCTTCCAATAATTGCCGCTAAGTGCGTTTAGTCTACCATTATGCATGCCAAATACTCTGCTGATATCCTTGAAATGATTTTCGCTAACGACGAGCATCCTGGAATTGACAAGTTGATTTTTAGACCCGTTGGGGCGAACTTGTGTTTGTACAAACCGTTGCTTCAAGATATTTCTAACACTCGGGATAGCGTTCTTTGTGGCTTGCAGGCCTTTCAGCCCGCCTTTAATCAGTCCACCCCCCGTCAGCAGGTCAAACGCAACCGCCGCCCAGGCACCCGCTTTATATTCATCGCTGCACTCATTGACGAAGTTCTCATTCCCCATCAAATTCCGCGTCAGGGAGGATATGCCAAGGCTTGCGTTATCCAAGAATCCGAACGTGACATCGATTTCTCCTTGCGACAGCTCTTGGGTCAGCCCCATCTGCTCTCGCATCCAAACCGTTGGCCCGAAGAACACATCATCCAGTTCTAGCACACCGTTCCCGTAGACCAAGCCTGACGGGTCGATCCCGGACAATGGATTCCCGCCCACGTAGCTGTAAGTGTTGATGCCACCCATCAACCCGATCGGATCGCTCTGCGTATACCGTCCAACACTCGGGTCGTAATCCCGGAAGTAGTTGTAATGCAACCCACTGGCCGCATCGTATCGCTGTCCCGGGAAACGCAGGTCGAACATGACATGCACGTTGTCGTTGTCGGGGTCGGTCTGCGGCGCATGATCGCCAAAACCTTCCTTCATCTCGTCCCAACGCCACACCGCCAGATTGCGCACCGGATCGATGATCGCCCGCGGGCTGCCCAGCGCATCCGACTGCACGTACCACAGGCGCGGCAATGGGGTCGGCTGGCCTTGCTGCGGCGGCAGCGGGGGCACGATCACGCCCACCGGTTGTCCCTCCAGCCACACATATTGCTGGATCGGCGTGCCGTTCACGTCGTACTGGCCCAGCAACTGCCCGCCCTCGTCGTACACGAAGCGCGTGGTCACGCTGGTCTGGCGCCGCACTTGCTCGCCGAGGCCGTTGTACAGATAGGTCGCCAGCTCCGTGGTCGTGGAGGCCGTCCCGGTGTTGACCTGCTTCAGCCGGTTCGCATCGTTGTAGAAAAACTCCTTGTCGTAATTACCTCCGGGCGCATTCTTGTCGCCGATCAGTGTCAGGTTGCCGGCTGCATCGTAACTGCGCGGTGCGCCCCCTACCTGGGTCAGTCGATTGCTGTCGGGCGCATAACCGTAGGTCGTTGTGATGAACTGATCGATGGTGCCACCGCCCCCAGGCGGCCCGTTCGGGTCCGGCACCGTGTACCACTCGCTTGCCTCTGTCCGGTTGCCGGTCTTGTCGTACTTGTACCTTTCCTGCTCCACGTCCGCCGCGTTCTTGCGCGCTGTCAGCCGCCCCAGCGCGTCGTACTCGAACTTCGCGCGCACCACGGACGAGCTTTCCGTGGTGACCTGCTTCAGATAGCTGGCGCTGTCGTAGACGTAACCGATGTCCAGCCCGCCCGCGCCAGGATCGCGCACGCTCGTGGCGCGATAGTCCAGATCGAACGCGCGGGTCAGCGTGCGGTCGTTGCCGTATTGCCAACTGCTCGCCGGGCCGCCTGGCAGGTACTTCGCGTTTTTCAGCAGCACCTGTCGCGTGCCGCCCGTGGGCGTGACGCCGATTTCCTTTACGCGCCCCTGCGTGTCGCGGATATAGTCCGCCACCGTGCCGTCCGGATACGTCAGGCTCGCCAGTTGGTTGGCCTTGTCGAAGCCGTAACGAACGACCTGAACCTGCGTGCCGACCGTCTGCACCTTGCGGGCAATATTGCCGGAGCGGTCGTAGCAGAACTCGGTGGTGCCGCTCTGATCGGTCAGCATGCTCAGGCGGCCGGTCGCGAACGTCTCGCCTACCTGACAAATCGTATTCGCGATGTCGTACAGGTAGCTGACGTTTTCCGCTGGCGTTGGGAACGTGATCGTGAGTGGACGGTTCAGCGCGTCGTAGGTATAGGTCGCCGTGATGCCGCGCGCATCAGTCTTCGTCTTGCGTTTGCCTGCATCATCATAGGTATAGCTGGTCGTGCCGCTGTCGGGGCTGACCTGCTGGGTCAAGCGGCTCAGGGCATCGTAAACGTAATTGGTCGCCAGCCCCTTGGGGTCGACCACGCTGCGCAGATTGCCCACCGCATCGTAGGCCATCCCAGTGCTGGACTGGATCCCGCCCGCCGCACTGTCGGCCACGCTGGCGATCAGCCGGTCCAGATCGTCGTACACCTGGGTGGACTGCACCACGCCCGAGGGGAGGATCGGGCTGGGGCTGGAGATCATTGTCTGCCGGTCCGCCGCATCGTAGAGCGTGCTGACTTTCTTGTCGGTCGTCGAACCGATCGCCTCGATCACGCGATTCAGCGCGTCGATCGTGAAGGTCTGCGTGCGTTTGCGGCTGTCGCTGGGAACTGTCGCCCAGGCTTCGGCCGCGAGCGGATTGCCGGCGGAGTCGTAGGTGGTGCGCAGTTCGTTGCCACCCTGGTCGCGGGATTTGGTGAGGCGGTTGCGGTTGTCGTAGGTCAGATCGACGTAGTTCCCATCCGGCGCAGTGAGTTTGGTCACGTTGCCGCGCGAATCGTAGCCATAGCTGGTGATCTGGTCGTCCGTGATGACCGCATAGTCCGGGTCCGGCCCACGCACGGCCTGTTCCAACACCCAGCCGCGCGCGTTGTATTTCATCTCCGCGATAACGTTGTTCGCATCGCGCATTCGGGTGAGGCGTCCGGCGGCGTCGTAGCGCAGGAAGGTCATCGCCTGATTTAACGCATTGACGATCTGCTTGCGATCACCGCGGCGATAACAATTGCCGGTCGTTCCCGCACACCCGGAGATGTCGGTCGTGCCGTAGTACGTGAAGGTCGCCACATCGACGACATCCACATCAGGCCGAGGCCCGTTGACTTGTTTGACGAGTTGGGTGTCCGGGCAGGTGGTGTCGGCCGCAGCGGCTTCTGCCGCAGAACAGTAGGTGAAGCTGGTCGTCGCGAAACTGCCATCGTCCTTGCGCCTGCGAATCTGTGCAATGTTCAACGGCTTGTTTTGCGCATCGCGCACGAACGTGTATTCGGTGCGGAAGATCTGCGGGCTTTTGTTGGAGACTGTCTGAATGCTCGACACCCAGCCGTTGTCGTAGGTCCGGGTGGTCGTGACCACCTCCGGTGCCTGCAGGCCGACGGGATCAAGCGTCACCGTCTCGGTCAGTGGTTGGCCCAGGCCGTTGTAGGTGCTGTCCACCGCTTTGAGCAGCACCAGCGTGGCGCCCTGCTTCTCCCACAGTTCGGTGCGGGTGATGTCGCGATTGCCGTCGTAGAGATAGCGGGTCTCGTTGCCGAGTGCGTCGATCTCCTTGGTGAGATAGCCGCCGCTGTCGTACACATGCGTCCGCGTGCGGACCTGTAGCGTCGCGGTGCCGGCGGCATTGCGGACGCGTTCGGTGATGGTGGTGGTGTCGGTCGTGGGATAGCTCAGCGTCCAGGTCGTTTCGCCCTCGTTCTGCTCGACGACCCGGTCCTGGGCATCGTACTTGATGGTGACCGTGGCAGCCCCGGTACCGTCGGTGATCGCGGTGACGTTGTGCTGATCGGGATTGGTCGAGGAGACGACATAGGCGAAGGTCTGTGCGTAATCCGTCAGCCCCGTCACCGAGATCAGATTCCCGCGTGTCCCGGTACCGAGGACATCAAAACTGTAGTTCACCTCACGACCGTCGTTCGCTACCGCCTTGGTCACGCGCCCCGTGGCGGTGTTGTACGTAAAGTCGACGAAGTACCCCGTCAGAACGCCATCGGCGCCGCGTTCCTGAATGCGGGTCACACGCGGCTGGTAAGCGACCAGCATCGGCGTGTTGGGGTCGAGCGAGCGCGGCGAGGTGCCGATCAGCGGCAGGCGTCCACCCGCGTCATAGATCAGTTCATGCCGCGCACCGCTGGCGCTGACGATCATCGAGAGCCGGCCGTCAACATCGAAGCGATCGATGTTGCCGCCTGTATAGCGCAGCTCATAGCTGCCGTTACCCAACGCGGTCAACTGGCCTTGCACGCCGTCCTGTGGCGCGACGTAGGCACCACCTGTGTTGACGAAGCGCGAACGACTGCCGCAGCCGGAGCGCACCACGATCGAGCCGTCTGGGTACTCGAACAGACGGCGATCGAACGAAAACGCCCAGCCATAACCGATCGCGCTGTCGTACTCTGAGTGGCTGTCATAATTTCGCGTGATCGTGATCGGAAAATTGCGCCCCATCGACAGATCCGTGTAAGTCATGTGCTCGCTGCCGTTGTAAGTCCAGATCGGCTTTCCAACACTACCCGCGTTGCGTGAAACCTGTTTTGCCGACTTGCATTCACAGCCTGTGCACTCGGTCTTGTTGGATGTCGGTGCGGTGCCTTGCGTCACCGTTCCGCCGAATCCGTCGGCCCGCGCCGTCCCCACGCCAACCAAAGGTGCAAGTGCCAGCATCGCCAACAAGGCAAACAGCAGTGAGCGTGATCGGGTCATCGTCGTGGTCCTTGAGCGCGTTGCCGCTGGCGAGATTGTGTTGAAGACAAAATGGGTCATGGAGCCTCCGGCTTCCGTGCGTCAGGCGTCGAAGGCGATGCGCTCGGCATCACGAACACCTTGACCGTCGCGGTGCCGAAGTTGCCTTCGTAGCCACGGATGTTGAGGGTGACGAAATGCTCGCCGGGATTGAATTGCGTCGTGTCCCATGTCCAGGTCAGGGGCAGATAGCCCACTTCATTCTCATGGGCGAACACGCCATCGACATAGAACACCGCCTCGAACCGGCGCTGCAGCACGCGCACACGGTCGGCATCGCGCACGTTCGCCGTCAGCGGCACCTGACCCGAGACGATCCAGCGGCCTTCGCTGTCCTGCTTGAACACGCCTTCGAACCCCAGGATCGCCGCCAGATCGCCGCGCGTGTCCAGCGGCTGCTGCGCGTTGTCGAACATCTGCTTTGGTGGCGGCGGCGCTGTGCGCTCGCGCAACACCGGGTCATCGCGCTCAGCGGCGAACTGCAGGCGGTCCTGTGACGCTCCGACGAACAGGGTGTTGTCGGGCAAGGCGTAGGCTTTGACGACGGGCGTCAACGCTGGGTTGTCCGCTACCTTCAACACGCCCGAGGCGTCCTGACCATCCCAGTGCTCCGCCTGCGCGCCCGCACCACGCGGCACCCAGTCGATGAGCGTGCGCAGATAGGGTCCGGCCTGCAGGCCAAGCCGCAGGTTCACGCGCGCGGGACGATCAAGGGTGTAGCGCACGGTGCCGGTGGCGACATCCCACCGCACATCTTTCGCGGTAACGACAGCGCCGCCGGTCAGGTCGGTCAGATCATGGACCGACTGGCCCTTTACGTTCTTGGCGGTCAGCGTGTAGGTGTAGGCTTCGGGTGGCACCTGTACGCCGGACGCATCCTGTCCCTTCCAAGTCAGCGCGTGGTCGCCGCCGCCGAGTGCTTTCGCGGCCTGCTGGTAGACCTGACGATCGCGGCCGTCGTAGATCGAGAGCGCGACATCGGCCGGTTCGGAGAGATTGAACCGGATGCTCGCCGTTTCGTTCTTGGCTGGATCGAACGCGCTGCGATCGACGCGCACCTGCGAGATCACAACGGCGGGCTTGGCGGTCTGTGCAGCGGGTGGCTTCGCATCCTGCGAGTCGCAGCCCGTCAACCACAGCAGACATAGCAGCGTGCCCGTCGCGAGCGCGCGCGCCGTCATCGGACACCTCCGACCGGTGCCCAGGCCGGCATGCGCGCGCCGCCCGGAATCTGCGTGAGACGTTGCGCTTGCTTCGATTTCACATCGATGCGCCAGAGGTTGGCGACGTTGCCATCGCGCATGGACTCGAACACCAGTGACTGACCATCCGGCGACCATGACGGACGTGCGTCCAATGCCATATCGTTGGTGAGGCGCTCGGGCTTGCCCTTGGCAGGCAACAGCCACAGATCGTAATGCCCACCCTGATTGCCCGAATAAGCCACTGCGCCGTCGTCGTGGGCCGCCAGATCGAAGTGATACAAGGCATTCACCGTCAATTGTTCCGTGTTGCCGGTCGCCAGATCGACCCGCCAGATGTCGTGGGTCTGTTGCCCTTTGCCCGAGAGGAAATAGAGCGTCTTCCCGTCTGCGCTCCACGTCGGCTCATGCTGCAGCCCCGGCATCGAAAAGAGCTTGCGCCGCTCGCCGCTCACAAGGTCGTAGGTCCAGATGTCGTTGCGGTCGTTGCTGTCGGCCAGACTCATCGAGAAGGCGAGGCGCCGGCCATCGGGACCGATCACCGCATCGAACACCCCGGCGAAGGGAAACGTGATCGGACGCACCGCGCCGCTGCGGACGTTCACGCGCAGCAGCCGCCCGTCCTGCAGATTCGCCAGCACCTCCTGTCCGTCCGGAAACCACGACAGCCGCGCGACATCCTGCGGCAGGTGCGTCACTTGCACGGGCGCGGCGCCGGGCGTTGGCATCCACCACACCTGCCAGCGCCCTTCCGCCTGCGCCAGAAACGCTATAGGGGCGGTAGAAGGCGCACGCTGGCACCCCAGCAGAACAATGCCGAGCGCCGCCGACGCGGCGATCCGAATGAAGCGTGCGCGTGGAGAACGATGATTCATCCTGCGATCCTGTTGTCCGTTCATTGCGCGATATTCAGGATGCCGCGGTACAGGGTCTTCTGACCCGTCGCCGGCAAGGTCGCTTCGATCGCGAAGGTGTAGGCGCCTTCGGCACCAGCCAACATCGCGTTCGGATCGGCAGTGTTGTAGCCGCGCCATTGGGCGGTGTAGTCGATCGGGTTGCCGTTGCCGTCCTTCGCCGGCTGGGTCACGTTGTTGATCAGCACGATGGCCGAAGGGCTTCCAGGATCGACGACACCGGGCGGCAGGATTGTCACCCGTACCAGGGCGTCGAGGCTGACGCGATACACGATGCGGGAGGACTGCTCGTAACTGCTCGCCACCAGATACGGATCGGAACGCACCTCGATATTCGGCGCAGCGCCCTGCCCGGTGATCGTCACCATCGGCGAGAACACGTAGATGCCGTTCGCACGCATGATTGTGCCGTCACCCACCCACACCATCGCCGGCACGGTCAACAATTGGCCATCCGGTCCACGACCGTCCCAGTAAATCCAATGCGGAACGTCTGCGGGATAAAAGATGTTCGTGAACACATAAAACTCGTTCCCGCCTTGGGGCGTCACGCGCAGCCATCCCAGGGTCGGTTTCTTGAACGTTACGTTCAATTTGATGAGCTGCCCGATGTACGGATTGAAGGTGCTCGGCGCAGTTCCTATGCCATCGGTGTTGCCGATCAAGGGAGCCGGCACCGCTGCATCGAACTCGACCGGATCGAGGCCATCGGTCACGGTCAACACCACGCGATACACCCCCTGCGGCAGCAATTGCCCCGTATCTCCGCGTCCGTCCCAGCTGAAGGCGTTCTGGCCGACCGGGAACGACTGGCTCCATTGCCAGACGATGCCATTGTCCGTTTCGCGCTTCACGACGAAGGTCATGGTGCCGGCGCGATTGAGTGTGAAGGTGCCGGCCGCCGGCAGTGACGACACCAGCGGTTTGGCTTCCTGCGTACTCATTGAGAACCCAGTAAGGGTGATCGCTGGCAGGAAGGGGGCGGCCGTCAGATAGCCGCTGGTATTGACTGTGGTCGAAGTGCTGCCGGAGGTGTGGATCGTGGCGGCGATGTTCGCGGCAACTGCCGTTCCCCACCAGTTGCCGGTCGCGTTGAGCGTGGGCTTGGGGGCCGCAAAATTGATTGTGTAATAGTTGAAGGACGCATTCGCGAACAGGCTGTTACCGTTCACGATGGGCTGCGGGTTGTTCGCCGATGGCGAACTGCCAGGGCCACTCACGTAGATACCGTAAGCGTTGTTCGAGATTTCGTTGCCTTGATTGATGGTCGGATTGCTCTTGGCACCGACATACACGCCATTCGTGCAGAAACGGATCAGCGAGTGCGTGATCGTGCCTTGACCGGCATTGAAATACACGCCGTTCGTCGCGTGTTCGATGCGCGTATAGTTCAGATTCGCGATGCCGCCCGTCGCGACCTCAATGCCAGGCCAGTCGGCGACCGCCGGATAGGGATTGCCCGAACCGAAGCGGACGCGCTGGGTGGGCGAGCCATTGGCCTGCAGCGTACCGTTGACCAAGAGCTTCCTTCCGCCCACCAGCCGCAGGGTAGTCCCCGACGACAGCGTCCAAGTCACGCCCGCGTTGACGATGACATCGCTCAGCACCAGGTAATCGCCAACCGCCAACGTCGTGTTCGCTGTGATCGGGCCGATCAGGGTCTGGCCAGTGTAGACGCTGGTACCGCCGACCGCACCGAGGAATCCGGCGAAGTTCACGTAGGGCTGGGTCGAACTCGTGCCGTTGCCGGTGCGATCATTGATCTTCGCCGCGATCGCGGACACATCGGCCGTCCCCCACCAGTTGCCGGTCGCATTCAGCACCGCCGTGGCGGCATTGTTGAAATTCAATGCGTAGTAGTTCGTCGAATTGCCCAACAGGCTGTTGCCGTTGACGAGGGGCGCGGGATTCTGGGTGGCGCTGGTGCTGCCATAGACCTGAAGTCCGTAAGTGTTCCCGGTGATAAGGTTGTTTCCGCTCACCAGCGGGCTGCTGTAAAGCCCCACATAGACGCCACTGGTGTTTCCGCGCAATTCGTTCTGTCCCACGATCTGCGGGGCAGCGATCGTCGCGCCGGCCGCGCTCAAGGTGCGGACGCCCGACCCGCCGTTCAACGCGCGCGTGTAAGCCAGCGACCCGGTGCCGAGATTGAAATACACGCCGTTTTCCGCGCAGTAGATGTCGGCATACTCCAGCGACACGCTGCCGTTCGCGGTGGCGGCTTCGACGCCGGGCCAGTCGGAACGTCGTGCGGAAGTGTCGGTGCAGAGCACCTGCGTCGGCCGCAGCACTGTGCGCGCCGTCGACGTGCCACGCACGACGAAGCTGCCGTTCGCAAGAATCTTGTAGTTGCCTGACACCCGGATGGTCACGCTGGGCTGTATCCACAGCGTCGCGCCCGATGCGATGGTCAGCGCGCCATTGAGCGTATAGGTCGGCGCACTGCCGGCCGTCCACACCGTCGGAGTGGAAATCGTGGTGGCTGCATAGGTACGCGGCAGGCTGTTGGTATAGGTCGTCTGCACGGTGTTCGACGCCGGGCTCGATCCGGTGTTATCCGTCGCCACGGCATAGACGCTGTTGAGGCCATCTTCCAACGGCACCCACGTCGAATAAGTGCCGTTGGCGGCGGCAGTTACTTCACGGGTAAAGCGGCCGTTGACATAGAAGCCCACTTTCGCAGAAGCCGGCGCGGTGCCGCTGAGGGTGATCGGATTGCTCGTGGTCGTGGCTGGCGGTGTGGTAATCGTGGGGGAAGCAGCCAACTGCGCGGCGGCATTTGCGGTCACCGTGGTCTTGGCCGCGAGCGATGACGAGTTGCCGGTCATCGGCATCACCTGCCGAACCGGGTATACCGCCGAGGCGAGGGGATGCACGTTCAATCCGTCCGCGACCGCCCGGACGGCATTGGCCCCGGGCTGCAGCACCACCGCCACCGCGAAATCGCCGCTCTCGTTGGCGCGGGTCTTCGCCACGACGACGCCATTGGCCTCGATCCGGAGCGCCTGCTGCGCGGGCGCGCTCCCGGTCACTCGCAATAGCGGCAGGTAGTTCGCATCGGGCAGCGGATACAGCAGGAGTTCGTCGTCCGCGCTGCGTGAGATCGGAATCACCAGCACCGTCGCCAGCACGAGCGCCGAACACAGTCCCAGCCCCATCCGTAGCCGATGCTGCCGCCACATCTGGCGCAGCCGCGCCCCCATTCCCATCCGCTTGGCTTGCATCGCAAAACCCCTCTGCCCGACCGGGCAATGATGACGACACCCTTCGATTCAACGAAGGGTCTTGGATTCCAAATGATTCGATGATGCTGCCGGGCGACACTGAAGCATCGACAGCAACCGTCCAACCCCGGCAAGCATCAAACTGACTGCAATGAATATCACCAGATACCGCATCGCGCCGTAGCGGGACTCGGTGCCGATGGCGAACGCATGCAGGAACGCCAAGCCGAACACGACCGGCCACAGCAGGTGAACCACCTTCCAGCGCCGTTGGCCGCGTGCCGTGCGCCACCCTGCGAAGACCGTCAAGCACACGATCCAGAAGGCAATGGCCCCAAGGCCGATATTCAATCTGTAATAGCCGTGTGCGAAGTTCGGGATCAACAGATCCCACGCTGGATGGCCGGTGCGCAGAGACGCTGCCACGACGAAGGGCACCACATGCGCCAGGATCAGCAGTCCAGTTGCGATCCCAAGGCGCCTGTGCAGTCGAAAGTCGCTCACCGGAAAGCCGAGAGAAATGGGGGCGTATCGGGCCAATGCGAGCATGCACTGCAGCCAGAACAGAAAGAATGCGAACAGGCCAGAAAGCTTCGCGACCAGATAGAGCTGCTGCCCGGGCGGAAGCCCATTCAATCGGAAATACGACATCGGATCATTCACCGATGCCATCCACGCGATCAAAGGCGCGCAACAGATCAGGATCAGCCCGATCCAGGTCGCTCGCGTCTTCATTGCAGTCGTCATTTGCCGGATCATTCGAGCGCCTTCGGCCCGGCCTGCTCGGCCGAGTCCTTGCATCCCTGTGGCGAGGCGATGCACTCGGCCAATCGTTTCTTCGCGGCAGCGTCGGTCATGGCTTGTGCGCCTACGGTCGGAAGGCCGTCCCCGATCCACCCTTTGATGCCGTATGGGTTCAGGATGACCGCGTTGCCGACACCGGCATCCCGCAGCGAACGCGCCATCTCGAAGCCGCGAAAATCCTTGATGCAGTAACTGACGACGTAATCCGCACCCTGTACGGCTGCAATGTCGTCGGCATCCAATGCCCGAAGTTGGACATTCATCGCACCCGGGATATGCGCTTCGGCGAACTCGTCGGGCTCGCGCACATCCACGAACACCACCGACTTGCCCGCCTTCATCTCCGCAAGCAGCGTGTCGATCGGCAATTCGGGTACCAGCGCGCCTTGTGCTTCACGACTGGCCAGCGCGTGGCAGTCGACATTCAGATCTTCAAGGCCGATCTGCTTGCCGTCCATGCGTTGGGCGCGTACCGCACCGAATACACGGTCGAAGAATTCGAGATAACACTCCGGGGCGACGGCGTAGCGACCGTGCCGCTGCTGCAGCTCGCGATAGGCGAGTTCGATTACAGGAGACTCCGGAGCATGCGCTGCGCCCCAGTAGTTCACTTCGATGTCGTGGACGATCTGCGCCACCCGTGCGACATCGGGATCCTGGAGTTTGTAGTGGTCGACAACCGACTGAAATGCCGCGTGGTCGCGCTCGCGGCGCAGTGGTGAGGTCGGGACGTCGAAAGCGATGCCTGCCGACGGTGGCTTGCCTTGCGCCACTACGACCAACTCAGCGCCAGGTATCGCATGTCGGGCCATCAACCAGGCCGTTGCCCATTTATCTGGCCCAAGACCGTAATCGGTGACGACGACTGCCCGTGGCTGTGCGGGTGAAGCGCATGCGCTCAGGAGGATCACGGCCAACGCCGTACCTGCCCGTACACACAACCCGAGACAATCCGCGATCTGCATCACAGCCCATTCCCTTGTTCCAGTAAACCCTTACCGATGACTGACGCATCGCTTGAGACTGATGAAATCTCGTTTTGCAACGGGCGGCACCTTATCACGAGTGACCTGCGCCTCGCGCAATTTACTGCAACGCTACCGCTGCACCTGATAGGAAGCATCAATTCAACAGGGGTTGCCCCGATGGCAGCACAACAGCGGCTACCGTACCGGGTCAGTTGTTTTGAGAAGGGCGTGCTCAGGCAACAGCCCCGCAAAGAATGCTTCATCGCGAGTTGAGTCGCTCCCGCTGAGGAAGCGCAAAAGTGTGTTTTTAGAGAAACGCAAGGTCGCGACAAGCCCCACGGCAGGGGTAGCCTCACTATGGGCAAGTCACCTGATATCGAGGACCGGGAAACGCACGCCACGGATACCCGGTCCATCGATGAACAGGCAGCACGATCGATTCGCACTCTGCATCATGCTGGGCGAAGCCACTCGTCGCAAGCGACTGATTCATATGACATCCGTAACTGGCACGGTTGGTGCATGGCTTACAGGTGCGTAATCCGCGCATCCCCCACAAGGAAATATCCATGAACCAGACCACCAATCAGACCAACAAGAAAGACATGCCGAATCAGCCGTCCAAGGATCCGAGCGCCACGCCGACGCAGCCGGCTCCGAAGCCGGGCGAGAAGCACGACGACGCGAAGACCGGCACCGACAAGCGCTGAGTCCGTGCGCACCGTGATTCGCGCTGCTTTCCCCAAGAAATAGCGCGCACGGATCGCATGACATGAAAAACCCGGCCTGCAGCGATGCAGGCCGGGTTTTTGTTTGATGCGCGTTGGTTGCAGCCCAACGCCAAGTTGCGATCAGAATCTCGCCTTGAACTCCACGCCCCAGGTGCGCGGCTCGTTGAGGAAGCCGGTGAGGTTGTTGAAGTCGATGGCGCCGACGATGGCTTCTTCGTCGGTGATGTTGCGGCCGAACACGGCCATTTCATAATTGCCGTCGTTCCAGTTGTAGCCGGCGCGCAGGCCGCCTTCCAGCATCGCATCGCCGGTGAATTCGGTCGATTCGTACAGGAAGAAATTCACTTTGCTGCGATACGCCCAGTCGGTGTACGCGAAGAATTCGCCATGGCTGGTGGGGATGCCGTAGCGCGCGGTGACGTTGTAGACGTGCTTGGGCGCCTGCGGCAATGCGTTGCCGTCGATCAGGAAGGTGCCCGCGACCGAACCGGCCGGGTCGCGCATGGTGCAGCCGCCGCCGCAGCCGAACACCGCCAGGCTGGTGTCCTGGATCTCGGTGTCGTTGTAGCTGGCGCCCAGGGTGACGTACAGACGGTCGGTCACCCACGCCTGCAGATCGAGTTCCGCGCCTTGGCCGACCGTGCGATCGGCGTTGACCAGACGCGCGACGTTGGCGTTGCCGCCCACGGCGGTGAGCTGCTGATCGTCCACGGTGTAGCGGTACAGCGCGAAGCCCAGGCGCAGGCGGTTGTCCAACAGGGTCGCCTTCACGCCGGCTTCGTACGACAGCACGGTTTCGGTGTCGGCCACGGTCACCAGCTCATCCGCCGGCAGCGTGGCGTCGGCGAACATCAAACGGCCCTGCACGCTCGGCGCGCGGAAGCCGCGGGCGACGCGGCCGTAGACGTTGACGTTATCGTTGATGGCGTACACGGCGCTGAGATCCCAACTGACGTCGGTATCGCTGGGGCTGACTTCGATCGGCGCGATCGGCGGGCCGAACGGGCCGGTCACGCGCTGCGCGGAGAAGGTCTTGCTGTCGTCGGTGTAACGCACGCCGCCGCGCAGTTTCAGCTTGTCGGTCACGTCGAAATCGCCGGAGGCGAATACCGCCCACGCGGTGTTTTCCTGGCGCTGGGTGGCATAGCCGTTGCGCGGGTTGCCGGGCGCGAGCGTGTTGTAGCTCACGCTGTCGATGTCGATGGTTTCGTCGAACCAGAACAGGCCGGCCTGCCAGTCGAAGCGGCCCCATTCGTTGGATTCGATGCGGAATTCCTGACTGTACTGGCGGTGGTTCGGCAGACCGTCCGCGGACTCGGCCGGGAACAGCGCTTCGCCCGGCGCATCCGGCGGGAAGACATAGCTGGAGCCGCCGTCGATGTCGCCGCGGCTGAAGGCGTCGACGCTTTCGTAGCCGGTGATCGAGTACAGGCTGACGCGGCCCAGATCCCAGCGCATGCGCAGATTGGCGCCGAGCTGGTCGAGCTTCTGTTCGTTGACGCCGTCGATCGACACTTCGTCGCGATCGAAGCCGTCGACCAGTTCGTTGGTGCCGGGCTGGATGATGCTGGAGCGGAACAGGCGCGCGGTGCCTTCCAACTGGCGCGCATGCACGTTGAACAGCATCTCGAAGTTGTCGCTGGGCTGGAACAGCAGTTGCACGCGGGCCGCGGTTTCCTCGTAGCCCTCGAGGTCGTCGCCGCTGCCGTTGAAGGTGTTGTCGACGTAATCGTCGCGCTGCTGGTGCAGCACCGAGACGCGCGCGGAGACGGTATCGCTGAGCGCACCGGTGATCGCGCCTTCGGCGTTGATGGTGTTGTACGAGCCATAGCCCAGCCGGCCGTAGCCGCCGAAATCTTCTTCCGGACGCGCCGATTCGAACTTGAGCACGCCGGCCGGGGAGTTGCGGCCGAACAGCGTGCCCTGCGGACCGCGGGCCATTTCGATCTGGTCCAGATCGAACAGCGGGAAGCCCTTGAGGATCGGGTTTTCCTGGACCACGCCGTCGTACACCAGCGAGACCGGCTGCGAGGCGTTGACGTCGAAGTCGGTGTTGCCGAGGCCGCGGATGTAGAAGCGCGGGAACGCGCGGCCGAACGAGGATTCGATGTTCAGACTGGGCAAACGGCCGGAGAGCAGGCGGATGTCGTCGCCGCTGGCGGTCAGCACTTCGAGCTTTTCGCGGTCGACGGTGGTGATCGCGATCGGCACGTCCTGGATGTTCTCCACCCGACGCTGCGCGGTAACGGTGATGGCGTCCAGCTCAGGGGCGTCCGGCGCGGTGGTGGCCTCCTGGGCCTGTGCCATGGTCGGCAGTGCGAGCAGGACAGCGACGGCAAGAGCGCCGAGGCGCGGAGTACGGCGACCGGGACGGTGGGAATGGGACATGACAGTGTTCCTGGCAGTGGGGGAAAAGGGGCGTGAGGGCGACGATCGGCGGGCATCCAGCGGGGCCGACGCGACGACCGCTCCGTACTGCACCGGATCTCGGCCGAATTGTAAACAATTCGTGATCCGCCCGGCCCGGTCTGTCGAAACGGCAGGAACCGCACACCCGGATCGGCCGATGCATGGCCGGAGCATGCCTTTCGTCATGGGCCGTGGCCGCCCCCATCCGCTACCCTGATGCCCGCCTGACATCCGCGACATAACAATCAGTAGCACGACACCCGCTCCGTCCTTGCCGAGGAACACCTCATGAATCGCCCTCTCGCCTGCGCCCTGGCGCTGGCCATCTCCGCGACCGCGCTTGTCGGCTGCGACAAGAATGCCGCCCCCGCACCGACCACTTCCGACAAGGCCGCCATGCCCGCTGACGCCGCCCAGGACAACCCCCTCTTCGTCGAAAGCCCGCTGCAGCTGAAATTCCCGCAGTTCGACAAGATCAAGGACAGCCATTTCGGCCCCGCGTTCGACCGCGGCATGGCCGAGCAGGTCAAGGACATGGAGGCGATCGCCAACAGCGCCGAGCCGGCGACGTTCGAGAACACCATCCTCGCGATGGAGCGCACCGGCCAGCTGCTGTCGCGCGCCATCGCGGTGTTCGGCAACCTCACCAGCGCCAATACCAACGATGCCCTGGACAAGCTGGACGAGGAATATTCGCCGAAGTTCGCCGCGCACGGCGACAGCATCTATCTGAATCCCAAGCTGTTCGAACGGATCAAGGCGCTGTACGAGAAGCGCGACACGCTGGGTCTGGACGCCGAAGGCGTGCGTCTGATCGAGCGCTACTACACGGACTTCGTCCGCGCCGGTTCCAACCTCACCGAAGAGCAGAAGACCCGGGTCAAGGCCATCAACAGCGAGATGGCGACGCTGGCCACCAAGTTCGGCCAGAACACGCTGGACGAGGTGAACGATTCGGCGGTGGTGGTCGATTCGCGCGATGAGCTGAAAGGTCTGGACGACGAACAGATCGCGGCGCTGGCCGAAGCCGCGAAGGCGAACAAGCAGGACGGCAAATTCCGCATCGCCCTGCTCAACACCACCGGCCAGCCGCTGGTGGCGCAGCTGGAAAACCGCGCGCTGCGCGAGCGCATCTACAAGGCATCGATGGCGCGCGGCAGCCGCGGCAACCAGTGGGACACCACCGACATCGTGTCCCGCGTGACCAAGCTTCGCGCCGAGCGCGCCAAGATCATGGGCTACCCGAACTACGCGGCGTTCAGTCTGGCCGAGGAAACCGCGAAGTCGCCGGAAGCCGTGAACAAATTGCTGACGCAGCTGGCGCCGCCCGCCGTCGCCAACGCCAAGCGCGAGGCCGCCGAGCTGCAGGCGATGATCGACCAGGAACAGAAGGCCAAGGGCGAACCCACCTTCGCGCTGGAAGCCTGGGACTGGTCGTACTACACCGAGAAAGTGCGTCAGGCGAAATACGATTTCGACGAAGCCCAGCTCAAGCCTTACCTCGAAATGGACAACGTCCTCGAGAACGGCATGTTCTTCGCCGCGGAGAAGCTGTACGGCCTGAAGTTCAAGCGACGCACCGACCTGCCGACCTATCACGAAGATGTGCGCGTCTATGAGATCTCCAACGAGGACGGCTCGCTGCTGTCGCTGATTCTGGTCGATCCATACGCGCGTCCGTCCAAGCGCGGCGGCGCCTGGATGAGTTCCTACGTCAATCAGTCCGAACTGATGGGCAACAAGCCGGTGGTCGCGCTGCACCTCAACGTGACCAAGCCGGCCGCGGGCAAGCCTGCGCTGATGACCTGGGACGATGTGAACACCACGTTCCACGAATACGGCCACGTGCTGCACGGTATGTTCTCGAACGTGAAGTACCCGTACTTCAGCGGCACCAATGTGCCGCGCGATTTCGTCGAATATCCGTCGCAGGTCAATGAAATGTGGTCGACCTGGCCGGAAGTGCTGGCGAACTACGCCAAGCATCACCAAACCGGCGAGCCGATGCCGAAGGCGCTGCTGGACAAGGTGCTGGCCGCCGACAAATTCAACCAGGGCTTCGCCACCACCGAATACCTGGGCTCGGCGATGCTGGATCAGCGCTGGCACCAGGTGTCCGCAGACCAGTTGCCCGACGCCAAGGGCGTGATGGCGTACGAAGCCAAGGCGCTGAAGGACATCGGCGTGGATTACGCCCCGGTGCCGCCGCGCTATCGCACGCCTTACTTCAGCCACATCATGGGCGGCTATGCGGCCGGTTATTACGCTTACATCTGGTCGGAAGTGCTGGATGCGGAAAGCGTGAAATGGTTCGAGGAAAACGGCGGCCTGACCCGCAAGAACGGCGACTGGTTCCGCGACAAGCTGCTCAGCCGCGGAGGTTCGAAGGACGCGATGGAACTGTTCCGCGACTTCCGCGGCCGCGATCCGGAGATCCAGCCGCTGCTGGAACGTCGCGGTCTGACCGCGAAGTAAGTTCTTCGCATCGTGTTGCACCAACACCGCCCGGCATGCCCGGGCGGTGTCGTATCCGGATGACGATGCAACATCGCCTTGCGATCGCATAAGCTGTATCGATGCCGCAATCGCATCCATCGGAAGACAACGCCGCGACCGCGCGCAGCCTGCGCGCCTGGGTCGATCGTTTCGAGCTTGTGTTCGTGCTCACCGGCGCCGGCATCAGCACCGGCTCGGGCATTCCCGACTATCGCGACACCGCCGGCGCATGGAAACGACCGCCGCCGGTCACGTTTCAGGCATTCGTCGGCGATGCCGCCACGTATCGCCGCTACTGGGCGCGCAGTTTCGTCGGCTGGCCGATGTTCTCGACCGCGCTGCCCAATACCGGGCATCGCGCGCTCGCTACATTCGAGCAGCAGCAACGCATCACCTCATTGATCACCCAGAACGTGGACACGTTGCACCAGCGCGCCGGCAGTCGCGAGGTGATCGATCTGCACGGTCGACTGGACGGCACGGTCTGCCTCGGCTGTGGCGATGCGCGGCCGCGCGATGAGTTGCAGACGCGGATGGCCGCGAACAACATCGGCTGGCGGCCGCGCGACGCGGCGGCCGCCCCGGATGGCGATGCCGATATCGATCCCGCGGCGGTGGCGGCGTTCGAGCCGCCGCACTGCATGCTGTGCGGCGGCATGCTCAAACCGGACGTGGTGTTCTTCGGCGAAAACGTACCGGCTGCGCGTTATGCGCAGGCGCTCGCGGCGCTGCACGCGGCCGATGCGGTGCTGGTCGTGGGTTCGTCGCTGATGGTGTATTCGGGATTCCGCTTCGCGCGCATGGGCCATGAGCGCGGCATGCCGGTGGCGATCCTCAATCGCGGCCAGACCCGCGCGGACGCGCTGGTCGACCTGAAACTCGAAGGCGACTGCGGCGAAGTGCTTGCGGCCGCCTTCCCGGCGACCTGAGATTACTGCGTCGGCTGCACCGCAGGCGCGACGGTTTCGTCGAGCGGCGTCGCCGGCGCCGGCTTGGCGACCACGAACATCTCGCGGTAGGCCGGGGCGAGATTCGGCAACAGCACCGCGGTCGGCACTTCGACCGTGCGCACGCCATCGACGTAGGGCCCGACCTGATACGGCGGGAACACGAAACGCAGGCCCATGAGTTTGTCGCTGTCGGGGGCCAGCACCGGTTCGAACGCCGCGAACGACGTCGGCACCGGTTCTGTCCCCTCGTCGATCATGCGGCCTACAGAACGCATGACTTCGGCGCGCTCGCCCGCGGGCAACTCGTCCGCATCGACCCGCTGCGACAGCGATGCATGCAACTGCTCGCGCGCGTAATCGGAAATCGTGTTCCAGCCTTTCGGGTCGGGCAACAGATCGTTCGCGGTCAGCAGCTTGTTCTGCTGCGGCAACCAGACGAAGCGCGCGACCAGCGGCGCGCCGTGGGCGCCGCCGGTGAACGCGGCGCCGTCGGCCGCCACAGCCACCAGATCCGGCGTTTCCGCGAGCAGCGTGAAATTGAGGGTCAGATCGTACGGACCAGGCTGCTTGGCCGCATCGCTGCCCTGCACCGCTTTAAGCAATTCGGCGCGCGCGCCATCGGCGTAGCGGCGGAGTTCTTCCGCAAGACCGGGATACTTGTTCGCCTCGCGCGGGTAACTGATGCCGATGATGTAACGGGCATCCTGTTCGATGACGTCCTTCAGCTCGACAGGTGCGGGCTGTGCCGGCGCGACAGCGGTGGGCGCAGCGGATGGTGGCGGCAACGCATCCTTGTCCTTCTTGCAGGCGGCCGGCATCAATGCGGCGGCCAATATCGCCATGAGCATGAAAGAAGGACGCGTGCGGAGTGACTTCGAATGCTTGGACATGAGTGGACGCATGGCGGGCCTCCTTACCCGACCCGGATCGGGCGTGCGATCAGGATAACGGACATCGGCGGCGAAACGTTGAACGGACATGCGCGGCAAACGACGCGCAATAAAAACCCCGGGCGCGAACGCCCGGGGTCGTGTCTCTGGACGCTGGATTGAAGCCGGCTGGTTCAGAGCGCCTGGACTTCGTCGGCCTGCAGACCCTTCTGGCCCTGCACAACCTTGAAGGTGACCTGCTGGCCTTCCTTCAGCGACTTGAAGCCGTTGCCCTGGATCGAACGGAAATGG
>JBKJTC010000220.1:0-11260 GCA_046590925.1 Lysobacteraceae bacterium | reverse complement strand
GTGCAGAATCCGTCCAAAGCCCCATTACTACTCGAATACTTGCATTTGCATGCTTTCTATGAATCGTCTTGGAAACTTTGTTACGGACATCTGCAAAATGGACAACCATCCACTTGCCAGACGCCCGCACAAGTCACCTGCGCACACTGTCAAAGATCGTCGGAATCGGCCTCAGCGCCTCATCCCTTTTTCTTTCATTCGGTTGTCGCCGAAGCGCCTGACCGAGCCGCACATTATAGGGTGGTTTTCGTTGCCGTCAACACCCTGTTGCGATTTTTTATTTCGCCGACGGTGGCCGAAGCCACTGCCGAGAAGGTCTTACATTCTGGCGGGTTTCGACTGACTCGTCAACACCTGCTTTTTTGTTTCGACCCGCACCACCTGAAGTTCGTCAAGACACGGTCATGTGGGCTGCGCATTATAGGGAAGTATCAGAATCTGTCAACTCCCCAGCGCTTCAATCTTTCCTTTGCTTCGGCTCGTTTCCGAACCTTCACTCGGGCCGCGCATTGTAGGGAAGTATCGGAATTCGTCAACCCCCCGCATTCGCGGTTTTGCCTTTGTTTCAGCTCGTTTCCTAAGCTTCACTCGGGCCGCGCATTGTAGGGGAATATCTGAATCCGTCAACTCCCCAGCGCGTTTTTCTTTCCTTCGTTCCGGCTCGTTTCCGATGCCGTCAGTCGGGCCGCGCATTGTAGGGAAGTATCGGAATCCGTCAACTCCCCTGCGCACTTTCTGTCGCTTCCCGCTGCGGTTTCCTTTCGGTCACCGCTGCAAGGGCGCGCATTGTGCATGGCAGCAAACGTTTTGGGAAGAGGTTTCTTCATCTTGACGTGAGCCCCGCTCTCCGCGATGGTCGTCCCTGGTTTTTTCCGGGAGCTTCCAAATGCGTGTATCGGGCGTAGCGGTGCTGTTTTCATGCCTATTGATCAGCGGCTGCGGCAATGCGAGCGAGCACTGGGTCGAATTGAACGGCCAACGCTTTCTGGTGGAGATCGCGGACGACGACGGCGAGCGCGCGCGCGGACTGATGTTCCGGGATGACATGAATGCCGATCGCGGGATGCTTTTCATCCATGAACGCGAAATGCCGCTCGCTTATTGGATGAAGAACACTCGGCTGTCGCTGGACATTCTCTACTTCGACAACGAGCGCAGGCTGGTATCGCAGCAGCGCGATGTCCCGCCCTGTTCGTCCGGCAACCGCTGCCCGCCCTATCCCAGCGACGCGCCGGCACGTTATGTGCTCGAACTGAATGCCGGGCAGGCGGCGAAGATGGGCCTGAAGGACGGGACCGAGATCACTTTCGGTCCGGACATCCACCCGCCCCCCTGAACCCGGCGACATCGGGACTTGTACCGGGCAAGGTCAGCCCGCAGTCTTGGGGCATGACGACATTCTTCACGCTCCCGGACTGGTCGACACTGGCCGACCTCGCCGACGATCAGGTTCCGCTGCTCGGCAGCGCGCTGCTGATCGCCCACGACGAATATCCCGATCTGGATCCCGAAGCCTGCAACGCGCTGGTTGAGGCCCATGCGGCCTCGCTGCGGCCGGAAGTCGACCGGATCGACAGCGCACCCATGAAGATGCAGGCGATCAACCGACGTTTGTTCGAGGAACTGGGCTACGCGGGCAACCACGACGAGTATTACGACCCGCGCAACAGCTATCTGAACGAAGTCCTGACCCGGCGACTGGGTAACCCGATTTCGCTGGCGGTGATCCAGATGGAAGTGGCGCAGCGGCTGGGCGTGGCGCTGGACGGGGTGTCGTTTCCCGGCCATTTCCTGGTTCGGCTGCCGGTGGACGACGGGGTGCTGGTGATGGACCCGTTCAACCGCGGCCGCCCACTGAATGCCGATGAGCTGCGCCAGCGGGGGCGGCCGCATTTCGGCGAGGACGTGCCCGACGAGCCCTTGCTGCAGATCCTGGACCCCGCGCCGCCACGGGCGATCCTGGTGAGGATGCTGCGGAATCTGCATGGTTTATATGTCGAAAGTGGCGACTGGGGCCGGGCCGTGCGCTGCAGCGACCGGATCCTGCGGCTGGCGCCGGACAATGCCGACGCGCTGCGCGATCGCGGCCTGGGATATTCGGAGCTGGGCCATCAAGCCGGCGCGTTGCTCGATCTGGGCCGCTATCTGCAGGCGATGCCGGATGCCGACGACGCCGAGGGGATCCGCCATCGGCTGGTGGAACAGGGCAGTCAGCGCCAGCCACGGCTGCACTGAGCGGCGTCGAAGCCGCTCGTTATGATGAAGATTGCACGGCGGGCATGCAGCCGGCCGGGATCCGGCCAGCTTCAAGGCGAGCGCCCTCAGGCCATTTCCATCTCGAAGTCGCTCTTGGTCACGCCGCAGTCCGGACAGGTCCAGGTGTCGGGGATGTCGTCCCAGCGCGTGCCCGGGGCGATGCCCTCGTCCGGCAGTCCTTTGGCCTCGTCGTAGATGAAACCGCAGACGACGCACATCCAGGTGCGGTAGGCGACGGGGGCAGCAGTGTCGTTCATCGGATAATGTCCAGTCTTAGGAATTCAGCGTCATTCTCCCATCCCGCGCCCAGCGCCGAAAGCGCCCACCGATGATTTTTTCGCCCATTCCGTCCCACCCTGCCTCATGTGCAGCCCCGGTTTCGCGCCGCGAGTGGGCGCGCGGGTTGTACCTCATCACCCCCGACGACCCCGACACCCGGCGTCTGCTGGCGCGCGTGGATGCCGTGCTGGATCACGCGGCGCTGCTGCAATACCGCAACAAATCAGCTTCGGCCGGCCTGCGACGCGAGCAGGCCGAAGCGCTGCTCGCCCTGTGCGCGGCGCGCGGCGTGCGGCTGATCGTCAACGACGATCTGGCCCTGGCGCAGGCCATCGGCGCGGACGGCGTGCATCTGGGCGAAGACGACGGCGACGCCCACACGGCTCGGGCCGTACTGGGGGCGGACGCCCTGATCGGAGTGTCCTGCTACGACGACCTGCGGCGCGCCCATGCGGCAGTCGCCGCGGGCGCCGACCATGTCGCGTTCGGGGCGTTTTTCCCGTCGGGCACCAAGCCGAACGCCCGCCGCGCCGCGTTCGAGTTGCTGCGCGACAGCGCCGGCTTGGGCGTGCCGCGAGTGGCGATCGGCGGAATCACCCCCGACAATGCGCGCTCGGTAGTGGCGGCCGGCGCCGATCTCATCGCGGTCGTCAGCGGCGTGTTCGATGCCCCGGACCCGCCCGCCGCGGCGGGCGCCTATCGCGCCTGTTTCGATCAAGTTTGCCCAGTAGCTCGCGGCTGAAGCCGCTCCTACGCCGCTCCTACACAACTCCACACTGGATTTAGATGAAAACCGACCGTTCGCACGACCTGTTCGCCCGCGCCCAGACCCTGATGCCCGGCGGCGTCAATTCGCCGGTCCGGGCCTTCAAATCGGTCGGCGGCGAGCCGTTTTTCGTCGAACGCTCCGACGGCGCGTATCTGTATGACGCCGACGGCAACCGTTACATCGATTACGTCGGCTCCTGGGGGCCGATGATCGCCGGCCACAACCATCCGGCGGTGCTGGAGGCGGTGATCGCCACCGCGCGCAACGGCCTGAGCTTCGGCACGCCGAACCCGCTGGAAGTCACGATGGCCGAGACCATCACCCGGCTGATCCCGAGCTGCGAGATGGTGCGGATGGTCAATTCCGGGACCGAGGCCACGCTGTCGGCCATCCGCCTGGCGCGCGGCGCCACCGGCCGCAGCCGGATGGTGAAATTCGAGGGCTGCTATCACGGCCACGGCGACTCGTTCCTGGTGAAGGCCGGCTCCGGCATGCTCACCCTCGGCGTGCCTAACTCGCCGGGCGTGCCCAAGGCGCTGGCCGACCTCACCTCCACCCTGCCCTTCAACGATTTCGAAGCGGCCACGCAATTGTTCGAGGCGATCGGCGGGGAAGTCGCGGCGGTGATCGTCGAACCCGTGGTCGGCAACGCCAACTGCATCCCGCCGCGGCCCGGCTATCTGCAGCATCTGCGCGATCTGTGCACGCAATACGGCGCAATTTTGATTTTCGATGAAGTGATGACCGGCTTCCGGGTCGCGCTGGGCGGCGCACAGGCGGTGTACGGCGTGACGCCCGACCTCAGCACCTTCGGCAAGATCATCGGCGGCGGCATGCCGGTGGGCGCCTACGGCGGCCGGCGCGAGCTGATGGCGCAGATCGCCCCCAGCGGCCCGATCTACCAGGCCGGCACGCTCAGCGGCAATCCGGTGGCGATGGCCGCGGGCCTGGCGATGCTGGGGCTGATCCAGACGCCCGGCTTCTACGAAACGCTGGATGCCCGCACCGCGCAGCTGTGCGCCGGGCTGGAAGCCGCCGCCGCCGACGCCGGCGTTGCGTTCACCACCAACCGCGTCGGCAGCATGTTCGGCCTGTTCTTCACCTCGGAAAAAGTCGACACCTACGCCCAGGCCACCGCCTGCGACACCGCTGCGTTCAACCGCTTCTTCCACGCGATGCTGGAGCGCGGTGTATACCTCGCCCCCTCAGCGTTCGAGGCGGGTTTCCTGTCGATGGCGCACGAAGACGAGGTGATCGCGGCCACGATCGACGCAGCGCGCGCGGCCTTCCCGCTGTCGCGTCAATGAAGTCGTTCCAATGAAGTCGTTCCCATGAACACGCCCGACCCCAAACCGACCGGCAGCGTGTTCGAGCGCGAGTTCCTGCCCGCCAGCGAACACGGGCTGCGCTACAAACTCTACCGGCTGATCTATCACCACGATGCGCCGGACGAGCGTAATTTCGATCTGGTGCTGATCATCGCGATCTTCACCAGCATCGGGGTGGTGATCCTGGACAGCGTGCCGTCGATCAAGGCCGGCTGGCACGACGTGCTGTATCTCGCCGAATGGTTCTTCACGATCCTGTTCACCGTCGAGTACGCGATCCGGCTGTGGACGGTGCGCAGGCCGGCCCGCTACGCCACCAGCTTTTTCGGCGTGATCGACCTGTTGTCGATCCTGCCCACCTACCTCTCCGTCTTGTTCCCGGCCGGCGCGTCGCTGCTGGTGGTGCGCATCCTGCGGCTGCTGCGCATCTTCCGGATCCTGAAACTGGCCGAGTATTCCGGCGAAGCCGGCATCCTGATCGACGCGATGCTGCGCAGCCGGCGCAAGATTTTCGTGTTCATCTGCGCGCTGCTGACCATTGTGGTGATCTTCGGCGCGCTGATGTATGTGGTCGAAGGCCCGGAGCACGGCTTCACCAGCATCCCCACCAGCATGTACTGGGCGGTGGTGACGATGGCCACGGTCGGTTTCGGCGATATCGCCCCCGTGACATCGCTGGGCCGGTTCGTCACCTCGATCCTGATCCTGATCGGCTACAGCGTGATCGCGGTCCCGACCGGCATCTACACCGCCGAGCTGGCGTCCACCATCCGCGGCCAGCGCCGTACCGTCCGCTGCGAACAATGCGGCCTGCTCGACCACGAAACCGATGCCTGGCACTGCCGCAAATGCGGCAGTTGCCTGCCCGACCCCAAGTAAGCCACATTCGAGTGAGCCCCATGCGCCCCGAAACCGTCTCTGTACACATCGGCAACGAATCCGACCCCGCTACTGGCGCGGTCGCGCCGCCGATCCATCTGGCCACGACCTTCCGCCACGGCGCCGACGGCGAACGCATCGCCGGCTACGAGTATCAGCGCGAAGGCAACCCAACCAACGACCGCCTGCGCGAAGCCCTGGCGGCGCTGGAAGGTGGCGAGGACGCCATCACCTTCGCCTCCGGTATGGCCGCGATCAGCAACCTGCTGGAATGCCTGCCCAACGGCGCGCGGCTGCTGATCCCCGACGATTGCTACACCGGCCTGCGCATGGTCTGCGCGGAATACCTGCCGGAGCGCGGCATCGAGACGCTGATGGTCGATATGGGCGACCCGGGCGCGGTGCGTGCGGCCTGCGCGCAGCCGACGGCGCTGGTCTGGATCGAAACGCCGTCGAATCCGAAGATGAAGGTCAGCGACATCGCCGCGCTGGTGGAGATCGCGCATGCCGTCGGTGCGCTGGCGGTGATCGACAATACCTTCGCCACTCCATTGTTGCAGCGCCCGCTCGCCCTGGGCGCGGACGTGGTGATGCATTCCACCACCAAATATTTCGGCGGCCACAGCGACGTGCTGGGCGGCGCGCTGGTGTTCGCCAAGCGCAACGACTTCTTCGCGAAGGTCGCGCATCGGGTCCACGTCACCGGCGCCACGCTCGCGCCATTCAGCGCCTGGCTGATCCTGCGCGGCTGCCGCTCGCTGGGCGCGCGCATGGCCATGCACTGCGCCAACGCGCGCGCAGTCGCCGATTTCCTGGCCGCGCAGCCGCAGATCGAACGGGTGAACTATCCGGGACTCGCATCGCACCCCGGCCACGATGTCGCCGCGAAACAGATGCGCGATTTCGGCGGGATGCTGAGCATCGAACTGCGCGGCGGCCGCGATGCGGCGCTGGCGATGGCCTCGAAACTGCGGATCTTCACCAATGCCACCTCGCTGGGCGGCTGCGAATCGCTGGTCGAACACCGCGCCTCGGTCGAAGGTCCGAACCCGCGCTCGCCGCAGAACCTGCTGCGGATGTCGGTGGGCCTGGAGCATGTGGACGATCTGATCGAGGATCTGCGGCAGGCGTTGACATAAATCCGTAGAGCGGGCTTCAGCCCGCTTCCGGCATCGCTAAAGCAGCGGGCTGAAGCCCGCTCTACAAGGGCGATGCGTTCTTCGCGAACGCCCGCAGCGCGCGCGCCAGTCGTGCGAGGCCATCGGCCAGCGCCGCATCATCGATGTTGAGCGCGGGCACGAAGCGCAGCACGTCGGGGCCGGCCTGCAGCATCAGCAGGCCTTCGGCCGCGGCGAGGTCGAGGATCTCGCCGGCGCGTCCGGCGTACTGCGGCGCGAGCACCGCGCCCAGCATCAACCCGCGGCCGCGCACTTCGGCGAACAGGTTCGATTCCTTATCGATAGCGGCGAGGCCATCGCGCAGCGCGCGGCTTTGCTTTTCGACATTCGCGACGATCTCCTGCGACGACAGCTTGCGCAGGACCACGCGCGCGACCGCCGCCGCCAGCGGATTGCCGCCGAAGGTGGTGCCGTGCGCGCCGAACTGCATGGTCTCAGCGACTTTGGGGCCGGCCAGCAATGCGCCGATCGGGAAACCGCCGCCCAGCGCCTTCGCCAACGTCACGATGTCCGGCACCACGCCGTCCGTCCAGTGCGCGAACAGCGGGCCGGTGCGGCCCATACCGCACTGGATCTCGTCCAGCGCCAGCAATGCGTCGTGGCGGTCGCACAGCGCGCGCACGCCGGCCAGATAACCGTCGCGCGCCGGCATCACCCCGCCCTCGCCCTGCACCGGCTCGATCAACACGGCGCAGACATCGCCGCTGGCCATCGCGGCTTCGAGCTGGTCGAGGTCATTGAAATCGACATGCCGGAACCCGCCGGGCAGCGGCTCGTAGCCGGCCTGGTATTTCGGCTGCGCGGTGGCCGTGACCGCGGCCAGGGTACGGCCGTGGAAACTGCCGTGGCAGGTGACGATGACGCGGCGCTCGGGCGGACGGCCCTGCGCGCTGGCCCACTTGCGGGCGAGCTTGATCGCCGCCTCGTTGGCTTCGGTGCCGGAATTGCACAGGAACACGCGCTCGGCGAAGCGCGAGGCCTGCGTCAGCTCTTCGGCCAGGCGCACCGGCGGTTCGCTGTAGAACACGTTGCTGGTATGCCAGAGCCTGCTGGTCTGTTCGGTCAGCGCAGCCACAAGATCGGGATCGCAATGGCCGAGACCGCAAACCGCAATGCCCGCGCTGAGATCGACGTAATCGCGTCCTTCGATATCCCAGACCCGGCTGCCCTCGCCGCGCGCCAGGATCAGCTGGCGCGGCCTGTAGACCGGCAGGTAATAGCGCTGGCCCCTCTCGACCAGCGCCGCGGTGTCGCCCTGCGTCATCACCAGACTCCCGTATTCGCCATCGACGCCCACGGCTCCTGCGGCGGCAGATGGCACTCCTGCAGCAGTTCCACCGAGATCAGGTCCGGCGAACGCACGAAGGCCATGTGGCCGTCGCGCGGCGGGCGGTTGATGGTGTAACCCATCGCCTGCAGCCGCGCGCAGGTGTCGTAGATGTTCTCGACCCGGAAGGCCAGATGGCCGAAGTTGCGGGCGGTGCCGTAGTCCTCCTGCGGCGAGCCGTCCTGGGGCGGCCAGTTGTAGGTCAGCTCGATCTCGGCGCCCGGGGTTTCGTCGGCGGCCAGGAACACAAGCGTGAACTTGCCGGCCGCGTTCTCCATCCGGCGCATTTCCTTCAGGCCCAGGCCTTCGCAGTAGAAACGCAGCGAGGCGTCGATGTCGCGGACGCGGACCATGGTGTGGAGATATTTCATCGAGTGATGCCCGTGCGGTAAGAAACAGTGGAAGGGAGATGGAGGCGCATATCATTCAGAACGAGGGCGTCACCCAGGGCGAAAATTGTTTTCCGCCAACACGAAGCGACGCGCAAGCAGGTCCCTCCGCCCGCTGCGCGGGCGTTCGGGATGACAGGACTATTGGCCATGATCGCCATGATCAAAGGACTCGACTCAGAGGAACAGGTCCGGCAGCAGCGGCTGCGACGGATCCACCGCATAACCGGACAGATCGCTCACGCCGGCCTCGGCCAGTACCTCGTCGTCGATCAGGAACCGGCCGTGGAAGCCGGCGGCGCTGCGCACCAGCACGGCGTGCGCGGCGTCGGCCATGATCTCCGGCCGGCGGCAGTGCGCCAGTTCGACCCCGGGAATCATGTTGATGGCATCGGTGGCGATGACCGTACGCGGCCACAGCGCGTTGACGGCGACGCCCTGCGGGCCGAATTCCGCCGCCAGCCCCAGGGTGACGAAGCTCATGCCCATCTTCGCCAGGGTGTAGCCGGTGTGCGGCGCCCACCACTTCGGATCGAGATTCGGCGGCGGCGCGAGGGTCAGGATGTGCGGGTTCGGCGACTGCAGCAGATGCGGCAGGCAGGCCTGCGCGCACAGGAAACTGCCGCGGGCGTTGACCTGCTGCATCAGGTCGAAGCGCTTCATCGGCGTGTCCAGGGTGCCGCGCAGCCAGATGGCGCTGGCGTTGTTGATCAGGATGTCGATGCCGCCGAAGGTGTCCACGGTGGCCGCGACCGCGGCGCGGACTTCGTCCTCCTCGCGGATGTCGCATTTCAGCGCGAGCGCCTGCCCGCCCGGGGCGTGCACCGCATCGGCCGCGTCGTGGATGGTGCCGGGCAGCTTGGGATTGGGCACCGACGATTTCGCGGCGATGGCGACGTTGGCGCCGTCGCGCGCGGCGCGCAGCGCGATGGCCAGGCCGATGCCGCGCGAGGCGCCGGTGATGAAGAGGGTCTTGCCTGCGAGGGTGGTCATGGAAGCTCCTGATTGGAATCGAAACTGAGTTGACGGCAATGACTGCCTCCCTTTCGTCATCGGCGAAGGGGGCGAAGCGGGGCGTTCCGAATCACTGATTCGTGCCTCGCTGAGCGCCCGAGCGGTGCGAGGGCCGGACGGGTTGGGGAGGGGTTCGTCGAGCACCGATGTTGCCGGGGTCCAAAAGCACCCCCTCCCAGCCTCCCCCTGCGCTATGCGCAAGGGGAGGAGCAGATCGTCGCTTGATGTGCTTCGAAGCTAACCAGCTTGAAGCGTACTCACTTGCGTACTCATGGCTTAGGGCCTTGTCCTTCGTTGTCTTCCCATTTCAACAGCCTGCGCGTGACGAAGCGGTAGACGGGCTTGCCGGTACGGAACCACAGGTCGCGCACCCATGACCGTCGCTTCAGCAGCCGGCGTTCGACCGGGGTGATGGATTCCGGGCAATAGGTGCGCTTGTGTTTGAGCAGGTGGCGCAGATCCTCGCGCGCCAGCAGGCGCATCCAGCGCCCGCGGGCGGGGCCGCAGACCGCGAGCTGAAAATCGATGATCGCCGGGGTGCCGTCGGCCAGCACCAGCCAGTTGGCTTCCTTCGCCAGATCGTTATGCGCGAAGCCGCGCCGGTGCAGCGCCTGCAGGCGGCGGCGCGCGAGCCGGAAATAGGCCAGGTCGCCGTGCGGCGGGCGCTGGTACATCGCCGCGCCGTCCAGATAGCTGCGGTCCAGGCGGCGGCCGTCCCAGTTCAGGAGCTGCGGCACCGCGTCTTCGCCGAGCACCCGCTGCAGGCCCCGCGCCTCGCGCCGCGCCAGCCACCAGGCCGGCAGCCGCAGCCACAGCGGCACGTGGACCAGATCGCGACGCACGAACAGGCCGCGGGCGTCGCGCATCAGCGCGATGCGGCCGAAGCTGTCGGCTTTCAGTGCCTGGAGTTCGATGGCTTCGGAAGACATCGCGGGATTGTAGCGGGGCGCGTCGAGGCGAACGCGGTGGCGATGGGCGCGGCATCGATGAAGAACGACCGTCGTCCCGGCGATCGCCGGAGAAACTTTTCAACAGCCGGAGGCTGGTCATCCAGCATTGGACATCGAGCACCAAGCAAAGCTGGGTCCCGATTTTCGCCGGGATGACGGCTTTGTACTGTCCTCCCCAACGAGGACACAGCCAGAGGAGGGATCTGCTGTTCGCGCAACCACAGCGGCATAGAAGCAGATCCCTCCGCCCGCTGCGCGGGCATTCGGGATGACAGCGTGTTTTCTCTGCTCCGCGCTCCCGCTTCCAGCGCCCGCACCCCGGCCCTCTTCACGCTCCCGAAACACCACCTGCCATAATCGGCGGATGACGAGCGAATGGCTGGACAGCATCACGGCATGGATCACCGCGCACCCGGTGGCGGCCGGCGGCGTGATCTTCCTGATCGCGTTCTGCGATGCGCTGGCGGTGGTGGGGATCGTGGTGCCGGCGCTGCCGCTGCTGTTCGCGGTGGGCACTCTGATCGGTCTGGGCCATCTGGACGGCCCGTATGCCCTGGCCTGCGCCGCGCTGGGGGCGTTCGCCGGCGACGCGCTCAGCTATTGGCTGGGGCATCGCTGGGGACCGTCGATGCGCGAGCACTGGCTGTTCCGCCGCTACCCGCAGTTGATCGACCGCGGCGAGCGCATGTTCCGCAAGCACGGCAGCAAGGGCATCGTGATCGCCCGGTTCGTGGGCGCGGTGCGGCCGTTCGTGCCGGCGGTGGCGGGCATGCTGCGGATGCCGCTGCGGCGCTACATGCCGGCGAGTTTCGTCGCCGCCCAGAGCAGAGCGGCGACGAAACTCGCCGGCATGTTGCGCCGCAGCGGCATCCGCAGCATGCCCGCCACCGC
>JBKJTC010000196.1:0-13949 GCA_046590925.1 Lysobacteraceae bacterium | reverse complement strand
GCGGCACCGGCACCGGCGTCAGCACCGTGCTGGCGGGGGGCGGGTCGCAGATGCCGGCGGTGCCGCCGCCGGGATATTTGCCGGCGATGGCATCGAGCGCGATCGGCGCGTCAGCCGCCGCGGACAGCGTGTCGTCGCGCAGCGGCAGATCGCAGGCCGCGAGCAACAGCGTGAGCAGAAAAACGGAAATCGCCGACAGCATATTGCCGTGGCGTCGAGAGAAGATGCGCATCCTGGCCTCCAGATTGAATCGCAGCCATTCCGCAAGGAATCGGAATGGCATCGTTGCGGATCGAACGTCGATGCTGCGGCGCAACATCGAATCGCCGCAAAACCACGGGAAAAATCGCGATGCGCGAATCGCATCGACGTAATCCGCGGTGCGTCGCACTCTGGGCGATCCGCTGGCGCGGAACAAGACGGAAACCGTTTCCTGAAAACGTATTCCCGCAGGAATTCCGCCGGGAGGTTACAGCCCGAGGTCGCGGTAGTCGTTCTGCCAGTACAAGCGCTCGCGATACGGCGCGCATTCTGGACGGTCGAAGACATCGGAGGTGCGTTCGTGGCGCGTAAAGCTTTGCGACCATCTGTGCATGGTGGTCGTTGTTCCATTCGGTTTGGGTCGTCGCTTGAAAAATCGTCGATGCACGCCTGCGGGCTCGCGGCCGGCGCTGCGGAAAGGTTTCACAGGGGCTGCCGCTCAGCGCGTTGAAGCGTTTCGCGACGCCCTTGGCCAGTCTGCTTTCATCGCGTCGGTGGTGGTCGCGGCAGATCGCGCGCGTTGAACAGGTGGACGTGCAGATCGGGAATGCGGGCAGGCATGGGCATGGCGAACGTCCTGTCCATGCGATGGCTGGCGCGGTGGTCGCGATCCTCGGCCAGATTGCCGCGCGCGCCTGCGGTATGCGCCGGCCGTCGTCGCGGCGAAGCGGCCATGTAAACGGTTGATTCATCGTGAGCGGAAGCGGCCATGCGCCGGGCCAGCGCCGGAATTGCGCATGAAGTGGGGTTTTCGGCGCACGGCTGGGCTAGAGTGGGACCAAACGCCCGCGCAAGGAGCTATGCCATGACCGAACCCACCAACGAGAGCGTCCGCGAAGATCGCGGGAAGCAGACCCAGTTGCTGGCCGATCTGCGCGCCGCGGGCAGGACCACCGAAGCCGATCAGCTGTCGGTCAATTACCACGGGCTGCAGATGGCCGGTCTGGCCCAGGACGCCTACCGGGCCGCGGCCGGCGGCGTGAACCAGGATGGCGATCGCGTGGAGCCGCCGCCGGGCTGGACCCGCGCCAGCGAGCATCCCGAACAACTGCAGGCGCTCGCCCCGGGGCTGAGCCGCGAACAGATCAACGACATGCTGCGCCCGGAAGGCTCCGGGTTCCGCGCCGAGATCTATCTGCCGGATCCCGCGATCCTCGGCCCCGACGCGCGGCCGGTCTTCGCGGTGAAGGGCTCCACCGGCCCGATCGTCGATCCCGCCGCGCCCGGCGGCATGCGCGAGAGCGGCGCCGAAGACTATCTGGCCAACAACATTCCGCAGGGTCTCGGTCAGCGCGCCGATTATTACGACCGGGCGATGGACGCGGCGCGTCTGCTGCAGCGCCAGCCGGGTCTGGATTTCGAGATCACCGGCCATTCGCTGGGCGGCGGTATCGCCTCGGCCGCCGGTGCGGTCACCGGGGTGCAGACCACCACCTTCAACGCCGCCGGTCTTCATCCCAACACCGCGGCCCGTTACGTGGAAGAGAACGGCGGCGCCGTGCACGATCTGCGCGCCACCATCACCGCGTTCCAGGTCAACGGCGACGTGCTGACCGACAGCCAGACCGCCGCGCAGCGCATGAGCGAAGCCAGCCGGCAGGAGGGCGGCGCGCTCGCCAACAACATCGGTCAACTGCTGCAGACGCCGGGCATCCGCGACCGCGTGCAGGGACAGATCGACGGCATGCTGCCTGAGAATGCGCGCGGCCCGGCGATGGCGGCGATCGATCTGCTCGCCACCCAGCCCGGCGCGGAGCTGCTGCGCGACGTGCCCACCGCGGCCGGCAACGTGCAGCCGTTGATGCCGGCGATGCAGCGCGATGGCACGGGCCATGTGGCACGGCCCGATCAGATGCCGGTCAGCGAACTCATGACCTACGCAGGCCCTCTGGTCGACGTTCTGAACACCGCTGCGGTCGGCGGTCGCGTCGGACGCACCGTGGGCGAGGGCGTGCAGGTGGCGGGTCAGGGCGCCGAACAGGCGCTGCATTACGGCGGTACCGCACTGAATTACACCGCGCAATACTCGGGCGAGGCCGTCGCGGCCGTGAGCGGCGGGGTGGGCACGATCGGCAGCACCACGGTGCGGGCCGGTGGCGAGGTTGTCGTGGGCGCCCGCGTTGCGGCCGGCTATGTCGGTGCAGGCATCGATCTGGCGCAGGGCGAAGTGCAGCAGGCCGCGACCTCCTGGACCGCGAGCGCCATGCGTTGGGCCGCGCGTGCGCTGCCCGAAGATGCCGAACGCTGGGTCGGCCGGCAGGCGCAGGGCGTGGAGGCTTACGGCAATGACGCATTGGCGCACAACCGGGATTCGGCCCGACAGTCGGTAGACGCCGCATATACCGATGCCGGCCGGATTCGCGAAGGCGCCAACGGCGTGGCGGGCACGATCGACAACAACGCCGCCGCCATCGCCGCGACCGCGCGCCAGACCGGCCAGCAGGTCGGGGCTGTCCTGCAGGACGGTGCGGATATCGCCGGCCGCACGGTGCGCGGCGTCACCGATCAGGCCCCCGCGGTAGGCGCCGTGGTCGGGACGGGCGTCGGGCTGGCCGGTGGTCTCGCCATCACCTATGGCCCGCAGAATCTTTACAGCCTGCCGAATATCGGCCAGACCATCACGTTCGGACAGAACGCGATGCCGTCGGGCAATGAAGCGCTGCAACGCCATCTGATGGAAACGGTGACGCCGAGCCTCGAAGCGGTGGTGCATACCCAGGAAGCCCAGGCGCGTGACCTGCTGCAGGCCTCTCGCGTCCAGGACGGTGCGGTGCCGCCGTCGATCGACGGGGCGCCGCGGCCGATCACGACGCCTCCGGCGACGCCGCTGCTGGACGATGCCGCGCATCCGAACAACGGCATGTACCGCGACGCGCAGCGCGGCGTGAACGCATTGGGCGCGCCGTTCGATGCGATGTCGCAGCCACAGCGCGACCAGCTGGCCGGCGCACTCGTGGCCGATTCCGTGGACGCGGGCTTGACCCGCATCGCCCGCGTCGATCCCGGCGCCGACAACGGCCGGATCTTCGCGTCGGACAATCAGGATCCGTCGGCCGCGCACAACCGCATCGCCGGCACCGACGTGGCGCAGGGTCAGGCCCAGCCGCTCGCGACCAGCACCCAACAGGTCGATCGTGTCCACGAACGCGCCGCCGAGCAGGCCGCGCAGCCGCCGCAGCAGCAGACGCAGAACGACCCGCAGCAAGAGATCGCGCCGCGCAAAGTGGCGTGATGCAGTCACGCATGGCCCCGACGCCGGTCGGGGCCATGCCTCCAGGCACGCGCTCAGGCCGTGCCGAAGTGGATGAAGTTTGCCGGCGCCGCATCGGTGAGCCAGACGCCGTTTTCGGAACGGTAGAACGCATGCCCCGCCGCGACCATCTCCGCGGCGTGGACCACCAGAATCGCCGGGGTGCCGTGACGCGAGCCGACATTCGACGCAGTGTCGGCGTCCGCGGACAGGTGCACGTGCTGGCGGCTGCGCTTGACCAGCCCTTCGCGACGGATCGATTCTACGAAGCGCGTCTACGGACGGTCCGCCGATTTCACAGTCAGCGCGATGCCCGCCACGCCTCGCGCTGCGCCGCATCGAGGAAGGTCCAGGCGACGAAGCGGCTCTGCTTGTTGCCCTGCGCCATCGCGACCACGCGCACGTCCTGCGCGGCGACCTGCTGCAGTTGTTTGCGCACGTCGGCGAGGTGTTCGGATTTCGCGATCAGGGTGCTGAACCAGCACACGCGGGTCGCGATGCCGGCGCTTTCGCGGATCATCCGCCGCACGAAGCCCGCCTCGCCGCCCGCGCACCACAACTCCGAGTGCTGTCCGCCGAAGTTCAGTCGCGCACCTGTGTCGACTGCCTCATGCTGGCCGAGGTTGCGTCGTTTCCGCCGATTGGCTTGTGCCGCGTCCGCGGCGGATGCGTGGAACGGCGGATTGGACATCGTGAGGTCGAAGACTTCGTCGCCGCGCAGCAGGCCGTCGAAGATCCGCGCGGGCTCGGGCTGATGACGCAGTTCGATCATCTTCCGCAGACCGTTCGCGTCCGCGATCGCTTCCGCCGCGCGCAGGGCGGTGATGTCGATATCGGTGCCGACGAAACGCCAGCCGTATTCGCGATGGCCCAGCAGCGGATAGATGAGATTCGCGCCGGTGCCGATATCCAGCACCCGCACCGCCGATCCGCGCGGGACGGCGTGGGCAGGCGCGTCGCCCGCGGACGAAGCCGCGAGCAGATCCGCCAGACCATGCAGATAATCGGCGCGGCCGGGGATCGGCGGGCACAGATACCCTTCCGGCAGATCCCAGTGCGCGATGCCGTACTGCGTCTTCAGCAGCGCACGGTTCAAGGCGCGTACCGCCGCCGGGTCGCTGAAATCGATGCTCGCCTCGCCGCCGGGCGTGTTCACGACGAACGACGACAGCGCCGGCACTGCCGCGGTCAGCGCCGCGAAATCGTAGCGGCCCCGATGTCGATTGCGCGGGTGCGGACCCGTGGATGCAGAAGGGCGTGCGGCGGGCTTGTCGGGGCGGTCGGGCGGTCGGGGCATCGGTGGATTGTCGCGTGAATCGCGGCCCGACGCGCGGCGAAATGCGTGGTCCGACACTCGATCTTCGTTCGACTCGCACCACCGGCCCGCCGCTCCGCCGGGCCGCGAACATCGCATCGCCGCGCTTTGGGCTTATCCTGACCGCTTCCCATGGAGCGGAGTGGAGAAATGCGTTCAGCCATTGCGGGCTTCGGTATCGCCGTCGTCGTGTTCGCCAGCGCCTGCGGCAAGCAGGAGGAAGTGAAGGTGAAGTTGTTGCCGGCGCCGGAATGCAAGGTTGCGGCGGAGTACGACGCCAAGGCGTTCGGTCGTTTGGCGCATGCCATGGACCGTTCGGGCGATATCGTCCATGTCTCGAACCGCTTCCGGCAGCACCGCAAGGCCGTCGAAGCGCTGCTGACCAAGCGCGATCCCGCCGCAATGGCGCTGCTCAAGCCGGTGCTGGACGAGGCGTTTTCCGATGAGCGACTGCGCGCCCGCACCGCCTGCGCTTTCCTGAAGATGGCCGGCGATGCCGGCGGCGTTGCGGTCTTCGACGCATGGTCCCGCGATGCGAAGATGCATGCGATCAACACCGCGATCTGGAGCCGCACGCCGGTGGCTTCGGAAGAGGAAGAAGACGAGACGCTGACGCCCGCGCGCAAGGCCATGCTGGGCGAAATCGCCGCGGCGATGGCGCTGCGGCAGGCGCAGGCCAACACCGACAAGGTCGCCAGCGAGGGCGTGCCGGCGCTGGTCGCCGCCTTCGATCCGCAGGCGCTGCCCCCGTCGAATCCCGCGCCGGGAGCCGGCGCATTGCCCACCCTCGACGCGGTGGTCGACGGTTGGCTGATCCCGGTGCTGAAGAAAGTGCCCGACGACGACCTGGCGGAATTCCTGGCGTTCGCCGACAGCCGCTTCGGCGGCGACTATTACGTGGCGTTGAGCTCGGCGTACGATTTCCAGGCCGGCGAGTGGTACGCGTTTCTGGTCGAAAAGTTCAAGGAAAGCAGGCCTGCCACCGCGCAGGCGGACGGCCAGCCCGCGAAGGAGGCGCTGGTCGTGGAAGCGCGGCGCCTGCTGCACGACGTGGGCGGCGTGCCGGCTGCGGCCGATGCCCTGGCCAAGCTGCTGCAGGCCGAACCGATGGATCCGCGCAACCCAGAGATCCACTATCTCATCGGCGAAGCCACGATCATCACCGCGCCGGCCATGCCGCTGCCGCCGGATCAGCTGCGGGTGGTGATCGATACGCCGAATTACGAACAGGCCGACATGCGTCTGGCCAAGGCGCTGGAACTGGCGCCCGATTACGCCGATGTGCTGATGATGCAGGGCCGTCTGCGCTATCTGCAGGGCAGGGACGCGGACGCGGCGGCGCTGTACGAACGCGTGCGCGGGCTCGAACCCGAGCATCCGCGCATGGATCTCTACCTGGGCGATCTGGCGTTCGCGCAGGTGGAATACGCCAAGGCCGTGCGTCACTACCAGGCGGCCTTGTCCAAGCCCGAAGGCATCGCGCTGACCCATCACAATGCGCTGACCAACCTGGTGCCGGCGCTGCGCAAGATCAGCCGCATGGCCGAATACACGCGCATCGCCGAAGGTTATCTCGCGCGGCATCCGGATGCCTGGAATTTCCGCTTCGACTACGCCGAATATCTGCTGGCGAACGGCAAGAGCGCCGACAAGATCCTGGGCGTGGTCGAACCGGTGCCCGATGCGTGGCTCCCCACCCGCAAGTTCCCCATCGTCTCGGCCGCGCTGATGAGCAAGGCGTCCGAGAATGTCGGCAAGGTCGGAGAGCCGCTCGGCAACAGCCAGCAGGCGCTGCGCCGCGTCATGCAGATGAATCCCGATCCGCGCACGCTGGCCGAAGCGGTCTGCCGCTCCGGCGTGAGCGGCAAATTGGCCGAGATCACCGCCAACGCGACTCCGGATCCGAAAGCGACATCGACCGCGCTGGTGGTCTGCGCGCTGCGCTGGCGGCGCACCGATGTCCTGCGGAACCTGGCCTCGAATGCGAACGCCGCGCAGCTCAATCTGCCGCATCCCGATCTCGGCGGCGAGACGCCGATGTGCTACGCGGTCGCGACCAAGGACGTGAAGGCCTTCGTCGCTTTCGCCAAGATCCAGCTCAACCCGCTGCAGAAGTGCCGCGACGGCAACACGGTTCCCGAACGCCTCCAGCGCATGGCCTACGGCGACGAGGCGGCGTCGCAGATGCAAAACATCATGCTGCGGTTCTACAAACGTTCGTAGGGTGATCCTCCCGCCGTGCGGATTCCGCTCTGCTGTCTATCTTGAAGTGGCCGTATCGAAACGCACGCGCAGCCGGTGGTCGATTCCTCCGTGGGCGTCCTCCCCGTTTCCCTGCATTCCGCACATGCGATCCAGGAGCAGACATGTCGATCCGAAGCGCCGGTTTTGCGATGTGCATCCTGCTCGCGGCAGGCTGCAGCGAAGCCTATTCGCCTACGCCCGAAGGCGTTCGCCCGCCATCGCCGAAAACGGCGATTCCGGACTGCCGGCCCAGCCATGCGATGGATGAACAAAGCTTCGCGCTGATCGTCGACATCCTCCGGCGCAACGGCGAGGTGCAGCGGGCGAATGTCTTCTACGCCCAACTCCGCACGCTCGTCGAGGCGCGGCTGGCGCAGCACGATCCGGGCGCGGTCGCGCGCATGAAGCCGGCGTTGGACTCGTTTTTTTCGGGCGCCGAACTGGAAAAGCGCGCGGTCTGCATCTTCACCCGTTTCGACCGCTCGCAGGCCGAGGTCGAGGCCTGGGACGGCTGGTCCTCCGACGCGAAAATGCGCGAAATCCATGGCCGCATCGCCGGTTTCATGCAGGAGACGCCGGTGCCGGCCGGCCGTGTCGACGATCAGCGTCGCGCGCTGCTCTCCCGCGTGGCGAACGCCACGGAATTCCCGAGTTACCTGTCCGTGCAGATGTCCGCGCAGTCCGTGGCGATGGCGCTGACCGAAGCTGCGCTGGATCCGACTTCGTCCGAACTGCAGGACATGGCGCTCAATCGAATGCAGGTGAGGCCTCCGGACGAGCTAAAGCTCATCGATGAAATCCTGGCGCCGCAGCTGGCGGGCATCGCCGACGCGGATCTGCGCCGCTATCTGGAATTCGTCGAAACGCGCGAGGGACGGCTTTACTACCAGACCCTGGTCGAAAGCTACGCGTACACCGACGGCGAATGGTACGGCCGCCTGGGCGGGTTGCTGAAGACGGGCGTCAAACCGGCCGAGGTCGCCCGCGATCCGGCAAAGGCGGCGAAGTTGCTGGCGGAAGCGCAGCGCCTGTACAACGACGTCGGTACGCGCGTCGTCGTGGCCGAGGCGCGCACCCTGCTGCTAAAGGCCGATCGGCTGGATCCGGAGAATGCCGAAATCAAGGTGATGCTCGGCCGCGTCGCGCTCATCACGATGCCGCAGGGTATTCCCCATGAGGACGGCCAGATCCGGAACGTCATCGACAGGATGCATCCGAAGCGGCCGGAACGTTACGAGGAAGCCCGGGGCTATTTTCGCAAGGCCATCGAACTGGATCCGAAGAACGCGGACGCGCATCTCTACACGGGACGCATCCATTTCTATCTGTCGGAAGACGAGGACGCCAGGAAGCAATACGCGATCGCCAGAGGCCTGAATCCCAAAACGCCGAATCTGCAGTTCTACGAAGCCGATATCGCCTACGTGGATGGGCAGTACGCCAAAGCCGAGAGCGCGTATCGACAACTGCTCGCCGCGCCGGAAGTGCGTGCGTTCGATCATCACTTCGCTTTGAGGCGATTGAGACTGGCATTGATGAAGCAGGGTCGCGAACGCGAGTTCCGCGAGGCGGCCGAAGCGCAGCTCAAGCGCGACCCCGAGCTCTGGGATTTCCGTCTGGAGCACGCCGAACGGTTGCTGGCGACGGACGGTACGGTGGAGGAAGTATCCGCGCTGCTGGAGCCCGTGCCCGACGGCTGGCTGCCCGATCTCAAGCGCGCAGTGCAGATCCGCCTGCAGTTGCTCCGCGTATTGCAGGCCGCCCCTTCCGCGCAGGCGGCGGCGACCAGACGCGCGTTCGCGATCGCGCAGGACCCCATGGAAGTCGCCGAGATGGCCTGCGTGGCGCGAGGACGGGCGCGGATCGCAGCGGCCGTCATCCGCGAGAGCGGCGCCCAGGGCCGTTTTGCTGACCGTCTCCTCACCTGCAGCCTCTGGCGTCGCGACATCGCATTCTTCGATGCCGTGCTTCCTTTCGTCGAGGACATCAATCGTCCCAACGCCGCGATGGAAGGGCAGCTACCGCTGTGCGCGGCGGCCGCTGTGGGTCATCCGGAATTCTTCGAAGGCATGCTCAAGGCCAAGGCGGACCCGAAGCGTCGTTGCGGCAAAGGCAACACGCCGCGCGAGATGCTGGCCGAGCGCGCCGGACGCGTGGATGGCGATGCCGCGTATGTCGCCAAGGCCCGTGCGATGCTGAAGGTGCTGGACAAGTACGATCGCGGCGATCGATGAAGATCCCGTATTTTCCGGCCGGGTAGCCCCGGCCCGGTTCTTTTGGTATCGCGATGCGACCGTGGAGGATGCATGCGTCATTCGACCGTTTGTGCGGGATTGGCCATCGTATTGATGGTGGGTTGCAACGAGCGCTCTTCGTTCGCGCAGGACATTCCTCCGCCGGCGCCATCGCAACCCGTGGCGCAGAACTGCACGGCCGATCGCAGCGTCGAATATCCCGCTTACGCGCGCACCATCGACATTCTGCGACGCAGCGGTGAAATCGATCTCGCATCCGGGCATTTCAAGCAGGCGCGCGCTGCGGTCGATCGCATGCTGGCTGCCAGGAATCCGGGCGCCATGGCGGAGGTCGATCCCATCCTCGATCCGCTGTTTTCCGACAAGGAAGTGCGCAAGCGCGCCACCTGCGATTTCACCCGGTACTCGCGCGATGCATCGATCGTCGATGCCTGGAATGCGTGGATTTCCGACGACGCCATGCGGAACATCCACGTGCTCGTGGTCGCCGATCCAGGCGCGGCAGCAGCAAAGCAGATGCGCGTCACCGGATCGCGCCGCGAATTGCTGACGCGCGTCTGGGTCGCGACCGGTCGAACCCGTTTCGCCGCCGACAGGCAGAAGTCGTTCAAGCGTGCCGAAGAGGTGGTCGCGGCCGCACTCGATCCGGCCGCTCCGCCCATCCGACCGGTCGTCGCGGACGCATCGTCGACGCAGCCGGTCGATGAGCGGGTCGTGGTCGATCAATGGTTGGCCGTCCAGTTGGCGAAGGTCTCGGACGATGATCTGAAGCGTTACCTCGTTTTTGCCGAGTCGGAAGCCGGTCGGGCGTTCTACCGCTCGCTGCGTGCGACGTACACCAGTGCGATGGCCGAGTGGGAAGGTACGCTGGCGGTCGAGACAAGAACGAAGATCACGCCGAAGGTGCTCAACCTCGGCCCGGAAGCGATCGCATCGCATATCGCCCAGGTGCGCGGATCGCTGGATGCGATGGGCAACCAGAATCGGCTGTCGGACATCAAGAGCCGATTGGAGACCCTTGCGCGTCTCGCGCCGGAAAACGCCGAAGTCAAAACCCTGCAGGGGCGCGTCGAGCTGGACATGCTGGCGACCCTGGATCAGTTGCGCTCGCCGTACGAGATGAACCTGCTCCGCGCGCCGGATTCCGAAGCCGATACGCCGAGGATGCGTGCCAACGAGCGTCCGGAACCATATCTGGTGTCTGCGATCAAGTTGGCGCCGCGAAGTGCCGAAGCGCGGGCATTCCTGGGGCGGGTGAAATTTCTCCAACGGAAGGACGTCGAAGCTGCCGCATCGTTCGCAGAAGCGCGACGCCTCGATCCGGACGAACCGAATGTCCCTTTGTTCGAAGCGGACCTCGCCTATTCGAACGGCGATCACGCGAAGGCTGAGCGCGGCTATCGCGACGCGTTGGCGAAGGCGAACGGACGCGATCTCAACTACGTGATCGCCAGCGCACGACTTCGGGAGTCGCTCAATGCGCTCGGGCGCGGACGCGAGTATGCGCCCATCGCCAAGGAACAGGTCGGGCTGCATCCGGAGCTGTGGGACTTGCGCCTGGACTATGTCGACGATCTGATGGATCGCGGCGGCGCATGGGCGGAGGCGCTGGCAGTGCTCGAACCCATTCCGAAAACATGGTTCAACGACCGCCGCCCGCTGGTGCTGACCCGCGTGCAGGTCCAGAAGGTGATCGAGGCAGCGCCTTCGGCGCGCGCAGGGGTCGTTGATCGCTGGGAGATGACCTCCTTCGACACCGAGGCCGTCGGCAAAGCGCTGTGCCGGGCCAAGCGCCTGGACGCGGTGGATGCCATCTTCAAATCCCCCAGGCGTCCCGATATCGGCATCCATATCGCCCGATCGATGATCGGCTGCGGGGTGCTGGAACGGCGGCCGGACGTCGTATCCGCCGCGCTGCCGTTCTTCACGGATATCAACGAGCCGGTAAACAGCCTATGGCAGGACACCGCACTGTGCGGTGCGGCTGCCCTTGGCGACGCCAAAACCCTGGCGGTGTTGCTGAAAGCGAAAGCCGATCCGGAGCGTCGTTGCACTGGCGGCCAGACGGTCCATCAGCGTCTGCTTGCGCTGGCTGCGAAAGGCGACCTCGGCGCAGGGGAAGCTCTGAAGGCGTTGGAGAAGTACAGCGCAAGCAGATGAGGTATGCCATGTGGCGGATTCGACTGCGCGTATGTCCATTGCGCACACTCACGCGGATATTCCGATGAGCCTCCCAAGCCGAATGCACTGGACCATGAGCCCCGTCGATCGCGTATGACGCGATCGACGCGGTCGCTGGATCAATCCTTGCGCTTGCTGATGATGTCGCCGGTGGCAGCGTCCAGACTCAGCTCGAAATCCTTGCCGCTCTGGTCTTCCGCTTCCGCTTCCCACACGCCGTTCCGGAATTCGATATCGTGGATCTCGAAATAGCCGGCCCCTGCCAGCTTGGCCTGCACGTCCGCTTTGGTCAGGTTGGCGACCTGGGTTTCGGGATAGACCTTGCCGGTGATGGCGTCCACGCGCAGGTCGACGCGGTTGCCGTCGGCGCTGCGCGCATCGGCCTTCCACGCGCCATCCTTGAATTTCACGTCGTTGATCTTGGTATAGCCCTGCGCTTCCAGCGATGTCCTGATCTGCGCTTCGGTCATGGTGTCGCGCATCGGATCCTGCGCGGAAGCGAGTCCAGCCGCGGCCATCGCCGCAATCATGCCGACGGCGAGCAGCGCGCGGCGTGGCACACCTTGTCCAGGAATGCTGCGTTCGAGAGCGATATCGGCCGAATGATTCATGGTTGTCTCCTACGTATTGATCAGGAGGCCGAGTATCGGGGCGGGTTTCTCAACGCACCGTGAAAGAAATCGGGTGCGGTTACGCCGTTTTCATCATTTGCGGAATGCATGACGCATCGTGCATAACTACCGATGTCGTCGCGCTCGATGACGGAAACGGGCCGGCACATCCACCCGTTCTATACTCGGGTCCACTCCAACGATGAGGATAACGCCATGGATGATCTCGACGATCTGAAAGGCCGCGTTGCGGCGCTGCATACGGTGCTGACGTATCTGCTCTCGGAATTGCCGGACGACCTGCAAATCAGAATCCGCGACCGGCTGGCGCGCGAACGCCTGACGAATCCCACGCCGTACGCGGACATGCCCGCGGTGCAGGATTCGTTCGTGGACGCGATGGCGGTGCTGGAATTCCAGTTGTTGCCGAAATGATCGAACGGCGCAGCGGGAACGGAGTCGAACGCTGCGGCGCCCACGCTCCATGCCCGCTCCGCCTTCGGCGTTATTGCAGCAGGACCAGTGCGTTCACGCAGGCTGGTACGCCGGAAGAAAACGCGCGTTCTTCGATCACCAGCGACTGATCGTCGACCATGCCGGCGCCCACCGCGCCCGGCCCTTCGACATGCCCGCGCACGCGGACCGTATAGCTGGCGCCCGCGTCCACCGTGCAGGCGACCACCGTGCCCACGGTCGCGGCGCGCAGATCGTCAACTCCGTTGTCCCAGCAGCCCGATGCGCCTGAACCACATTTCCAGCGGCACCGTCACCAGCGGCGGCGCGGCCGCCAGCAACGCCAGGATCCAGGCCCACCACGGCCAGCGCAGACGCACCGCCGACACCAGGGTGACGACCACGTAGAACAGGAACGCCGCGCCGTGCAGGCGACCGAACAACCACACGCCCACGTCGGTGGTCTGCGTGCCGTATTTCAGCAGCATACCGACCAGCAGCCCGGCCCACGTCAGGCCTTCGGCGAAGGCGGCGATGGCGAACAGACGCCCGGCGGGCGACAGGGAAGACGACATGCTGGACTCCAGTGAGAAATGCCGCGACGCGATGGCGGCGACGACGCCCGCTGGCCCCCATAGTCTAGCCGCCCAACACCCCGATTTTCGTATGGCGGGTCTCGCACCCGCCGCTTTTAAAAGCCACAGCATCTCATCACGCAATTTCGTATACCTCCGGTAATGCGAAGCCGTTGTTTCGGCCGACAGGCGGGTGCAAGACCCGCCCTACGGATTCTCCGCATGAAGTCGCCATGTATGATCGAGGCTCCACTCGGACCAAGCCGGAGAATGCGGCGTCACCGCAAGCAAGCGCGCGCCGCGCAAACGCATGAACAGCTCTCTGGAAACGCGCGAACCCGACGAAGCGGCGATGACCGCCGAGATGATCGACATCCTGCGCCGCAAGATGGCGCGCGATTACGAAGCGGGCCACACCCGTCGCGACGCGCACCCCAAGACCACCGGGCTGCTGCGCGGTCGTTTCGAAGTGGAGCCCGATCTGCCCAAGCATCTGCGCGTCGGGCTGTTCGCCAAGGCGCAGACCTACGACTGCTGGATCCGCACCTCCAATTCCAGCGGAAAGCCGCAGTCCGATGCGATCGCCGATGCGCGCGGCTTCGCGATCAAGCTGATGGCGCCGGGCGCCACGCGCAGGGACGAAGCTCCGCTGGGCCAGGACTTCGTGCTGCTCAGCACGCCGACGATGCCGCTGGGCACCGTCGCCCTGTTCCGCGACGCGGTGTACTACACCATCGAAAGCTCGGTGGTGCTGTTCGCCGCCAAAACCCTGCTGCGCGGCCATGCGCGCGCGCTGCTGGGCCT
>JBKJTC010000019.1:0-12200 GCA_046590925.1 Lysobacteraceae bacterium | reverse complement strand
CCGGAGATCGCTCACTTCGATGCGGTCGAACTGCTGCAGGAACTCGCCGCGCAGTACGCGCCCAGCGCCGCCGGCCGCGGCCTGTCGCTGCGCGTGCATGCGCTGGCGCCGGTGTTCGTGCGCAGCGACCGCCGCCTGCTGCGCCGCGCGCTGCAGAATTTCCTCGCCAACGCATTGCGCTATACCCACGAAGGCGGCGTGCTGCTGGGCCTGCGCCATCGCGGCCAACAGATCGAATGCCAGGTGTGGGACACCGGCCCCGGCATTCCCGACCACCACCTCACCCAGATCTTCGAAGAATTCCGCCGCTTCGATCACGCATTCGCAAAAGGCATCGGCATCGATGACGAACGCGGCCTGGGCCTGGGCCTGTCCATCTGCCAGCGCATCGCGCGCATGCTCGACCACCCGCTGCACGTGCGCTCGCGCGTCGGCCGCGGCAGCATGTTCTCGATCTGCGTCCCCGTCGGTATCGCTGCGCAACAGCGGATTTCGCCCGAGATCGCGCCGTCATCCGACGCGCTCGCCGGCCTGCGCGTACTCTGCGTCGACAACGACCCGGGAATCCTCGACGGCATGCGCGCACTGCTCGACCGCTGGAAAGCGGTGGCGCTCACTGCATCGACCGTCGATGAAGCCTTGGCGCATATCGATGCGGAACCGGATGTCGCGCTGGTCGACTATCACCTGCATGACAGGCTCGATGGTTTGGGGGTGATCGCTGAATTGCGTCGGCGTGCGAAGCGGGATCTGCCTGCGGCGTTGCTCACGGGCGATGGGAGTGATGCTTTGAAAATCGCTGCGCGGGAGTATGGGTGTGCGGTTTTGACTAAGCCGGTGAAGCCGGCTTCGCTCAGAGCGTTCTTGGCGGCGAGAGCTGTTAGGGGATAAAAAAAGAGGCTGTCAGATGTTGCAGGTGGGTTGGGTTTGACACTGGTTTTGCTTGAGAGCAGAGTGTAGATATACCTAAAAAATCTATGCCTAAATAATATTTAGGTGCCACTCAACCAACAGGATATTTATGGATTTTTGGTACGTTGCCGCTGGAATAATTGGACTTATTTTTGGCATTATTTTTACATATCTACTAATGGCCGCGAAGCTCAGCCATGTGCGAGACAACCTTGCTATTACGACTGCGAATCACGAAAAAGAGCTCGGGAGGATCAAAGAGTCCGGCCTCACATTGGTGACGTATCCATACAAGGTCGAACATGGGGAAAACGGGATGATCTTCGACGAGCGCCGGGTCGAGATTGGCTACAAATACCAGTTGTTTGTTAACGGCGCCCCTTGCTTCCAACCTCACGTTGTTCCCACCGATACTCTCACTAAGAAAGATATCAATGGTGAGCGCATCAGCAATGCCCTACAGCAAGCAACTGACATGGTCATGCAGTTATCGGAGCTGCACCCAGCGATCAAGGCGCTCAAGAGCGCGAACGACGTGACGGCCACAGTTCAACAACTAGTTGCTAAGGGTGGCGCCTAACAGGTCCTTCAAGTCGACCCCATGTCGTGGCGTCGGCCACGTGCTTTTGCGCTACGCTTGCACGTGTCCGCCGCCCTGCCACGGGGCGGCTTAACTCAGGCATTGGGGCGGGAGAAAAAACATGTCGGAGCAATTGGCGAAAGAAGGTAGCCAAGGCAGCGTGAAGCTTAATTTGAAGTCTAAAAGCAGCGAAGAGATCAATAAAAAGATAATCTCACAACAAAAAAGAGAAATATCGCGGCTCCAGAATTTAATCGCAAAAATGGAAGTAAGACACCAATCCGATGTCGCGAAAGTTCGTGCTGCTGAATTTGAAAAATATAGGAAAAAGCATCTGCAAATCACGTCAGAAACGTCCCCCCAGGAAGCCGCTCGAATCTATGCAGAGATTGTTCGGTACAGCGAGCAATGAGTTTCGCCCTCTATTCCGGTCGAGTCATGCCCTAACAATTCGTGTATGGACTCCCCACGCAAGTACCGTTCGTCGGTTGTTTGAAGATGCAATGATTGCGACAGCGAAAACGGTTGCATTCGTGTATCCGGCTTTTCGGTGAGTGCAGCGCGCGTTGCGCCGGCTCTAGCCATGATGAAAGTCGCGAAGCGGTGCCTATCGTTCAAAGGCAGTAAGGCGCATGCGACCAGGTAGGGTGCATAAGCGAAGCGTCATGCACCTTTCGGAAATTCCGATGCCGATACTATTCGATGGAGCATGGCGCCTCCGGCTTATGCGCCATACCCACGCCGCGCCATCACGAAGCGGCTCCCGTCACCGGCACGGTAATCCCCGCCTTTAACGGGCGTCACAAGTGCTCGGGATGCTGATTTCTGCGCTTCGCGGCGGGAGTGGAAGCTGACATGTCGATCATGCCGGCCCGCATCGTGGCGCCGGCCACCGGCCTGCGCTACGCTGGCAAGCATCCGCGGCCCCGCGACAGGGGCGACTTGAATCAGACTTCGGGTGCCGTCCAGATGCTCAGCACAAGAACGATTTCGTCTTCGCGTACCTTCTTGATGAAGGTGGTATTCCCCGTTTTCTGGATTTCCATGTTCGGCTGGGGGACCATCATGCTTTGGCTCAATGCCATGCATGGTCAGAACAACGAACCGCCTACCTATGAAATGAAGTTTGCTTTCCTAGTGGCATGGATCGGCGGCACTGCGTTCATCCTCTGGAGTTGCGCTCGCCTGAAGCGCGTTCGGATCGACGACGATAATCTTTACATCTCGAATTTCCGCAGAGAGATGACCGTTCCGCTCAGCGCCATCGCTGCCGTTACGGAGAACCGCTGGATCAATATCCATCCGGTAACGATTCATTTCCGCAAGGACACGGGCTTCGGCAGGTCGATCATATTCATGCCCACTTACCGGTTCTTCGGCTTTTGGAGCTCGCATCCGGTGGTGGCAGAGCTGCTGCAGCTGTCCAGGCAGAAAGCCTAGCGTGCTCACATCGACAGCGGTACCGCCGGACGTCGTTGATGCCCTTGCTGCGTCGCCTGGCTCATCGCCCGGATAGCCAGGGCCGTAAGGCGCATATGACCACGTTGGGTGCATAAGCGAAGCGTCATGCACCTTTCGGAAATTCCGATGTCGGTGCTGCCATTCGATGGTGCATGACGCCTTCGGCTTATGCACCCTATGCACTGCAAAATTTCCATAAAGCCATCAAATTCACCAAACCATAATTGACGGGATTAGGTATTTGTGCCGTCATAAAATATGTGGTACATGATGCTCATTAAATTGGAGCACATAATGAATTACATCAGAATTGATCACGGCCCTCGCCTTCCTGAGAGCAAGAAAGTAGAGTTAAAAAAGGTTTTGGAAAAGCGCTTTGAATTATTTCAGGAAGAAGACTGTCATTACCTGATAGAAACGGACGAAAACTCTTCGTATGTATACGAATTTCTCCGGAGTCAAGTTCAAGACATTGAAAATTTGAGTGTTTTGGACCATACCAATCTCGCCCACATTTATGAGAAAAATCTCTCAAAAATTCTCAAATCATTTCGAGAGTGCATGACATTACGCTTGTATGCAAGCTCGTAACCCGTAAGGCGGGTGAAACCCGCCATTTCGAAGCGGCAGCGACGCGATTACCAACAAATCCCATGAGGCTACGTGGTTCGGCTAGCAGAAGGCGAGTTTGCACCCGCCCTACGCATGCCGCATCGCGAAGCGTCTACCATCGTCGGCATGAACACCGCCTCCGTCAAAACACACTGCGGACGCCTGCCGGGCGCGGCCACGAAACTGCACGCGCCGCCGGTGAACGTGTTGAGCTATCAGGTCGGCGGCAACACCTTCGCGTACTTCAAGACGAGCGAGCCCGAGCGCTGGCGGTTCAGCGTGCGCGTGGATCCGGGGCGTTTCCTGGAGCTGACGTCGGTGGAGGGCATCAAGCCCGCGCGCTACATGGCGCGCTTCCACTGGGTGACCATCGTTGATGTGCGCCGCGTGCCGCCGGCGTATCTGCGCGAACTGATTGCGTGGTCCTACGACAAGGCGTTGAGCCGGTTGTCGAAGCGGAAGCGGTTGGAGATCATGGGAGGCGACAGCGGCGACTGACGCAGGTGCTTGGACGTAGGGTTGTTCAGGAGGTCGAGGCACAGAAGCACGGCGATGTTGGAATTACACTCATCAAACATAAGGAGTACACCGTGAAATCATGGACACTCACCGCTTTACTGTGCCTTGGCTTTGCCCCGTTCTCCATGCAAGCTGCCATCGCAGCCCAGACTTCCACCGGGCTGGTCGAAGGTTACTGCGGCTCAGGCGCGACGAATCCGCTGGTTCCGGAAAACTTCCTGGGCTGCGAATTCTCCAATGCCTGCGAAGCGCATGACATCTGCTACTCGAAGTGCGACCCCGGCGGATCCATGCATGGATCCGCCTATTGCGGCCTCAGCGAATCGTCACCCGAGCGCGTTGCCGCGAAAGCCAAGTGCGATGACGTCTTCCGGGATCAGATCATCGCCATCAACCGGGGTAAAAAAATCTGCGAAGTATTCGCCGGCCTGTATCGGCGCGCAGTCGTTGTCGCTGGCCAAGGGCCTTTCAACGGCCGCGAAATATCTCCCGAGGTTCTGAAGTCGATCGTCGAACGATCCAATACCCCGGAAGAAGCGGGCAATATATACGACGCCTTGATCGGTCTTTCCGACAGCGGCGTCATTTCCGCCGATGAGATCACCGTCCGGTGGGGCGTCATCCGCGCCGATCTGCTCAAGCCTGTGGATGGATCCCGATACATCCGCGGCGATGCGTTGAAGATCCCCAGGAACGTGGATGCGCTGGAAATACAGGCATTGCAGAACCTGTCGAACGGAACGGACTGATCCAATCCGCGGCGTCGCTCGGATAAGGTCGATGACGAGTCCAGAAGTGTCTGTTTTTCAGAACGAGGGCGAAGCCGAGGAGGGGTCTGCTTGTCGTCGACGCATCGTAACAGCAGGTCCCTCCGCCCGCTACGCGGGCGTTCGGGATGACAGGCGTTTGATGGCCGATGAGCCCGATACGGTGCGGCAGGTCACGACGGGGGTTCGAGTCTGGCCACGTCCAAAGACCCCGGAAGGCATGCCCTTATCATCCCGATACGTGCGTCGAACGGCACGACCAGCCGTGCAAACCAACGCTGCCTCGTGGCATCCACCGCGCGCCGGCTTTAGCATGCGCCATCCGATCGAAGTCAGCGGCCTACGTCAGGCGTCGTCCCCTATGTCCAGTGTCGTCGTCAGCCCGTATTCCGCCGAATGGCCCAAGTGCTTTCTCGCCATCCGCGAAGAATTGCTTGTCGTGTTCTCGCCGATCTCAGTGGCGATCGAGCACATCGGCAGCACCTCAGTTTCCGGGCTTGCCGCGAAGCCGGTGATCGACGTGCTGCTCGGCGCGCGTTCGCTGGCGGAGGTGGAATCGAAGATCGAAGCGCTGGGCGGGCTCGGTTACGCATACATCAGTAAGTACGAAGATGTGTTGCCGATGCGGCGCTATTTCGTGAAATCTCCAGCCGCGTCGTTCCGCATCCATCTGCACGCGGTCGAGCGGGGTTCGCGCATCTGGCGGGAGCATCTGGCATTCCGCGGTGCGCTGCGCAGCGATCCCGCGCTGCGCGCACGCTATCAATCGCTGAAGCTGCAACTCGCGCAGGAATTCGCCGACGACAAAGCCGCGTATTCGGCGGCCAAGGATCCCTTCGTCCGATCCGTTCTGGCCGACGTTTGCGGATAGCGTGCTGTGGATCGACGCTGCGATCGAGCGGCTCAGTCCTGAGGCAGCGTCGTTGCACGGACAAGTGCGAAGGCGGCACCCGGTCATCCCGCAAAGCCGATCCGCTCATCACACCCGACCCGCGTTGCGCCGAGTGTCGTAGAGATAGCGCGCATCCGGAAGCCACCTGTCATCCCGAACGAGGGCGAAGCCTGTGGCGGGAACTGCTTGTCGCCGTCGTACTGCAACAGCAGATCCTTCCGCCCGCTGCGCGGGCGTTCGCTATGACAGAAGACTACAGACCGACTTGGACACGGGCGCCAGCCGCGTCCTGTCGACAGCCGTAGAAACGCCGTGTTGACAGGCTGTGTGACACACAGTGGTGTGCGCCACATGGCCGAGACGGACGCTTTTACGAAACTCGAACTCGAGCTGCGGCGCGGGGTGGTGGTGCTGGCCACGCTCTCGCAGCTGCGGACGCCGCGTTATGGCTACGAATTGCGGCAGGCGATGGCCGAGAAGGGCATGCCGATCGAGGAAGGCACGCTGTATCCGCTGCTGCGCCGCCTGGAAACGCAGGGTGTGCTGAGCAGCGAATGGAAGATAGAGGACGGGCCGCCGCGGCGTTATTACGCGCTGAATGCGGATGGCCTGACGTTGCTGAAAAAGCTCACCGGGTCGTGGCAGGGCATGAACCACGCCATGAATCGACTCCTGACCGAGGACTGACCAATGAATGCGAACGACGTGATCGAATCCTACGTGACCGATGTCGCCCTGCTGCTGCCGCACCGGCAGCGCAACGACGTCGCGTTCGAACTGCGCGCGCTGATCGATGAAGGCCTGCAGGACCGGGCCGAAGCCCAAGGGCGCGCGGTCGATGCCGCAATGGCGACCGATTTCCTGCAGGCTTTCGGTCGACCCCGGGACGTGGCCGCGCGCTATCGCCCGGTGCTGACCATCATCGATCCCGCCGATGGCCATCGCTTCCTGCGCGCGACCGTGATCGGCCTGGCGATCATCTGGTGCCTGGGCCTGTTGCAAAGCCTGCAAGCGCCCATCGCCTCCGCAGACGACCTCATCCGGGCCCTGGCGCAGTGGTGGGGCGGCACCGTGATCCCGTCGCTGTGGTGGCCGGGCGTGCTGGTCGCGGGTTTCGGCATGGGCGCGTGGGTGCGTCGTCGCTGGCCCAATGCCGCGGCTTGGACGCCGCGTTCGCGCGATCGTCTCCAGGGCGGCCGCTTCGGCATGACGATGGCCTTGGTCGGCATGCTCTGCGGGACGTATGTGCTGCTCGACCCGCGCGTGGTGCTGGATGTCGTATGGAATGGCCGGGCCGCCATCGTGGCCTACGAAGCGCTGACTTACACGGATACCTTCCTGCAGCGTCAGGCGCCCTGGGTGTTGGTCATGCTGCTGCTGAATATCGCGGTGGTCATGGTCGTCATCGCGATGGGTCGCTGGTCGGCGGTGATGCGACGCATCGAAACCGGGTCGACCCTGATCACCTGCGCGCTGCTGGCATGGACGGTGCTGGATGGCCCGGTGTTCATGACCCAGCGCAGCGACGGCACGGCGAAATTCCTCGTCGGGTTGATCGTCGCCTACACGCTGATTCATCTGGCGGTCGTCGCGTATCGACGCATCCGACCGATGCCGGACCGGCGGCTGCAAGCGCAGCGATGACAGGGCCCGGGCATCGACGGAGCGGCATCGAATGATCGGTGAGATGTCATGCGACGCACTCGAAACGTGCATTGCGCATGACGCTTCCGCCGGTTCGATGGCCTGATTCCAGCGCCCGTCCCGTTGATTGGAAGCTGGCCCGGAAGTTCACGAAGCACGCGGATGTCTGTGATAACGTCCGCGAAAGTTGGCCTTGGCCCATTCGAGGCCGCCGCCCCACTTCGAGGATATGGACGTGTCCGTCTCTCCCACCAACGCCGCACACGACCGGGCCTCCATCGGCACATCACGCCGCACATCCGCTGCGCCGGTCAGGCCTGCTGTCCTTCCGCATCGATTGCAGCGGCTCCGCGCGTGCGTGCGCTGCTCCGCGGTCGCCCTCCTCCTTTTCTCATCGGCCTGCGCAATGCAAACCACCACTCAATTCGATTCGGGCGCCTGGAAATCCCAACGCGGCGTCGACACCCGGCAGAACCAGCGCGGCACGATGGTGGCGTCGGTGGAGAAAGCCATCCATGCGGGCATGTCGCGCGACGAGGTGATCGGGCTGTTGGGAGAACCCGACAGCAGCGACGCCGCGACCACGACCGATACCTACGAACTCGGCGTCGCGCAGTACGGAGTCGATGAAGAGTTCTACGAGATCGTCTACCGGGATGGGAAGGTCGCGACGCATCGCTGGGGTAGAAGGTAACGCGACCGCAGGTAACGGGCGTCGATCGCGTCATGGTCCCGGTGCCGATCCGCAGCGCGGTCCGCCAGACAGATCGAACGACGACAGATTCAGCGACAGGACTTCAGCGACAGGCCTTCAGCGAGGAACTACACGATGGCACGCCCCGACCTCAACACCATCCGCACCAACTATCAGGTCGCCGACGACCAGATGATCGACTATCCCCCGCGCCTATTCGGCGCGATCAATATCCCGGGCGCCAGTTCGGTGAGGATAACCAAGGCCGAAGGCGCATTGATCGATCAGCTGACGTTCGACCGCGGCCTGTTGGGGCTGAACCAATTCAGCGGCATCAAGGACCGCGCGCTCAGCGAAGCGACCGAGCGGTTCCCCAATAATCCCGTTCCGTCGAACATTCCCGCGGAAGATGCGCGGGCATGGCAGGGCAACGACGGGCATCGCGATGCGTTCCGGCACGCCTACTGGAATGCGCTGATGACCCAGCAGTACGGCGAGAACTGGACCCGCGCGTTCGCGACCGCCCACGAAGGCGTGCCCGGCAACACCGCCAACCGCGAAGCGATGGATCTGTACAACAACGAAGTGGGGCGCTCGATCGGCGCCGCCAACCGCAACGCGACGCCGGAGCAACTGGCCAATCTGGTCGAGCAGTCCTTGAACCAGGGCAAGCTGGTGGTGATCGACAGCGGCGGCAATCTCGAATGGAGCGACCGCGTGGTGCGCGGCCAGCACGGCGTGGCCCCGGACGATGTGATCGGCCCGCGCCTCAACACGCCCGGCACGGTGTCCACCGAGACGCTCAGCGCCAACACCACGCCCGCGATTCCCGGCCAGGCGGACACGCAGCTGGCCGCCGCCGACCCGGCGCGCAATGTCGAACGCATGCAGCAGGATCCGATGTACGGCCAGGTGGTCACCGCGATGCAGGCCAAGGGCCTGGCGGACGAGACCATGGCCGCGAACATCTACGCCGCGGCGACGCGCGAAGGTCTGGGCGGGGTGACCAACATCGAAATCGGCAAGCAGGTCGCCGACGCCAGCGGCAACCCCGACCGCAACCTGTTCGTCTTCGACGGCAGCAACGGCCCGTTGGGTCCGAACCACGCGCGCGTGAGCGAGAACGAGGCCCGCGCCACGCCGGTGCAGGTGGCGGCCAACAACGCCGTCGACGCGCAGAACCAGCAGATGGCGGCGCCCGAGCAGGAACAGCGCAAGCCGGTGTCGATGACCGCTTGAGTGTCCGATTTGAGCATGCGATCGCCTGTCGCGACGACGCCCGGAGGAATCCGGGCGTCGTCGTTTGCGCGCGTCCGCTGCGGCGAATTGTTGAATCATCCGGTCACTGGAACATGTCCACGAAAGACGATCGGCCCAGAGAGAAGAACTGGAAGCATGTCTATACGCGCTCGGAAAAGCTGAAACGCGCGGATCAGCTGGGCATGGCGTATCCGGTCGTATCGGATCGGAAGCTCGTCGATACCGAGCGCGTGAACGTATTGTTCGTCTGCAGCCGCAATCAGTGGCGCAGCCCCACTGCGGAGCGCATGTTCAAGCGACATCCGACGATCGTCGCGCGCTCGGCCGGCACCAGTGCCAACGCGCGGCGCAGGATCTCGCCCGCGGACATCGGCTGGGCGGATGCGATCATGGTGATGGAAGGGAAACACCGCGACCGCATCGTCGCGGAATACGCGCGCCTGGTCGAACATACGACGATTCACGTGCTCGATATTCCGGACGACTACAAATACATGGATCCGGAGCTCATCGAAATACTGGAACAGACGGTGGAACCGCTGCTGTTCGCGTAGTCGTACGGATGCCGTTGCGCTAGGCTGGCGCCACCGCATCCAACGGCATGCCGCCATGAATCACACCGATACCGCATTCACCCAATGTCCGTACTGCGGCGAAGAGATCGAGATCGTCGTCGACGGTTCGGTCGATCATCAACAGTACGTCGAAGACTGCAGCGTGTGCTGCCGGCCGATCGTGTTTACCGTCGTCGCCGAAGACGGCGAGGTGGTCAGTGTGGATGCGCGCTCCGAAGACGAGTAAGCGCTGCACGCCCGAACGTCAGTCTTCCTCAGTCTTCCTCCGGCGGCGGCATCACCGCTTCGGGATCGATCTCGAGTTTGCCGGCGATCAACACCGCCTGGGTGCGGTTGCTGGTGCCGAGCTTGCGCAGGATCGCGGTCATGTGCGCCTTGATGGTGGCTTCGGAGACGCCCAGTTCGTAGGCGATCTGTTTGTTGAGCAGGCCATCGCCGAGCATCTGCAGTACGCGGAACTGCTGCGGCGTGAGGTCGCGGACGCGCTGTGCGGCTTCGTGTTCTTCCGCGCCGGCGGCGGGCGCCTTCAACGCGGAGGCCGGTGCCCAGCGGTCGCCGGCCAGCACCGCGTCGATGGCTTCGCCCGGCGGATTTGGGCAGGAAACCGACCGCGCCGTAATCCAGCGCGCGGCGCATCACCGCCGGTTCCTCGCGCGCGGACACCACCATCACCGGGAGCTGCGGGTAATGCGCGCGCAGATGCACCAGCGCGCTGAATCCGTGCGTGCCGGGCATGTTCAGATCGAGCAGCAACAGATCGGCATCGCTTTCGCGTTCGATCAGCGCGTACAGCGCATCGACGCTTTCGGCTTCGTGGATCGTCGCCGTGGGCAACGCGCGCGCGACCGCATTGCGCAGGGCTTCGCGGAACAGGGGGTGGTCGTCGGCGACGAGGACGGTGGGCATGGTGGATTCATCCTGCAGATGCATGAAGGAAAACCCGACATCTTCGGATTCATGAACCTGCTTTGATTGCGTGATGCTTGTTTATGACCGAAAGCTCAAACTGTTCTCGAGGCGTCTGCGCCGGGAGATGACCGACGCCGAGCAGCGGCTGTGGTACCGGCTGCGGCGCAAGCAACTGCAGGATGTGCAGTTCTATCGGCAGAAGCCGCTGGGCAATTATGTCGTCGACTTTTATGCGCCGGCGGTTCGGCTGTTGGTCGAGCTGGACGGAGGCCAGCATTTCGAAGCAGCGGGGATGGTGGCCGATGGACGCAGAAGCGCTGCGCTGCGGCGCATGGGCCTGCAGGTGCTTCGTTTCGATAATCGTCAGGTGTTGCTGGAGACGGATGCGGTGGTCGAGGAAATATGGCGATTCATCGACGCGCGGATCGGCAGAGCGTAAAAGCAAATCCCCCCTGTCCCCCTTTTTCAAAGGGGGGGTGCTCATCGCTGCTTGGGGTTCGCCGGATTCAACTCGCGCAACTCCGGTTTGATCTTTAAACGCAGTGTCGGTGCTATTTTCAAACGCAGTGTCAGTGACTGTTTCAAACGCAGTGTCAGTGACTTTTTCAAACGTAGTGTCAGTGATTTTTTCAAAGGTAGTGTCAGCGGCATTTTTTAACGCAGCTCTAGGACTTGCGCTCGACTTTTTAAACGCGATGCCAGAATCGCAGCTTGCGAAAATCCCGGCAAGGCAATGTCTTCCCCATGCTTTCCCCCCTTTGAAAAAGGGGGCAGGGGGGATTTGCTCTTGCCCTTCAATCAGTTCACCTGACCAACCGCTCATCCACCAGCGATTTGACTACTGAGGGGTCTGCCAGCGTCGACGTGTCGCCCAGCTGATCGGGTGCGTTCTCCGCGATCTTGCGCAGGATGCGGCGCATGATCTTGCCGGAACGGGTCTTCGGCAGGCCCGGCGCAAACTGAATCAGGTCTGGCGAGGCGATCGGGCCGATGTCCTTGCGCACCCACGCCACGAGTTCCTTGCGCAGCGCTTCGGTAGGTTCCTTGCCGGTCATCAGCGTGACGTAGGCGTAGATGCCCTGGCCCTTGATGTCGTGGGGGTAGCCGACCACAGCCGCCTCGGCGACGTGACCGTGGGACACCAGGGCGCTCTCGACCTCGGCCGTGCCCATCCGGTGACCCGAGACGTTGATGACGTCGTCGACCCGGCCGGTGATCCAGTAGTAGCCGTCCTCGTCGCGCCGGCAGCCGTCGCCGGTGAAATACTTGCCGGCATAGGCGCTGAAATAGGTGTCGAAAAAGCGCTCGGGATCGTTGAACACCCCGCGCATCTGACCCGGCCACGCGCGCTTGATGCAGAGATTACCAGACGTCG
>JBKJTC010000014.1:0-3935 GCA_046590925.1 Lysobacteraceae bacterium | reverse complement strand
AGCCGCGGCTACGACATGGTGCTCAACGGCAACGAGATCGGCGGCGGTTCGATCCGCATCCATCGTTCGTCGATGCAGTCGGCGGTGTTCGATCTGCTGGGCATCGGCCGCGAGGAGGCCGAGCTGAAGTTCGGCTTCCTGCTGGACGCGCTGAAGTACGGCGCGCCGCCGCACGGCGGCATCGCCTTCGGCATCGACCGCATCGCCGCGCTGATGGCCGGCACCGAATCGATCCGCGACGTGATCGCCTTCCCGAAGACCACCACCGCGCAGTGCCTGATGACCGGCGCACCGTCGCCCATCCCGGATGCGCAGCTGGCCGAAGTGCACGTGCAGGTGCGTCCGCCGAAAGCCTGACCCATATCCGTAGAGCGGAGCGAAGCTCCGCTACCATTCTTTCCGGAGACGGCCCAGCGGAGCTGCGCTCCGCTCTACGTAAGCCAGCATGAGGTGTCTGCGATGAGCTTCACCATCCGCCGCGCCACCCCCGCCGACGCCGAACGCGTCGTCGACATCACCCGGCGCAATTTCACCGAGACCTTCGGTCATCTGTATCCGCCGGAGGATCTCGCGTATTTCCTCGACAACAGCTATTCGCTGGACGCGCATCGCACGATGCTCGCCGACGATGGCTATGCGATCTGGTTGCTGGAGCGCGGCGGAGAAGCGCTCGGCCACGCGGTCGCCGGGCCGGCGGGTCTGCCGCATGCCGACGTGGCCGAGGGCGACGGCGAACTGAAACGCCTTTACATCCTGCAGGAAGCGCACAACGGCGGCTGGGGAAGCCGACTGTTCCAGACCGTGCTGGATTGGCTGGAGCGCGACGGCCCGCGCACGCTGTGGATCGGCGTATGGAGCGAGAACCTCGGCGCGCAGCGGTTCTACGGCCGCTACGGCTTCGAGCAAGTCGGCGAGTATCTGTTTCCGGTCGGCAATACCCAGGATCACGAATTCATCCTGCGCCGTCACGCGGATGCGGCCTGACGTGATTGCGCCGTCGCCGCGCGTGCTGCTGGTCCACGGCATCTGGAACGCCAAACTGTGGCTTGCGCCGTTCGCGATGCGCCTGCGCCGCGAGGGACTGGCGCCCGAATTGTTCGGCTACGACAGCGTGTGGCGCGACCCGGAACGGGCCGGCGACCGGCTGATCGCGCGGCTCCGCCGCAGCCCCGTGGAACTGCTGGTCGGCCACAGCCTGGGTGGGCTGGTCATCCTCGAAGCCCTGCGTCGGGCGCCGGACCTGCCGGTGCGCCGGGTGGTCTGCCTCGGTTCGCCCCTGTGCGGCAGCGGCGTGGCCTCGGCGATCGGCCACCATCGCGCGCCGCTGTCGCTGGTGCTGGGCCGCAGCCGCGGCCTGCTCGAAACGGGTTGCGCGCCCTGGTCGGGGCCGGCGGAGGTCGGCATGGTGGCCGGCAACCGCGCGCGCGGGGTCGGCGGCTGGTTCGCGCGGATGGACGGCGAGTCCGACGGCACCGTCAGCGTGGCCGAAACCCGGCTGCCGGGGCTGGCCGATCACTGCATCGTGGCCGCCAGCCACAGCGGGCTGGTCCTGTCCGCCGCCGCCGCCCGGCAGACGGCCCGCTTTCTGCACGACGGACGATTCGCGGCCTGACCCGCCGCAGCGGCCGCGGGATAGGGGTAAAATCGCCGGCTCGGCAATCGCACAGGCTTCGGACATTCATGGGTAGAGGTCCTTCCATCGAGGCGCGCAAGAACGCGGTCGACGCGCAGCGCGGCAAGATCTTCACCAAGATCATCCGCGAGATCGGCGTCGCGGCCCGGGCCGGCGGCGGCGATACGGCCACCAATCCGCGCCTGCGCACCGCGATCGACAAGGGTCTGGCGGGCAACATGTCCAAGGACGTGATCGAACGTGCGATCAAGAAGGCCACCGGCGAACTCGAAGGCGTCGAATACGAGGAAGTGCGCTACGAGGGCTACGCCCCCGGCGGCGTCGCGGTGATCGTCGATTGCCTCACCGACAACAAGGTCCGCACCGTCGCCGACGTGCGCCATGCTTTCAGCAAGCTCGGCGGCAATCTCGGTACCGAAGGCTCGGTGTCCTTCATGTTCAAGAAACTCGGCGTGCTGTCGTTCGCGGCTGGCGCCGATGAAGACAAGGTCACCGAAGCCGCGATCGAAGCCGGCGCCGACGACGTGGTGGTGTATCCCGAAGACGGCGCGATCGACGTGCTCACCGCGCCCGACGCCTTCGTCGCGGTCAAAGCCGCGATGGAAGCCGCCGGCCTGACGCCGGACATCGCCGAAGTCGCGTATCGCGCCGACAACGACATCGCGGTCTCCGGCGACACCGCGCAGCAGGTGGTCAAACTGCTGCGCTGGCTGGAAGACCTCGACGACGTCCAGAGCGTCTACTCCAACGCCGAACTCGGCGCCGACGCGTACGCCTGAGCGCATCCGCCGAGCGCAACGCAGTGACACGCATCCTCGGCATCGATCCCGGTCCGCAGCGTACCGGCGTGGGCATCATCGATGTCGACGCCGCCGGCAAGACCACGCACGTGTTCCATGCGCCGATCAATCTGCTGGTGGCCGACGAAGACGTGCGCGACCATTTTCCGCTGCGATTGAAGCGTTTGCTCCAAAGTTTGGCCGATATCATCGACGCCCATCGCCCCGACGAGGTGGCGATCGAGAAGGTATTCATGGCCCGCAATCCCGATTCGGCGCTCAAACTCGGCCACGCCCGCGGCGCGGCGATCTGCGCCGTGGTCCAGCGCGATCTGCCGGTTCACGAATACTCGGCGAAGGAAGTGAAGCTGGCTGTGGTGGGCACCGGCGGCGCCGACAAGGCGCAGATCCAGCACATGGTCGGGCTGATGCTCAATCTCAAAGGCAAGCTGCAGGCCGACGCCGCCGACGCGCTGGCCGTCGCCATCACCCACGCTCACGTACGCGCCACCGCGCTGCGCCTTGGCGTGAACGCGCGCCAGGCGTGGAGGAAGTGAGCCGATGAGCGGCATGCCGATGACATCGTTTCCCGCGTCCTTGCGCTTTCCCCCCTTTGAAAAAGGGGGGCAGGGGGGATTTGCTTTCCGTGTCCGAGCAGAGCAAACCCCAGAGCAAATCCCCCTTGATCCTCCTTTTTCAAAGGGGGAGAGTCGAGTTACGGATAGCTGCGCTGTGGGGCACCTGATTGCGAACCGCCGCACTGCGTCGCGTCGCGTCGCTGCATCCCCTTGCGAATGCTCGCATTGCGAACGCTCGCTATTTCCCCCTTTGAAAAAGGGGGGCAGGGGGGATTTGCTTTTCGTGTCCGTGCAGAGCAGAACCAAGAGCAAATCCCCCTTGATCCCCCTTTTTCAAAGGGGGAGATTCATGCTCCGGAGAAGTACGCCATGATCGGTCGCCTCAAAGGCACGCTCATCCACAAACAGCCGCCGTGGCTGGTGATCGACGTTCATGGCGTCGGCTACGAACTCGAAGCGCCGATGAGCACCTTCTACGACCTGCCCGAAGTCGGGCGCGAAGTGACGCTGTTCACCCACTACGCGCAGAAGGAAGACAGCGTGTCGCTGTACGGCTTCCTGCGCGATGCCGAGCGCCGGTTGTTCCGCGACGTGCAGAAAGTCAGCGGTATCGGCGCGAAGATCGCGTTGGCGGTGCTCTCGGGCGCCAGCGTCGATGAATTCGCGCGGCTGATCCAGACCGGCGACGTGACCGCGCTGACCCGCATCCCCGGCATCGGCAAGAAGACCGCCGAGCGCATGCTGGTCGAGCTGCGCGATCGCGCTGCCGATCTCATGACCGGCGGCGCCACGCTCGGTGGCAGCGGCGCGCCGGGTGACCCGCAAAGCGAGGCGGTGATCGCCCTGCAGCAGCTGGGTTACAAGCCCGCCGAGGCGGTGCGCATGGCGCGCGACGCGACCGCGAGCGGTGACGATGCCGCCGCGATAATCCGCAAGGCGCTAAAG
>JBKJTC010000114.1:0-3335 GCA_046590925.1 Lysobacteraceae bacterium | reverse complement strand
GAGCTCGAGGACATCAATCCGCGCGAGTGGATCGTATTGACGGCGTTCGCGGCCGGCACGCTCTTGATCGGCGTGTATCCGAAACCCTTGACCGACTTGATGGAACCCGCCATCGCCCAACTCGCCAGCCAGCTGGCGATCAGCAAGCTCTGAGACCATCATGATTGCAACAAGCGCCACCTCCGCCGATCTGATGCCGCTGCTGCCCGAGCTTGTGCTCGTGGGCGCCGCGTTCGCGCTGCTGATGCTCGACCTGTTCATCGGCGAGCGCCAGCGCGTTCTCGTCCATGTGTTGAGCATCGTCGCGCTGATCGTGGTCGCGGGCATGCTCGCGCTGGACGTGGGCGGGCAGGGCACCGTGCTCAACGGCATGTTCATCCGCGACGACATGGCCGATGTCCTGAAGTGGGTGACCTGCGTGGTCAGTGCGTTCGCGCTGGTCTATGCGTGGACCTTCCTGCGCGAGCGCGGTCTCTACAAGGCCGAGATCACCGTGCTGATGCTGTTTGCCGTCGCCGGCATGATGCTGCTGATCTCCGCCGGCAACCTGGTGATGGTCTATCTCGGCCTCGAAATGCTGGCGCTTTGCTCGTACGCGCTGGTCGCGGCCGATCGCGACAATCCGCTGGCATCGGAAGCGGCGATGAAGTATTTCGTGCTCGGGTCGCTGGCGTCGGGCCTGCTGCTGTACGGGATGTCGCTGATCTACGGCGCTACCGGCAGTCTCGATCTCGCCGCCATCCACAGTGCGGCCAGCGCCACGCCACTGCTGCTCACCGGCATGGTGTTCCTGGTCGCGGGCATCGCTTTCAAATTCGGCGCCGCGCCGTTCCACATGTGGCTGCCGGACGTGTACCACGGTTCGCCGACGCCGATCACCCTGTTCATCGGCGCCGCGCCGAAGCTGGCGGCATTCGCGATGGCCTATCGCCTGCTCGAGGGCGGACTCGGTCCGCTCGATGAGCAATGGCGCGCGCTGCTGTCCGGTCTCGCCGCGTTCTCGCTGGTGGTCGGCAATCTCATCGCACTGGCGCAGACCAACCTCAAGCGCATGCTGGCCTATTCGACGATCTCGCACGTCGGCTTCCTGCTGATGGGCCTCGCGGGCGGCGGCGCGGTCGGTTATGCGGCCGGCATGTTCTACGCCATCAGCTATGCGGTGATGGCGGCGGCGGCCTTCGGCATCATCGTGGTGCTGTCGCGCCGGGGCTTTGAAGCCGACCGCATCGAGGACTTCAAGGGCCTGAATGCCCGCAGCCCGTGGATGGCCGGACTGGTGCTGTGCGTGATGGCGTCGCTGGCCGGCGTCCCGCCGTTCCTCGGGTTCTGGTCGAAGCTGGCGGTACTGCGCGCGGCGTGGGAAGGCGGCCAGATCTGGCTGGTGATCGTCGGCATCGTCTTCGCTGTCATCGGTGCGTTCTATTACCTGCGCGTCATCCGCGCGATGTACTTCGACGAGCCCGAATCCGCCGATGGCCGCGAGCCGATGGCGCAGCGCGACGATCTGTCCCTGCGCGTGGTGTTCGCGATCAACGCGCTGTCGCTGCTGGTCCTGGGGCTCGCCTGGAGCCCGATCATGGCATGGTGCCAGCAGGCATTCGCCTGAGCGGTGGCGATGTCGGCAAGCTGATTGTGTTCATTCGACGGTTTTGCGCTTGCAACTATTCGCGTCGCCCGTCATAATTCCGCTCCTGATGCGGGGTGGAGCAGTCTGGCAGCTCGTCGGGCTCATAACCCGAAGGTCGCAGGTTCAAATCCTGCCCCCGCTACCAGCTTTTCGAGTTCTTCTGCAGCCCTTCGCGGGCCGCGGTCGAACAGTCAAGTCGGGCTTGGTCGAAGCATGAGCTGCGCTTCGACGCCGAAATCCAGCGGTATTGGACAAGGGGCCCGCAAGGCCCCTTTTTCATTTCCGGGAATTTCATGGCGGACAAGGCCACCGACATCTCGAACCTGTTGTCGCCGACCGTCCAGGCCTTGGGTCTGGAACTGCTCGGCGTCGAGTATCTGCCCTCACCGGGTGGCGCGACGTTGCGTCTGTATATCGACATCCCGTCGGGCGATGCCGCGGGCGACAGCGAAACGGCGCGGATGGTCGGGATCGAGGATTGCGAAGCGGTCAGCCGGGAAGTCTCGGCCCAGCTCGACGTCGAGGATCCGATCAGCGGGAATTACACGCTGGAAGTATCGTCGCCGGGTGTGGATCGTCCGTTGTTCACCCCGGCGCAGTTCGCGCGCTTCCTCGGCGAGCAGGTCAAGATCGGCCTGAAACTGCCGCAGGATGGCCGCCGCAGGCTGCAGGGCCGGATCGCCGCGGTCGAAGGCGAACGCATCGAACTGGACGTCGAGGCGAAGCCCGAGCCGCAGCGGGTGTCGGTCGCCTTCGACAATATCGAGAAGGCGCGACTCGTACCGGATTGGGTGGCGCTGGGTTTCGTTCCGACGAAACCGGGCAAGAAGCCGGCAGGCAAACCTGCAGGCAAGCCATCGGCCAAACGGCCGACGAAGCATTGAACGAATACCAGGCCTTTAACGAATGCGTACCTGAAACCACGCACTTGAAAATAACGCACTTAAAAGTTTGCAGAGGCGTAACAGAATGAGTAAGGAACTCCTGCTTGTCGTCGACGCGGTCGCCAATGAAAAAGGCGTACCGGAGTCGGTCATCATCGAAGCCCTCGAGGCGGCGCTGGCGACGGCGGCCAAGAAGCGTTTTCATGAGCAAGACGTGCTGACCCGCGTGTCCATCAACCCGAAGGACGGCAGCTACGAGACGTTCCGTCGCTGGGAAGTGGTCGCCGACGACGTGGTGATGGAATCGCCGGACCGCCAGACGCGGATGATGGACGCCATCGACGAAGTCGAAGGCGTCGAGATCGGCGATTACATCGAAGAGCAGATCGAGAACCCCGAGTTCGGCCGCATCGCCGCCCAGGCCGCGAAGCAGGTGATCGTGCAGCGCGTGCGCGAGGCCGAGCGCAATCAGGTCGTCGATGCGTGGAAAGACCGCGTCGGCGAACTGGTGACCGGCGTCGTGAAGCGTGTCGAACGCGGCAATGTGTACGTCGATCTCGGCGGCAACGCCGAGGCGTTCATTCCGAAGGACAAGGCGATCCCGCGCGACGTCGTGCGCGCCGGCGACCGCGTCCGCGGTTATCTGTTCGACGTGCGCAGCGAGCCCCGCGGCCCGCAGCTGTTCATCAGCCGCGCCGCGCCCGAATTCATGATGGAGCTGTTCAAGCTGGAAGTGCCGGAAGTCGGCCAGGGCCTGGTCGAGATCAAGGCCTGCGCCCGCGACCCGGGCGATCGCGCCAAGATCGCCGTCATCGCCTACGACA
>JBKJTC010000274.1:0-3413 GCA_046590925.1 Lysobacteraceae bacterium | reverse complement strand
AACGCAACGACGAACACTTCGCCCTGTATCAGCGCTACCTCAATGCGCGCCATCCCGGCGGCGGCATGGACGGCCACGGCGCGGCGGAATTCGACCAGTTCCTGGTCAGCACCTGGGGGCAGGGGCGCTTCCTCGAATTCCGCCGCGCCGTGGCCGTCCATGCCGCCGCCGGGATGGCGCGCATTGAGGTAGCGCTGATACAGGGCGAAGTGTTCGTCGTTGCGTTCGGCGGGCAGTACCCGCACTTCGAGATCGGCATTGCGCGCGAGGCAGCGGCGTTGGCTGCGGTCGGGTTTGAATTCGTCCACCGGAATGCGCACCGCCACGCAGGCCTGGCAGCCGCGACAGTGCGGGCGGTAGATCAGATTGCCGGAGCGGCGGAAGCCCCAGCCGAGCGCCATCGGATACATCTGCGCCAGCCGCGGATCGCCGGGATCGAACACCAGATCGCGCGCCTGTCGCTCGGGCCAGTAACCGCAGGCGTGTTCCGAAGTGTGGAACAGGCGCATCGCGTCGTTGGCATCCACGTCGTCGCGGTGCCCGGTGCTCATGCCGATACCCGCAACATGGGCAGCGCCAGCCAATAGACGATGGCCGCCAGCAGTCCCGCAGCCGCGCCAGCGACGAGATCCCGGGGTCGATGACGCGACAACCGCAGACGCGACCAGGCGATGCCTGCGGAGAACACGCAGCACAAGGCGATCGCCATCGGGCCCAGCGGCCACAGCAGCCCTGTGGCGTAAACCGCGAACGCGATGTGCAGCGAGAGCTTGCACCAGCGGACCGTCGACATCGCCACCGCGACGATACCTGCCGACAACGCGAGCGCGAGCGCCGGATCGGGCGAGGGCAGTGCGCGCCATGCCAGCAACGCGCCGAGGCCGAGCAACACCAACAGCGTGCGATTGAGCGAGCGGCGTTCGGATTGCTGGCTGGCGTCGACGTGCGCCCAGCGGCCGCGTCGCACCTGCCACCACGACCAGCCGATCACAAAGCCCGCAAACAGCGCGAAACCCGCGAACGCGGCCTGCAGCGTCCGCGGATCGCCGCCGCGCAGGGCAGCCGGCAGCATCAACGCAGCCGGAAGCACCAGCAACGGATGGCCGAGGATCGAAACGGCGCGGGCGAGGCGGTCGCTGGCGGAGGATGCGGACATGCGGGCAGGATAACCGCCCCCGTTCGCAGGCGCTGCGAATGCGGCCGGTGGGGATGTCGGGAGCGATCATCGCTGCGTCGGCAGGGCCTGCCGATCGATGCGCTCGCATCGTCGCGTGCCGACCATTGCGTGTTGATGAGCGCGCCTGATGCGATGCCGAACGGCATTCGTAGGCTGGGCTGAGCGCAGCGAAGCCCAGCCCAGCATGTCCGTGACGATGGCGATTCGCTCGATGCGATGCTGGGCTTCGCTGCGCTCAGCCCAGCCTACGACGCTCAGAGCCGACCGGAGGCGATCAATCCGGCGATCAGCCCACCGAAGCCGCCGATGAGACCGATGGTCGCCCCCAGCCAGCACTGGATGCGTTCGCGTCGACGCATCTTCGCCGCCAGCACCGGATCGCGCGCGGCTTCCATCGCGTGGCGGCGCTGCAGGATGCGCGGCTGCACGACTAGCGTCTGGTAGAAGATCAGCGCAATGAACCCCAGCATCGCGAGCACGGTGGGCATCCAGCCATCGCTGAAGCGCGACAGCAACAACAGTGCCACCACGAACAGGATCGATGCCAGGCTGTTGGTGATGCCGATGCGGAGCAGGCCCCTGCGTTCCTGTTCGTCGATCGCGCCCTTCAGCTGTTTCCGCAGCCCCAGCCAGATGCCGGCGAAGGCGCCGATCAGCCCGATGGCGATGCTGCCGCCCGCGCCCAGCGCGACCTTGCCGAGCGTTTTAGCGCCACCGACCGCGGCGATACCGAGGATGCCCTTTGCCGCGACGGGCGGACTGGCGATGGTCAATGCGGTGGCGATGATGCCGGTGAAAGCGGCGCCCGGCGCGCTGCTGGCGGCGAATTCGCCGAAGCGGGTCAGCAGATCCTCGCGCAGGCTCTGGCGCGCGCGCGACAGCCGCTTGCGCACCGCCGCGTCCGACAGCCCCAGCAGCAGCGCGACCTGCTGCGAACTCTGGCCTTCGCGATAGAAGAGCAACAGCACTTCGCGGCTTTCTTCGGGCAGCGCCGAGATCAGTTCGGCTGCGGCGTGTTCGCGCTCGTCTTCGACCAGTCGATGCATCGGCGTCGGCGAGGGATCGGCGGCGAGTTCGATCGCGATCTCCGCGCCTTCGCCGTCGAGCGGCCGATGGCGGTTCGCGCGCAGGTGGTCGCGGGCGAGGTTGCGGGTGATCTGGCGCAGCCACGGCAGGAAACTCGACGGGTTCTGCAGGCGCTTGAGGTGCTGCCACGCGCTGAGGAAGGCTTCCTGGGCGATGTCCTCGCTCGCCGGCACGTCGCGGGTGATCGCCAGCGCCACCGCGGTCACAGTGTTCTGGCACGCCGCCACGATCCGGCCGTAGGCGGCGCGGTCGCCGCTGCGCGCCGCGGGCAGCTCCGCGCCGATCAGGGCGTCGATGGCGTGAATCGTATTCACGGCCCCGCGTTCATCCGAAGAAGCGTTTGAGCAGCATGCCGATCACCGTACCGGTACCTTGCGCGCCGTAATGCAGGCCCAGATAGAAGATCGCCATCGAACCGACGTACAGCACACCGGACACCACGATGGCCAGCGGGCCATAACTGAAGTTGTAGGCCCGGTATCGGCCCTTCGCGCCCTTGGGATCGCGTGCGGCGTCGCGCACGATCATCGGCTGCAACAGGTTGCGGATGCGCAGCAGAGTCCATAGCGAGGCGCCCTCCGCCGCGATGGCGGCGATCATCGCCCAGGCGAAGCTCGGCACCCACCACACCACCATGAACGCGGCCAGCATCACGCTCAACGTGACATACAGATAGAGGCTGTAGCTGCGGAGGATCGCGTCGCGCTCTTCCAGCGTGTCGGCGAACGCCAGCAGATATCCACGGGTGAGGTGCGCGGCGATCGCGCCGCCGACCAGCGAACCGCCGATCAGCCCGCCCATGCCCACGACGCCGGCCAGGCTTTTGCCCGCGATGGCGCCGCCGAGCGTCGCGGTGCCGATGGCGGTAGCGCCCGCCGCCGCGGCCGGTTTGCTGGCCATGCCCAGGGCGGTGATGATCGCTGCCGTGAACGCGGCCGACGGCGCCGAACTGCGCGCGAAGTCGCCGAAGCGTTTGAGGATGTCGTCGCGCACCAGTTGCCGCGCACGCGAGAGCCGCTTGCGCGCGGCGGCGTCGCTGATGCCCAGCAGCATCGCCACCTGCTGCGAACTCTGGCCTTCGCGATAGAACAGCAGCAAGGTTTCGCGGCTGTCGTCGGGCAGCGCCGAGATCAGTTCGAATGCCGCCGAT
>JBKJTC010000193.1:0-10972 GCA_046590925.1 Lysobacteraceae bacterium | reverse complement strand
TTGTCGTCCAGCTGCGGAAACCGCTGCTGGACGAAGCCGATCATGAACACGAACAGCGTCTGCATGCCGAACCAGCTGATCGCATGCGCCGCCAGCACCTTGCGGAAACCGGCGATGTCCTCGCGCCCGTCCGGCGTCTGCCGTTCGGCAAGGGCATGCACGATCAGCGCCAGCGCCAGCGCGCCGAACACCACTTCCAGCCACAGACTGTGGGTCTTCACGCCCGCCATCTTCAGGCCCATCGCGATCATCGCGTAGACCGCGAACGCCCACAGCGGGCGCATCAGCACCAGCAGTGCGCCGACCCTCAGCTTTTCGGTGGGCTTGCCGGTTTCGGCATGCGCCAGTACCCGCGGCTCTTCGACCAGCAGCACCGGAACGATCGAGAACACCAGCGCCAGACCGGCGCCGAAATAGATCAGAGTGATATTCCCCCAGATCGCGCCGATGGCGTACGCCAGCACGCCGAACGTGCCCGAGACCGTCTGCATCCACGTGTAGCCGGCGGTGCGCTTCGCGCCTTCCGGGGTGACATCGGTGATCAATGAGCGGGTGGGGTTGAAGCCGAGGTTGATCGACAGGTCCAGCGCCAGCGCGACCGCGACCGCGACGCCGAGGATCGCGTCGAACCCGAGCGCCTTGTCGATCGCGCCGATCGACGGCAAGGCCAGCAGCATCAGCGCGGTCAACACGCCGCCGACCAGGATGAACGGCCTGCGCCGCCCGCCCCAGTACCAGACGTTGTCGCTGATGATCCCGATGATGACCTGGCCGATGATGCCCGCCAGCGGCCCCGCGGCCCAGACGATGCCGATCTCGTCCAGTTTCAAACCGTACTTGGTCGACATCAGCCAGCTCAGCGCCGAGATCTGCACCGCCAGCGCGAACCCCATCGCCGTCGACGGCAGGCTCAACAGCATCAGGAACGGCAGCGACAGGCGTTGTTGCATCCGCAGCATGGGCGGTCCTCACCGGGTGGTGGGGCAGCATAGCCCGTGGCTTTACGGGCCGGAATGAATACGGTTGCTGCTGCGCTGCAGCATGTGGCGCTGCATCGACGGCACCTTCGATCCCGGTCGCGCGCGGATCGAAGGCCTTGGCTTAATTCACCCGCTCGAACGAAAACAGTTTGGCCAGCGGATGTTTCTTTCGTTCGATCAAGGCACGCAGCAGCCCGGCCCCGATCATCGAATAGGTGATGCCGTTGCCGCCGTAGGCCATCGCGAACTGCACGCGCGGGCCGTGCTGCGGGTGCGGGCCGAAGAACGGCAGCCCGTCTTCGGTCTCCGCGAACGTGCCCGCCCACGAGAACGCGGGCTGCAGCGGCAGTTCGGGGAAGAGTTTCCGCACTTGCTTCACCAGCGTCCGCGCCTTCTTCTCGACGCGGGCATCGCGGCGTGCGGGCACATCGATGGCATCGTCCTCGCCGCCGACCAGCAGGCGGCCGTCGCCGGTGCTGCGCAGATACAGATACGGCCGCGCCGATTCCCACAGCATCGTGTCGGCCAACGGGCCCAGCGCTTCCGACGCGATGGGGTCGGTGATGAACGCGTAACTGCTCCTGTTCTTCGCCACCCGTTTGCGCAGCCACTGCTGGTTGGCGTAGCCGGCCGCGAACACGACATGGCCGGCGCGGATCGAGAACCCGGACGTCGTGCGCAGGTACGCGCGCCTGGACGTGGCGTCCAGCGCTTCGATGCAGGTGCGGTCGTAGACGCCGCCGCCGCGTTTGGCCACGCCGGCCAGCAGCCGATACGCCATGCGGTAAGGATCGATCCGCGCCGCCAGCTTGCTCAGGATGGCCGCGGGTGCCGCGATGCCGAAGCGTTCGTACAGGGCCGCGGGTTCCAGCCATTCCATCTCGAAGCCGTGACGCTGGCGCATGTCGAACTCATCGCGCATCGCACCTGTGTCCCGGCGGCGGCTCGCGTAGTACAGGCTCTGCATCCGCGCGAAATCGACATCGCCCACCTTTTTTGCCAAGGCCTGCAGCATCGGGATGGCCTCGGCGCACGCCAGGTACGCCAGCGCCGCCTGGTCTTCGCCGTAATCCTTGGCGAGATCGACCATGTGGGTATCGATTTCGTACTGCAGCAGCGCGGTGCTGGCGGCGGTGCTGCCCCAGCCGATGTCGCGCTGTTCGACCACGGCCACCGAATGCCCGTGGGTCGTCAATTCATGCGCGATCAGCGCGCCGGTGATGCCGCCGCCGACCACGAGCACGTCGCAGGCGAGATCGGCCTCCAGCTGCGGGAATGCGTGCATCAGGCCGTTCTTCACCGCCCAGTAGGGGTAACCGCTTTTCAGGTCCATACGTCTCCCGCGCGTCGACACGATCGTCCGGGCGATGCGGCGCATTGCCCGGCGCTGGTGAAAAGGGTGATTGCGCGTCCTGCAATGCTGCCTTGCGTCATCCGGGCGACGCGCTGCGCGCCGGGGCATGCGTCGTCGGCGTTACGCCGGCTCATCCGGAATCAGCGCCGATTCCAGCCGGGCGATCACGTCCTTGAGCTGCAACTTGCGCTTCTTGAGGCGTTTGACCGCGAGTTCGTCGGCGGCGATATTCTCGTGCAAGCGGCCGATGGCCAGATCGAGGTCGCGGTGTTCGAGGCGCAACTCGACCAGCCGCTGGGCGACTCGGGCGAGTTCTGCGGGGTCGGAGGGCTGGTTCATCGGCCGAGCTTAGCATCGGACCGCGACCGTGGAGGCTTCGCCGGCGCAAGTTCGACTCAGCGTTCGGCGACGTAAAATGCAGCGTCGGAGGCTTGCCCACCGCCGCTCAAAGCACCCTCGGTGTCGATGGACTGCTCGGGCTCCGCCTCATGCGGCGCGGCGCCGGCCGGTGAGGCGGCGGCCGCTGTCGTCGGCGCGGCCGGCCGCGACCAGAACAGATACGCCGACAGCAGCAGGGCGATGAACACGAACAGCGTCCGCGCACGAACCACGCGCGCGCGTCGACGCGAATGGCGGCGTGACGGCTGGGTATGCAGCAGCATCGACATGATCGGATTCCTCGCGTTCTCTATCGACAACGCATCAAGATCCGTGCCATGGCCAATCGATGCTCAAGTGGTTGTTTCTGCTGGCTCTTGAGAAAACATCGATCCGCATCGTGCACGATGGCCGACCTGGATCGTGCGGATCGCGGCAGTCGACCGAACGCGATCACCCGCAATCGCTGCGCAGCGCCGGCGCAAGTTATTGAAAATAAAAAGATTGCCGCACATTCGGATCATGGCCGCCATCTGGCACGCAACTTGTATCTGTCTCCAGCGGGACCGCACGCCGCGGTCCGTTCCCTAGACTTGGAGAGAGCCCCATGTTGTATTACGCCGTCGTCTTTTTCGTGATCGCACTGATCGCCGGTGTGCTCGGTTTCGGCGGCATCGCCGGTGCCGCGGCCGGTATCGCCAAGATCCTGTTCTTCGTATTCCTGATCCTGTTCGTGGTGTCGCTGATCATGGGCCGTCGCGTCAAAGCCTGACGACGCCGACACGGGCACGAAGAAAAAACACGCCAAAAAATAACGCCCCCGTGTTTCAGCACGGGGGCGTTTTCGTATCCGGTCGGTGCGATCCGATCGAGCGTAGGCGATCCAACGTGTCCACTCGAAAATGCCGCCGAAAAGGCTCGCAGGCGCCACGATCACACCAGCGGCAATTCCAGGGTAAAACTGGCGCCGCCGCCTTCACGATCGTCGTACCAGACATCGCCGCCCATGGTCCGCGCGCGCTGCTTGGCCAGAGCCAGGCCCAGCCCGGTCGAGGATTCGCCGCCGGTCGGCTGCGCGCTGAGGCGCACGTAGCGCTGGAACAGCCGCTCGCGATCCTGGGTGGTGATGCCCGGCCCGCGATCGTGGACGGTGAGCCGCGCGTACTTGCCCTGGCGCACCGCGGTCAGATCCACATCGCTGCCGGGCGGCGCGTATTTCAACGCATTCGACAGCAGGTTCTGCAGCACGTGCAGGGTACCGGCGCGCTCCGCCAGCAGGCGGATGCCATCGGCCGACTCGGTGTCGATCCGCACCCGCATGCCCTTGCTCTGCGACTGGTACGACAGCAGGTCGGCCACTTCCTCCAGCAACGCGCACGCGAAGATCGGCATCGGCGGCATGTCCTGCATCCGCTCCTGCTGCTGGTCGAGGAACGCCTGCAGGAACAGCACGCCGGCATCGGCGGAATTGCGGATCGATTGCGCCAGGCGCTGGCGCGTCTCGTCGTTGAGTGCGGGATCGCACAGCAGATCGGCCGAAAACAGGATGTTGCCGAAATGGTTGCGCAGGTCGTGGCTGACGATCTCCGCGATCTTCTGGCGTTCGTCGGCCACCCGCGCCAGACGGTCGCGCGCCTGCTTGAGGTCCAGATGCGTGCGCACGCGCGCCAGCAGTTCCTCCGGGATGAAGGGCTTGGTGATGTAGTCGACCGCGCCTGCCGAAAACGCGCGGGTCAGGCTGTCGCGCTCCTGGTCCGCGGTGAGGAACACCACCGGCACATCGCGCGTCTGCGGCATGGACTGCAGGCCTTCGAGCACATCGAAGCCGTCGACGCCGGGCATGCGCATGTCCAGCAACACCAGATCGGGCGGGCTGCGCTCGGCCAGCGCCAGCGCCTCGCGGCCGTCGAGGACCGGCACCACGTCGTAGTCGGCGCGGGTCAGCAGCTGTCCGACCACCTGGACGTTGGCGGTCTGGTCGTCGATCACCATCACCACCGGCAACGCGACCGTCGCCTGGAATTTTCTATGCGGCATTGCTGTCCTTCTGGCACCACGACGCCAATGCGTCGAGCACGATCTTCACTTGATTGACGTCGAACATCTGCACGGCGACATGCAGGCGCTTCGCGAGCGCCTGCAGCGACGGCTCGCGCATGCGATCGGCGATGGTTTCCAGACGCTTCGCGAACTCGCCGATCTCGCGCACGCGCATCCGCTCGCGCATGGCGACGAGCGGTTCGCCGCAGAGAGAATGCCATTCCTTGCGCGCATCGGCCAAGGTTTCTTCGCTGACGTCCGGATCTTCGCTCTGGACCTGGGGTTGCACGGCTTCGTCGGCCGCGTCTCCGGCGCCCTGGGAGCCGAAAAGGCCGGAGAGGGTCGAGAACAGTTCGATGGGTGCGTACGGCTTGCGGATGTAGCCGTCGAAGTGCGTCTTCTGGTCTTCGTCCTCGTTGAGAAGACTGGAGGCGGTGACCGCGATCACGCGGACGTCGCGCAGCTCGGCATCGGCGCGGATCGCTTCGAACGCGCGATAGCCGTTCATGCGCGGCATGCGCAGATCCATCAGCACGACATCGGGGCGCAGACGGCGGGCGGTTTCGACCGCCTCGGCGCCGTCGCGCGCGATGATCACTTCATGACGCGTGTCGCGCAGATAGCCTTTCGCGACCTCGATGTTCCATTCGACGTCGTCCACCACCAGGATCTTGAGCGGCGGCAGACGGTCGAAGTCCGCGCGCGCATCCATCGCTTCCGGCGACGCGACCGTCGCCGGCATCAGGTCGGGGATGTCGACGCGGAAGGTCGCGCCCTCGCCCACGCGGCTGGCGACATGAATGCGGCCCTGCATCAGGTCCACAAGGCGCTTGGTGATGCTGAGGCCCAGCCCGGTGCCCTGACGCACTTTGCCGTCGGGGCTTTCGGTCTGATAGAACGCCTCGAAGATCTGCGTCTGCTGTTCGGGTGCGATCCCGGTGCCGGTATCTTCGACCGACAGGCGCATGTCGCGGCCTTCGCCCAGCGGCGACGGCCGCATCGACAGTCGCAGCACCACGTCGCCGCGCTCGGTGTATTTGACCGCATTGCTCAGCAGGTTCATCAGGATCTGGCGCAGGCGCTGCGGATCGATCACGACGGGGACCAGATGTTCCGGGTCGACGTCGCAGCTCAAACGCACACCCTTGGCTTCGGCCATCGGCTCGAACAGCGCCAGAATCTCGCCGGCCAGATCGCTCACGTCGGTGCCCTGCGGGCTGAGCTCCAGTTTGCCGGCCTCGATCTTGGACAGGTCGAGGACGTCGTTGATCAGGTCGAGCAGGATCTGCCCGCTTCTCCTGATCGCCGCGACCCATTCGCGCTGCAGCGGCTCGCGGACGTTGTCGCCGAGCAGCTGCGAGAAGCCGAAGATCGCGTTCATCGGCGTGCGGATCTCATGGCTCATGCTCGCGAGGAATGCGCTTTTCTCGTCGTTGGCGCGATGCGCCTGGGAGACGTGCAGCTGCAGGCGCAGCGCGTCCTCGGCCTGCAGCTGCGCGCGTCGTAGCGCCATGAATCCGAACAGGCCCGCCACCAGCGCCAGGCCGTTGGCGATCAGCAGCGTCGCGTTGGTCTGCTTGACCAGCGCGTCGCGAACGCGGGCCCGCCCTTCCAGCAGACCGCTTTCTTCGGCGGACATGCCATCGATCCGCCGACGCATGCTGTTGACGAAATATTCGCCGCGGCCGTCGTTCACGCGGCGGATCGCCTCGCCGCGATCGCCTTCGCGCTGTTCCGCCTCCTTGATCTCGATGGAGCGCTCGACGCGCACGACGATCTGGTCGTATTCCCACCGCAGCGCGCCCAGGGCGTCCTGATGCTTCGGATTGTCGGCGGTGAGGGTCTCCAGCTTCCCGATCAGCGCCTGGACATTTTCCAGGTGCCCGACCATGCCGTCGCGATGCTGGCCGCCGCCGGAAATCATGTAGCGCAGGCCATCCGATTCCATCTGGGTCAGTTCGTTGCGCAGCGTGCCCAGGTCGTTCTGCACCTGCCTGGTATGGCTGACCAGCGCGATCGAATCCCGCAGGGCGTTGATCGAGCGCACCGAGACGAACGAGGTGATCAGGATCACCACGAACGCGAGCGCCAACATGCCGACATTGGCGCGGTTGCGGAATTGCGTGGAGCGCGACAATGGCATCGGGTTCCCCAGGGTCGTCCCCATCGACGAGTGGTGCTGCATGCGTTGTTTATCGATTCTGGTCGGCGCCGATCTGGTCGACGCCGACATCGACGTCCGCCCGACCGCTTCGGTCGCTCATGAATTCATCAGCCAGATCGTACCGTTCAGAACCAGCGCGAACGATACCCACAGCAAGTACGGCAACAGGAGATAACCCGCGAGCGGCCGCACGCGCCCGAAGGCCAGCACCGTCGACAGCAGCGCGATCCAGAGCAGGCAGATTTCGGCGAACGCCAGACCCGGGCTGTGCAGCGCGAAGAACAGCGGCGTCCAGGCCATGTTCAAGGCGAACTGGATCGCGAAGAGGATCAAAGCGCGTCTGCGCAGCCCATCCGCGCTCTCGGGTTCGCGCCGGACCACCCACAGGGCCACGGCCATCATCGCGTACAGCAGGGTCCACACCGGACCGAACACCCACGACGGGGGGTTCCAGGTCGGCTTGAGCAGGGCGGCATACCAGGCGTCGGGGCCGAACAGGCCGCCGGACGTCGCCCCCAGCCCCACCAGCAAGAGGATCCAGCCCCCCAGCACCAACCAGCCGTCGCGCGGCGGTGCGACGGGTTCGACAGGTTCTACAAGTTCGGGAAGCACGTCGGGAGAACGGGATTTCATGGCGATCGGCGAAGCTCGAAGCGGAACGGAGTCGTTACACGCGGAGGCCATTGCACGACCGCGATATAGCCGGCACGCGACTACAAACCGAACAGTTTGCGTTTGCGATACAGCGTGGAGGCATCGATGCCCAGCGTCCGCGCGGCGGCATCCAGACTGTCGCTGGACGCGAGGACGCGTTCGATATGGATGCGTTCCAGCGCATCCAGCGAGATCGCCATGCCCGGCTGCGCGTCGTTGCGCGCCGCGGCGCTGAGCGCGAGCAGTTCGGGGCCGATCTCCTCGCTGCGGCCCAGGATCACCGCGCGTTCCATCATGTTCTGCAGTTCGCGCACGTTGCCGGGCCAGGCATAGGCGCGCAGCTGCGAGAGCGCGGCTGGCGAAAGCCGACGCGCGGGCAGGCCGTAGTCGCCGGCGTAGCGGCGCACGAAGCCGTTGGCCAGATCCTCCAGATCTTCCGGCCGTTCGCGCAGCGGCGGCACGGTGATGCTGATGACGTTGAGGCGATACAGCAGGTCGAGCCGGAACTGACCGTCCTTGACCATGGCATCCGGATCGCGGTTGGTGGCGGCGACGATCCGCGCGTCGGCCTTGCGGGTGACGGGATCGCCGACGCGCTCGTATTCCTTGTCCTGGATGAAGCGCAGCAGTTTCGGCTGCAGTTGCATGGGGAAGTCGCCGACTTCGTCCAGGAAGATGGTGCCGCCGTCGGCGTGGGTGACGCGGCCGACGGTGTTCTGCACCGCGCCGGTGAACGAACCCTTGGAATGGCCGAACAGCTCGCTCTCCATCAATTCGGCGGACAGCGACGGGCAGTTGATGGTGACCAGCGCACCCGACGCGCGCGGGCTGGCCTGATGCACCGCCTTGGCGATCACGCCCTTGCCGGTGCCGCTTTCGCCCAGCACCAGCAGGTTCGCGTCGGTGCGCGCGACCTGCAGCGCCATGTCGATGGCGGCCTGCATCGCCTTGTTCTTGCTGGTGAGGTCCGGCGTACCGACCTGGGCTTCGCGCTCGAAGCTGTCGAGACGGTCGAGGATGCGGCGGGTGTCGACCTGGCGCGCGACCGAGATCTTCAGCTGATCGGGGGAACAGGGTTTGACCAGATAATCGCTGGCGCCGAGCGAGATCGCCTTCACCGCGTCGTCCACCGCCGAATTGCCGGTGACCATGATCACCCGCATCAGCGGCGCCAACTCGCGCAGGCGCGGCAGGGCTTCGATACCGGAGTCGTAGCCGATGTTGTGATCGAGCAGGCAGACATGGAACGGCCGGGTCGCGGCCAGGCGCAGACCGTCGGCCAGATTGTCGGCGGTCTCGACCTTGTAGCCGCCGCTTTCCAGCGCCAGCGCGAAGTTCTGCAGCATCCGGGTGTCGTCGTCGATCGCCAGGATGTGACCGGCGGGCTTCGGGGCAGGACTCGACACGGGTCGTGACTCCATCATGGACGGGGTGGGGCTGCGGGGGGCCGTGCTGCCGGGCGAAGCATCGCTGCCGGCGGGGGCGGGAACGACTGAAGCGACGCTTCTCGAAGCGCGGGTCTGCGGCGGGGATTCCACTATATCTGCGGTGCTCTCGGACGTATCGGGCGTATCGCTTTGAGGCGCCGCCCGCGGCCACGTGCCGCCAAGCGTGGCCATCGGCGATGAAGGGCGGGTCTGGGGCGTCGTCTGCGGGGTGCTCTGCGGAGTTCTGCGTTCGAGATGGGCGCTCATGCGGGGCTCCGGGATAAGGGATCGCGGCGCATGCGCCACGGTGGTGGGACATGCGGCGCAAGAGCTGTGCCAGCGCCGGATTACCGCCGTTGTTGGGCTTCGAGCACGACATGACGGCCGCGGCCTTGCGTTTTGCATGCCCATCACACCTCTGATCGTGCATTGCGCACGGCGAAAAAAAAGCCGCCCCGCAACGGATACGGGACGGCCTGTGGCTTTCGAGCGGGACGCGGAGCATGTCCATTCGGGGACATGTCCATTCGCAGACACGCTGTGGTGCAACAAGGGGGGCTGCCCGCCCGGAATGGCTGTTCGGAGGCGCACTTCCGGACGGGCAACCGACACCGTGGATCTGCAAGGGGAGGGAGCAGACCACGATGACCACGCCGGCGCCCATGCGGGCACCGGCGAGATACGCAGGCAACCTGTTTCAGGCAACCTGTTTCAAGCAAACTCTTACAGGCAACCTGTTAGTGGATGCCTTTCTCGAAATCGCGGACCTGCTGTTCTGCGATGTCCTTGGTCACGCCGTAACGTTCCTGGACCTTGCCGGCGAGGTAGTCGCGGGTGCCTTCGGCGACGGTCAGATCGTCGTCGGTGAGCTTGCCCCACTGTTGCTTGATCTCGCCGTTGAGCTGCTTCCACTTGCCTTTGATGATGTCGGTATTCATGGGTTCGATGTCCTTTGGGGGATGAAGGATGGGCGCATGCACCCGAGCATGCGTCAGCGCCGGGTGGGCCGATGCGGTCCGCGATCAACTGCGCGGCTTCACGGTCAGGGTGGTGGCATCGACCGACTTCAGGCCCTTGATAGCACGCGCCAGGGCGACGGCCTGATCGACTTCGGCCTTGCTGTCGAGCTTGCCCGACAGGGTGACCACTATCGCTTTGTTGGGGGATATCACTTTCTTCGGGCATTGGGGGAATGCCGGTCAAGCGTTCCGGCCATACATGTCATACAAGCCGCGTGCCAACTGCGTCGCCACTTGAAAATCAATGATTTACAGGTTTTCGCGTCGCATGTTCGATTGCAATCTGCCGCCTCTGCCGGGCGCTGCGCACGATCCGCCCGAAGCGATCCGGATAAAATGCCGACGCATGAATACCGTCCTGCCCCTGTCCGAGCCCTTGCCGCCGCCGGCCCGTCGCGCCGCGCACGACGCCAATCGCCTGGCGAAGCGTCTGCGCCATCACGTGGGCCGCGCCATCGCCGATTTCGGCATGATCGAAGAAGGCGACAAGGTGATGGTGTGTCTGTCCGGCGGCAAGGACAGCTACACGCTGCTGGACATCCTGCTGCAGTTGCAGAAGAAGGCGCCGGTGCGGTTCGACATCACCGCGGTGAACCTCGACCAGAAACAGCCGGGCTTTCCGGAACATGTGCTGCCGGACTACCTGCGCTCGGTCGGCGTGGACTACAGAATCCTCGAACAGGACACGTATTCGGTGGTCGCGCGCGTGGTGCCCGAGGGCAAGACGATGTGCTCGCTGTGCTCGCGGCTGCGGCGCGGCGCGCTGTACGCCTGCGCCGAGGCCGAAGGTTTCACCAAGATCGCGCTGGGCCATCATCGCGACGACCTGGTGGCTACTTTCTTCCTGAACATGTTCTTCCACTCGAAGCTGGCCGGCATGCCGCCGAAACTGCTGAGCGACGACGGCAGGCACGTGGTGATCCGACCGCTGGCCTACGTGCGCGAGGACGACATCG
>JBKJTC010000160.1:0-11377 GCA_046590925.1 Lysobacteraceae bacterium | reverse complement strand
CCGCAGACCCAGGGCATCATCATGGTCGGCGAGATCGGCGGCAGCGCCGAAGAAGAAGCGGCCGAATACATCGCGCAGTACGTCACCAAGCCGGTGGTCGGCTTCATCGCCGGCGCCTCCGCGCCCGCGGGCAAGCGCATGGGCCACGCCGGTGCGATCGCGTCGGGCGGCAAGGGCACGGCCGAAGGCAAGTTCGCGGCGATGGAGAAGGCCGGCATCACCACCGTGCGTTCGCCCGGCGACCTCGGCGCCGCCATCGCGAAGCGTCTGGCGAAGTAATCCGCTTCGCGTTCGCGCAGTTTTTCGAAGGCCGCCTCCGGGCGGCTTTCGTTTTGTCCGCATGAAACGTGGCCTACGACATTTAGTGTTGACCCCTCACGGCTTGCACACTATGTTGTGTCCCGTCGAAGGTGCCGACCTCGCCCGAGGTCGGCTGAAATGGGAATCCGGTGCGGCAGATGGCCATGGTCCGAACAAGACCTGAGTCCGACGCCCATTCCGGAGCTGCCCCGCAGCGGTAACTGGGAACGACCCGCGTCATGGCACTGGCTCCGTCCCGCAATGGGACATCGGCTGGGAAGCGACGCGCAGTAGGAGCGGCCTGGCCGCATGCCCATGAGCCCGAAGACCTGCCGCGACCGGCGCCACGGCGCCGTCTGGCCAACCGTCTCCGCGGGGAGCGTCGGTCGAAGCAGCGCCTCGTGCGCGGACGCCCTGTCCGCGTCGTCCGCCTTCGATCTTCGATTCGCAACCGCGCAGACGCAGGCTCGCCCGAGGGGGCGAGGGCCGGTGTTCGCGCGGATCCGCGCCCGGCACTCGTCGGCGGCGCGTCGTCCCACGTCTGCTCTGCCGGAGCCGCGCGTCGCACCGCTTTCGCTTCTTCTCCACGTCACCGGAGAGGAATCCATGACCACCACGCTGATCCGCAACACACCGCAGGCCGCCGAATCATCGAGCGCGCCGGCACGCATCGCGACGCCCGGCGTCGCCATGCACGCCGAACAGCCCGGCTTCGCGCTGGCGCCGCCGCACGCCGCCACCACCATGGGCATCACCAAGCGCGATGGCCGTCGCGAGCCGGTCGATGTCGGCAAGATCGTGCGCGCCGTGCAGCGCTGCTGCGACGGTCTCGACGACATCGATCCGATGCGCGTCGCGCTGAAGACCATCGCCGGCATCTACGACGGCGCCACGACGCGCGAACTCGACGAACTGTCGATCCGCACCGCCGCCGCGTTCACCGCCGACGAGCCGCAGTACGCGCGCCTCGCCGCGCGCCTGCTGGCGGGCTACATCGATAAGGAAGTAGGCGGGCAGGGCGTGCATTCGTTCTCGCAGTCGATCGCGCAGGGACACGCGATCGGTCTGATCAACGACCGCTTGCGCGCGGTGGTCGAAACCCACGCGCGCAAGTTCAACGATGCGATCGACGTCGCGCAGAGCCATCGCTTCGAGTATTTCGGCCTGCGCACGCTCTACGACCGCTACCTGCTGCGCCACCCGCAGCAGCGCACGGTGATCGAGACTCCGCAGCATTTCTTCATGCGCATTGCGGTCGCGCTGACCGACACGCCGAACGCCGCGCTGGAACTGTATCGACTGATGTCGTCGCTGGATTATCTGCCGAGTTCGCCGACGCTGTTCAATTCCGGAACCCGCCACGAGCAGCTGTCGTCGTGCTTCCTGCTGGATTCGCCTCGCGATTCGCTGGCCGACATCTACGCGCGTTATGCCGACGTTGCGCAGCTCTCGAAGTTCTCCGGCGGCATCGGCCAGTCGTATTCGCGGATCCGCTCGCGCGGCGCGCTGATCCGCTCCACCAACGGCCGCAGCAACGGCATCGTGCCGTGGCTGAAGACGCTGGACGCATCGGTGGCGGCGGTGAACCAGGGCGGCAAGCGCAAGGGCGCGGCCTGCATCTATCTGGAGACCTGGCACGCCGACATCGAGGATTTTCTCGAAATGCGCGGCAATACCGGCGACGAGATGCGTCGCACCCACAATCTCAATCTCGCCAACTGGGTGCCGGATCTGTTCATGCAGCGCGTGGAAAACGACGGCGACTGGTCGTTGTTCGATCCGAGCACGGTGCCGGAATTCGTCGACCTGTGGGGCGACGCCTTCGAGCGCGCATACGCGCAGGCCGAGCATCAGGGCTTGGCCGCGAAGACGGTCAAGGCCCGCGACCTCTATGCGCGGATGATGAAAGTGCTCGGCGAAACCGGCAACGGCTGGATGACGTTCAAGGACGCCGCCAACCGCACCTGCAACCAGGTCGGCCCCGGTCGCACGGTGCATCTGTCGAACCTGTGCACCGAGATCATCGAAGTGACCTCGGCGGAAGAAACCGCGGTCTGCAATCTGGGTTCGATCAATCTCGCCCAGCATGTCGCATTCGACGATCACGGCGCGGCGTATTTCGATTACGAAAAACTTGCCGAGACCGTGCGCGTCGCGGTGCGCCAACTGGATCGGGTGATCGACCTCAATTTCTATCCGATCGAATCCGCGCGTACGTCCAATCTGCGCTGGCGCCCGGTCGGTCTCGGGGTGATGGGTCTGCAGGACGTGTTCTTCAAACTCCGGCTGCCGTTCGACAGCGAAGATGCGCTGCGTCTGTCCACGCGGGTCGCCGAGCGCATCTATCTGCACGCGCTGGAAACCTCCTGCGAACTGGCGGAAGAACAGGGCGCGCATCCCGCGTTCGCGGACACCCGCGCCGCGGCCTCGACGCTGCAGTTCGATCTGTGGGACGTCGTGCCCGACGATCAGGCGGCATGGATGGCGCTGAAGGCGCGGATCGCAGCGCACGGCGTGCGCAATTCGCTGTTGATCGCGATCGCGCCCACCGCGACCATCGCTTCGATCGCCGGCTGCTACGAATGCATCGAGCCGCAGGTCAGCAATCTGTTCAAGCGCTAAACGCTGTCGGGCGATTTCCTGCAGACCATCCGCCATCTGGTCGATGATCTCAAGCGCATCGGTCTGTGGACAGAATCCACGCGTGATGCGATCAAACTCGCGGAAGGCTCGGTGCAGGGCATCGGCGGCATTCCCGATGTGCTGAAGCGGGTGTATCGCACCGCCTGGGAATTGCCGCAGAAGGCGCTGATCGATCTTGCCGCCGCGCGCGGCCCGTATCTCGATCAGTCGCAGTCGCTGAATCTGTTCATGGAAAGCCCGAGCATCGGTCGGCTGTCGTCGATGTACATGTATGCGTGGAAGGCCGGCTTGAAGACCACCTACTACCTGCGCTCGCGGCCGGCAACGCGGATCGCCAAGACGACGGTGAGTGCGCCCACGGCGGATTACACGCCACAGGAAGCGCTGGCGTGTTCGCTGGAGAACCCGGAAGCCTGCGAGGCCTGTCAGTAGTCTGCTTTAGCTCCTTCCCCCGAGAGCGGGGGAAGGCTGGGATGGGGGCCTGCAAAGCGCCTCATTCGTCTGTTTCAACCGCATTCCCCCCACCCCAACCCTCCCCCGCACGCGGGGGAGGGAGCAGGAGCATCCCATGACCCAACATCTGCTCGACCCCGGCTTCGCGCTCACGCTGCGACCGATGCGTTACCCCGTTTTCTACGAGATGTACCGCGACGCCATCCGTAACACCTGGACGGTGGAGGAGATCGATTTCGGTATCGATCTCAACGATCTGCAGCACAAACTGGCGCCCGCCGACCGGCATCTGATCGAACGCCTGGTCGCGTTCTTCGCCACCGGCGACAGCATCGTCTCCAACAATCTCGTGTTGAATCTGTACAGGCACATCAACGCGCCGGAAGCGCGGATGTACCTGTCGCGGCAGTTGTACGAAGAAGCGCTGCACGTGCAGTTCTATCTCACCCTGCTCGACAGCTATATCCCGGACCCGGCGCGACGCGCCGACGCCTTCGATGCGGTGGAGAACATTCCTTCGATCCGCGCCAAGGCCGCGTTCTGCTTCCGCTGGATGGATTCGGTGCAGTCGCTGGAGCGCCTGGAAACGCGCGAACAGCGCCGGCAGTTCCTGCTCAATCTGATCTGCTTCGCCTGCTGCATCGAAGGCCTGTTTTTCTTCGCTGCGTTCGCCTACGTCTGGTTCCTGCGCTCGCGCGGGCTGCTGCCGGGCCTCGCCGCGGGCACCAACTGGGTGTTCCGCGACGAGTCCGGACACATGGCGTTCGCCTTCGAAGTGATCCACACCGCGCGACAGGAGGATCCGGGCCTGTTCGACGCCGGCATGGAGCGCGACGTGCGGCGGATGCTGCACGAAGCCGTCGACGTGGAAGCCGCGTTCGCGGACGATGTTCTCTCCGGTGGCGTGAACGGCTTGTCGTCGCTGGAAATGCGCCAGTACCTGGGCTACGTCGCCGACCAGCGCCTCGCGGCGCTGGGCATGGCGCCGGAATTCGGCGCGAAGAATCCGTTCCCGTTCCTCGACCTGCAGGACGTGCAGGAACTGACCAACTTCTTCGAGCGCCGGGTCTCGGCGTATCAGGTCGGGATCAGCGGCGCGGTGGCCTTCGACGATGCCTTTTGAGTCGCTGGGCGACGGGTTGGGGCCGAGCGAGGCGCGGCTGTCGGAGATCGCATCCAAGGGAGCGTCGGGATGGTCGCGCTGAATGAATGCGGGAAGCTGGCTGCGGTGGCCTGAATCAATCGCCCGCATGCACACTGCTCCTTCCCCCGCGATGCGGGGGAAGACTGGGATGGGGCGCTTTGACAGTCGGATGATTGTCACGGAGCTGATGCCTCATCGCCACGGAAGCGAAAACCCTGACATCGCGTTGCGGACAATCCCGATAGCTGCGCCAACATCCCGCATCCAGGATGGATCTCCCAAAGAGTCCCGGAGATCCCATGCGCGAAGGCCAAAAGCGCGACTTCGCAAGACACCTGCGCCGCAACATGACCGATGCCGAGTCGCATCTGTGGAAGCTCCTGCGCCGGCATCAACTCGGCGAGCGATTCCGGCGCCAATGCCCGATTGACCGCTTTGTGGTCGATTTCGTTTGCCTGCGCAGGAAATTGATTGTCGAGGTCGACGGCGGCCAGCATGCGGGATCGTCACAGGACCGTACCCGCGACGCCTGCCTGTCGGGACTTGGATTCCGCGTCCTGCGTTTCTGGAATAATGACGTCCTTGAGAACAGCGAGGGCGTTTACGGCATGATTCACGAAGTGCTGTCCGGCAGCCCCCATCCCCGCCTTCCCCCGCATGCGGGGGAAGGAGAAGAGCAGGCCGATCATCGCCTGAAACAACCGCATTCCACTGACGGTAAGGAAAAGCCCTGATGACGACCCTGCGCATCGCCCTCGCCCAGTTCGATTTCCCGGTCGGCGCGGTGAGCCGCAACGCCGAACGGATCGCGGCGATGATCGCCGAGGCCCGCGACGAATACGGCGCGGACATCGTGATGTTCCCGGAGCTGGCCTTGTCCGGGTATCCGCCTGAAGACCTGCTGCTGCGGCCTAGTTTCCTGCGCGACTGCAGCGAAGCGATCGGGACGGTGGCCGCCGCGGCGACCGGCATCGTCGCCATCGTCGGTTGGCCGCAGGCGGCGGGCAGCGTGGTCTACAACGCCGCCAGCGTGCTGCGCGACGGCAAGATCGCGCACACGTACCGCAAGCGGGAGTTGCCCAACTACGCGGTGTTCGACGAGCGCCGCTATTTCGACGTCGACCCGGATCGCGAGGACTGCGTGTTCGACGTGAAGGGCGTGCCGGTCGGGCTGATCATCTGCGAAGACCTGTGGTTCGCCGAGCCCATCGCCAGCACCGTGCGCAGCGGCGCGCAGCTGGTACTGGTGCCGAACGCCTCGCCGTTCGAGCGCGACAAGCATGCGCAGCGCGATGCGCTGTTGGCGCAGCGCGTGCAGGAAACCGGCGCCGCCATCGCCTATCTCAATGCGGTCGGCGGTCAGGACGCGGTGGTGTTCGACGGCGCCTCCGTGGTCGCCGATGGCGACGGCGCGGTGCATCCCGCCGCCGCCGCGTTCACCGACCAGTGGCTGGTGGTGGACTACGACGCGGCCGAGCGCCGTTTCGCGCCGGTGCAGTGGGTGGACGACGGCGACGAAAGCCGCGACGCCCTGGCGTGGCGCGCGATCGTGCGCGGCATCCAGGATTATTGCGGCAAGAACGGTTTCCAGAAGACCTGGCTGGGCCTGTCGGGCGGCATCGATTCGTCGATGGTGCTGTCGCTTGCGGTGGATGCGCTGGGCGCCGACAACGTCACCGCGGTACGGCTGCCCTCGCGCTACACCGCCGAGCTGTCGAACGACCTGGCCGACGAACAGTGCAAGGCGCTGGGCGTGAAGATGATCACCATCCCGATCGAAAAACCGTTCCAGGGCTATCTCGACGCGCTGTCGGAAGTTTTCGCCGACAAGCCGGTGGATGTGACCGAGGAAAACCTGCAGTCGCGCGCCCGCGGCGCGATGTTGATGGCGCTGGCCAACAAACTCGGCGGCCTGCTGCTGACCACCGGCAACAAAAGCGAGTATGCGGTCGGCTACGCCACGATCTACGGCGACATGTGCGGAGGCTACGCGCCGATCAAGGATCTCTACAAGACCGAAGTCTTCGCGCTCTGCCGCTGGCGCAACACCGTCGGTGGCGCCCCTGTCATTCCGCCTGCGGTGATCTCGCGACCGCCCAGCGCGGAGCTGCGCGACAACCAGAAGGATGAGGATTCGCTGCCGCCCTACGACGTGCTCGACGCGATCCTGCTGCGCCATATCGATCAGGAACAGTCGCGCGACGAGATCGTGCGCGCCGGCTTCGACGCGGCCACCGTCGACCGCATGCTGCGGCTGGTGCGGATCAGCGAATGGAAGCGGCACCAGGCCGCGCCGGGGCCGAAAGTCTCGCGCCGGGCGTTCGGCCGCGAGCGGCGGTATCCGATCACCAACGGTTATTCGGCGTAGCGCCTGCTCCGTCCGTCGCGCGATGCGTAGGGTGGGCTGAGCGCAGCGAAGCCCGGCATCGTCGGCGGCAGGTGATCGCACACATGCACTTCTCGCGTGTGCTGGGCTTCGCTGCGCTCAGCCCAGCCTACTTGCTGTGATTCGCGGGCATTTGGTGCCCGAAGTCCGGACACGAAAAAGCCGCCTTCCGGCGGCTTTTTCGTAACTTATCACTTTTCTAAATCGGCAAAGCCCGCATTAAAGCCGAGAGCCTCTAAGGAGATACGAATTTTCTGCAGACTTTCGACAGATAAACTGTCGACTCGTATATTTAAAGGTTGCGGTGAAAGAGGAGCTTCTACGTCTCTGTCTACAAATGGAGGCAATTTCAGATTCTTGCGAATCAAGACGTATTCATACCCATCGGTTGCAAAAATGTCTCCTGATTGCCGAACTGCATCTGCAGTTACATCGTTTATGTCAACGATTTCCGTCATTTAAGTGGCTCCAAGAAATCAAGATTCAGTCGTTATCCAGCGCCGACTTCTCGCTGGCCAGCGGGTTGAGCTTGCGGAAGATCGAGGGATAGTTCGGCCACTTGTCGCCGTCGGTCAGCCACGGGTGCTGCGGGGACTTCTGCTGCAACTGCTGGCGCGCGCTGTCGGCGAGGGCGTTGTTGCCCAGACGGGTGTAGGCCTCGGCCATCACCGCGATGCCGTCGTTCTCGAAGGCGCTGCCCGGGTAGGTTTCGCGCATGTATTCGGCGCGTTCGATCGCGGCGACCCACGCGGTCCGGCGCAGGTAATAGATCGCGATTTCGATCTCATGGCGCGCGAAGAGGTCGCGCAGCTCGCCCATGCGGGTGGCCGAGTCGGCGGCATAGCGGGAGTTGGGATAGCGTTCGGTGACGATCTTGAAGTCGTTGAACGCCTGCTGCGGCGTGGCCAGATCGCGGCGGCTGGCGTCGAGCTTCCAGACGCGCTGCAGGAATACGGTGTCGCGGCTGGAGTTGACCAGGCCGCGCAGGTAATAGAGATAGGCGGCGTTGCGGTGGGTGGGATAAGTGCGCAGGAAACGGTCGATGGTGGAGATGGCATCGTCGTTGGTGCCCATCTTGTACTGCGCGTAGGCGGTTTCGATCAGCGCCTGCTCGGTGTACGTGCCGTAGGGATATTGCGCGATCAGCCGCTTGTAGGTCAGCACGGCCCCGTCGTAGTTGCCGTTGCGGATCGAACGCTGGCCTTTTTCGTACAGCTCGGTGACAGGTACGCCTTCGTTCGCGTCCTTGTCCTTGAATACGCCCTTCAGCCTGGCGCAGCCGGAGGTTCCGAGGGCGAATATCAGGACCAGCAGCAGGGAGGGGCGCAGGAGCGCGGAGAGCGAAAGGCGGCGAAGGGGCATGCGGGCTGCTGCTGGACGGGTGAGCGGGCGATAATACCAGCCCAGACCGGCCAGCCCCTTAACAGCTTGCCGGACCCGCGCCGCAGACGGCCCCGCCGCCCGACTCGCAGGCGCGGCCTGTCCAGACCACGTCGCCGCCGGCTCAAGGCGCGATACCGTCCCGGTCGCGCCACCCAATCCCATTCAGGAGTTCCGATGTCCTCACCCACGCCAACGCCCGCCGCGGAGACCGCAGCCCGCCTGTCGGTGGTGCCCGACGCGGCCTCCGGTCGCCGATTCGACGCGGTGCTGGCCGAACTGTTCCCCGAATACTCGCGCTCGCGCCTCGCCGAATGGATCAAATCCGGCGACGTCCTGCTGGACGGCCGCCAGGTGCGGCCGCGCGACCCCGTGCGCGGCGGCGAGTCCGTGTCGCTGACCGTGGTGCTGGAAGTCCAGACCCGCTCCGAGCCCGAGGACATCGCACTGGACGTTCTGTATGAGGACGCCGACGTGTTCGTGCTGAACAAACCGGCCGGGCTGGTGGTGCATCCGGGCGCCGGCAACCCCGCCGGCACCCTGGTGAACGCGCTGCTGCACCGCGACGCGGCGCTGGTCACCCTGCCGCGGGCGGGCATCGTCCATCGGCTCGACAAGGACACCTCCGGGGTGATGGTGGTGGCGCGGACCCTGCCGGCGCACACCGCGCTGGTGGCCCAGCTGTCGGCACGCGACGTGCACCGGCAGTACCTCGCGGTGGTGTCGGGTTCGCTGGTCTCGGGCGGCACGGTCGATGCCGCGATGGACCGCCACCCGCGCGACCGCCTGCGCCAGTCGGTGCGCGATGACGGGCGCGAAGCGGTCACCCATTACCGCCTGCGCGAACGTTTCCGCGCCCACACGCTGCTGGAATGCCGGCTCGAAACCGGCCGCACCCACCAGATCCGCGTGCACATGGCGCACATCAAGCATCCGATCATCGGTGATCCGCTGTACGGCGGGTCGCTGAAATTGCCCAAGGGCGCGACCACCGCGCTGATCGAGTCCCTGCGCGGCTTCAGGCGCCAGGCGCTGCATGCCGAAACCCTGGAATTCACCCATCCGATCAGCGGCGAGCCGGTCCGCTGCTCCACCCCGATGCCGGCCGACATGCAGGCGCTGGTCCGCGCGCTGCGCGACGACAGCCGCGAGGCGGCGGAGCGCGAGCGGTGAGTCGTGCGTCCGTCGGTCCGGCCTTTCTGCCCGCCGACTGGCCGGCGCCGCCCGGCGTGCACGTCTTCACCACGCTGCGCCACGGCCTGGGCGTCTCGTCGCCGCCGTTCGATGATTTCAACCTCGGCAACCGTTACGCCGCCGATGGCGACGACCCGACCACGGTCGAGCGCAACCGCGCGCTGCTGGTCGAAGCCGCCGGCCTGCCGTCGGCGCCGCACTGGCTGAAACAGGTGCATGGCATCGATGTGGTGCGCTGCGATGGCTCGCCGGGCGAAGGCCATGAACCCACTGCCGACGCCTCGGTCACCGCCACACCCGGCGCAGTCCTCGCCATCCTCACCGCCGACTGCCTGCCGGTGGTATTCGCGGCCGATGATGGTCGAGAAGTCGCCGGCGCCCACGCAGGCTGGCCCGGACTTTCGTCCGGAATGCTGGAAGCCACGGTCGCCGCGATGCATACCCCCGCCGACCGCCTGCTCGCCTGGATCGGCCCCGCCGCCGGTCCGCAGCGCTACGAAATCGGCGTGGAAGTGCGCGACCGCTTCCTCGCCCAGGATGCCCGCGCCGACACCGCATTCGTAGCGACCCGTCCTGGTCACTGGCGCGTCGACCTGTTCGCCATCGCACGCATGCGTCTGGCCCAGGCGGGCGTGACTCGCGTGTACGGCGGCGATGTGTGCACGATCTCCGACCCGCAGCGCTTCTTCTCGCACCGGCGCGACGCCCGCACCGGGCGGATGGCGACGCTGGTGTGGTTCGACTGAGCGACGACGGCGCGTGCTCCAGATCGAACCGCCGATGACGCCGTCCGTGCCGCTGTTCCGGCGCGCCCTTGGCGATGCCTATGCAGCGCTGCCGACGTGCCTGCGCGCGCTGCACGACGGCAGTGGTCGCTGGCGCGGCGAGGCGATGGTCGACCGCGGACACGGCGTGCTGTCGCGGCTGTGCGCATGGCTCACGCGGCTGCCGCCGGCGGGCGCGCATCCGGTGGTGGTCGAGATCGCGACGGAGCACGACGGCGAACGCTGGACCCGCCGCTACGGCGCGGTGCATGCGATGCCGTCGCGGCTGTGGATCGCGCGCGGCGTTCTGCACGAACGGCTGGGACCGGCGACGCTGCGCTATCGGATGACGGTCGAAGCCGGCGCGATCGTCTGGCGCGTGACCGGCATCCGCATCCTGGGTCTGTTGCCGCTGCCGGTGCGCTGGTTCGCCGGTGTGGAAGCGCGCGAATCGGGCGACGACGGGCGTTATCGTTTCGATGTCCGCGCGCGCTTGCCCGGCATCGGCCTGCTGGTGCACTACCGCGGTTGGCTGGAGCCGACATGACGCGCGTTCGCGACAACGGTTCAACGATCGACCCATCGTCGTCTCCGCCGCGCGCGGTGATCGTGTTCGACGGTGTCTGCGTGCTCTGCAACGGCTGGGTGCGTTTTCTGCTGCGTCACGACCGTCGCGAACGTTATCGCTTCGCCGCGATGCAGGGCGATAGCGGCCGCGCGCTGCTGGTCGCGAATGGACTGGATCCGGATGATCCCGTCTCTTTTCTGTTGGTCGAATACGACATCGGTACGTCTCCGCGCGTCTCCACCGACACCGACGCCATGCGCCGCGTGCTGATGGGGCTGGGCGGCGTGTGGCGCATCGCAGGGCTGTCGGCGCTGTTGCCGCGGCGCGTGCGCGATGCGCTTTATCGGATGGTCGCGCGCAACCGCTATCGCTGGTTCGGTCGCCACGATGCGTGCCCGGTGCCCGACCCGATGCAGGCGCATCGATTCGTCTAGCAGCCTGTCGGACTTGGCCTGATCGCCGCGCGCCTTGGGTGCTTTATTCAGACAATGCGCCGTATTGGTGCGCAAATAGTCCTTTGATCCGCCGTTTTTTGCCGGGACGAA
>JBKJTC010000141.1:0-3762 GCA_046590925.1 Lysobacteraceae bacterium | reverse complement strand
TGATGTTCGCGGCGGGACGTCTTGCGGGATGGTTGGCGCATGCGCTGGAGCAGCAGGCGCAGGGGAAATTGATTCGGCCGAGGGCGAGGTATACGGGGGTGGAGCCCAAGACGGGAGGATGAGTTTCGTAGGGTGGGCCCCTGGCCCACTATCACGACATCACCGATACCGTGCAAGCTGGACGAAGCGATTTCAGACCAGCCGAGATTCTCGTTTGATTGTTGCCTGGGTGGTGGGCCAGGGGCCCACCCTACTTGCTGGGTCCATGACCCAGCCTACGGGCTGGAAGGACGACGTGCAGCCGAAATCCAGACCTCGAGATCGTTTGGCCCGATGATACTAACCCGTTGAATACCGACCTTCTTCGCAAATCGAAGGCCAGATCCATTGATCGCATCTGCCAGATCTTGGGCAGCCGTGTCGTTCTTCCCGGAATATCGAACTTCGTTCAGGCCGGATGCCATAGCAATTCGTTCACCGGAACCGCCCTGAGTATCCCAGCCTGCATTTCGCAATCCGATATTCAGGCTTGTGATCTGCTCGCGAGTGAGCACACCGGCAAACTGGATGAATACTCTCTGTGAATATTTCGTCGGCTCTATCGATTCGATTGTCGGCCCACCTGGTTTTGCTAGGCTCTCCTGAACCGCCACTTTCCTAGCTGAATCCAACCCCTTAAGCGCGCTATCAAGATGTTCTTGCGCCAATTGTAAATTTTGTTCCCTTAGGGCTTTGCTCACATCAATAAGTATCGGCTCGACTGCGAAACGGGTTTTAGCTTTCTGCTCCTCTCTGGCAATTTCCAAATCAACGGCCAATTCATTTGCTTTCATCTGGGTGTATTCAGACCAGCCAAGATAGGCCGAATAGACACCTCCTATTACGATCGCATACCACGCCAGCACCCATGCCAAATCCTTGAAATCGAAGAAAAACGACGCTATACCGCTCCTCGCTGCTCGCTCTACCGCATTGACAACAGCTTCTTGGTTCTTGATCCCAGCATGACCCGAGAACTCCGAATTGGTTTGCCAGCCTTTTGTCCGAAAGGCATCGCGTGCCACACCTTCACCGTGATCGACAAGCAACCCGGCGAGTGGCGCATCGAATCTGTCAAGATCGGTACGCACGAGACGAAGCATCGACTGGGTTGTCTGCGAAATCTGTGACAACCTTGTCGTCGCTCCAATCCGCACGAGCGTAAATCCGTCACCACTGTCTTGGCGACCAGCTTGCAGCGTGCCTTCACCGACTCGCCGCATCATGACGTCACTCGCTCGCATGTTGCGGGCAAAAATAGCGTCATATGACTTATTCGGGTCGGCTTGGAACGACCCTCCGGCATTGCTTACAATGAGAAGCTCAGGAGTCGATCCAGCACGCCGCGCCATAAAGTACTTATCGACGCCGAAGTTGTCATATACGCCCCCATCGGACAACTCGATTGGCATTTTGAAATGTTTGTCTTCCGGCCGACCCAACATCTGCGGGGTCAAGGTCAAGGGCGGAAATGCGATCGGAAAGGAACTGGAAGCTGCGACTGCAAAGGAGAGTGGGATGCTTCCTGCGGGCGTTGCATGGGTTAAGAAGGTTCCGTTTTCAATACGTTCCGTCAACTCGAAATTTGTGCCGGAGAATGAGCACAATTCACCAGAATTGAAGTTTGTCGCTAGGAAGTGGAACGTCGGCAATCCATCGGGACCATAACTTTTATCAAGTGTATCTGTATCCAGGAAAAGTCTCGACGCATATTCATCCTGGAGCCACTGCGTTGAAGATTTTTTGGACCAGAACGTTAATACGGCACGCCGGAGGACGCGATTACGGACGTCTCGTTTCGCAAAGACCAGGACCTCGTCGGAGGCCTGTTTGAATTCGCCTTCATCAGCGCTCGTATAGCGCTTCCAGTTCTTCAGCATATGCGCTGCAAGAATGCTGCCGCCAGAAACCGCATACACTTCTGCAACCCGTCTCAGGGCCATTTCTCCCTCTATGAGATGCGCTCTCAGCGCCTTAACCATACCAAGATGGAACAAGGTTGCCCTGAAGCCGCCGCCCGACAGACAGAGGGCTATGTGCACTTCCTTTTGTTCGTTGCTCATAATCACTCCCTCTCAGCGTTTATCACTTGCCTAGGTAGGCCAACTAGTTTGCCCCCTGATTGCCTGTCGCCAAGTAAACGTCGATCTGTCCTCGGAACTTAGCAGTTGCATTGGCTTCGGGTCCACTCTGCTTCGCCAGAAGTGTCCCGACTGTCACCGTTTCGTCGAGAGAGTTACCTGTCAGAAACGACAGGGTTACTTTTGGGGCCGTGAAAGACAGGGACACCCACTTTTCTTCCCGGCAACCAAGCCAGCTCCGCTCGTCTGCCTCCTCATCCCGGTTCAAGGGATGAGCAGGGGCTGGTCGAAAACCATCGCCCACGGACCATGCTCCCGGCCGGGCGACATTTCGCCTCGCAATGTCTCAACCAAGCTTCAACGCAAGCCGGATGCCTTTCAGCCACTGCTGTCCCATCCGCTCGGCCATGGCGACCAGATCCTGTGCCGAGCCTGCAGCGCGATGCCAGCCGCTGCCGAATGCGGTGACGCGGGCAGCCCAGCGGGCCCCTTCGTGATCGATCGTCGCCAGGATCGCGGGCGCCTCTGGTGAAATTCGCCCGCGCTTGCCGGGCGCAAGCTGTCTGCCGGCCCAGTCAAGGATACGAAGGTAGTCGGCGGTCGTGATGTCGAAAGCAGGGCGCTGGCTGCCGGCAATCGGCTTGAGCTGTGACGTTACCAACGCTGGATTGTTTGTTGTCTGCGAGACGCGTTCTGCCGCGCTCGTGTAGGCCGAGGTGTCGAGCCGATCCGTCATCCCGGCGCGAATCGGGTTGAGGTCGACATAGGCCATGGCGGCGAGGATGGCGCGTTCGTCGCACAGCGCCTGGCACTTGTAGCGCCCCTCCCAGAACCGTCCCTTGCAGCCATCTTCGCGATTGGCGCGGCGAGCGATAGGCTCGACCAAGCAGCGCATCAGCCAGGAGAGATTGCCGAGGCGCTGGCGCAGGGTGTCGATCCGAGCCGGATCTGCCAGCAATCGCAGGCGCTTGCTTTCTATGGCGTGGTCGCCGCTTCCGCGGGGAGGGAACAGGTTGACCCAGCGCTTGGCGACCTCGTCATCGGACCAGTGCAGTGCCTCGCCAGGATCGATGCGCAACACGAGGTGGAGGTGGTTGCTCATGACGGCATAGGCGTCGATCGCGACGGCAAAGCAATCGGCCACGAGTCGGATGCGTTGCTCGATCCAGCCTCTGCGATGTTCGAACGACAGACCGCTGTAGGAGTCGATGCCGCAGAGGAACGCCCGCCTGACGCAACGCTGGACGCAGTGGAAAGCGCCGGGACTGTGGTGCGGGGCGATGTGCGAGCGGGGACGGGTCATGCCTCAGTATCGTGGAAGCAACACAGGTGCGATGTCGGGAAACTGCTGATGTGGCTGTCAGAGAAGTCCGATTTATGGGTGTCCCGATTTGGTTTCCGGAACTCGCGGCATTGGAGACGATCATTGTCGCCACCGAAGAAGTCAGCGGGCAGCGTCCGAATATCGATTTCATGCTCGCCGCGATCTGCCGCGTTAACGCCCTGCCCGCTGCGCCCGCGCTGGTGATGTTCGCGGCGGGACGTCTTGCGGGATGGTTGGCGCATGCGCTGGAGCAGCAGGCGCAGGGGAAATTGATTCGGCCGAGGGCGAGGTATACGGGGGTGGAGCCCAAGACGGGAG
>JBKJTC010000106.1:0-3547 GCA_046590925.1 Lysobacteraceae bacterium | reverse complement strand
GTGGATGAGGTGCCACAGCTCCTTGCCGAACAGGAACACGTACACGCCCTGGGCCACGATCAGGCCCAGATACAGCGGCAGCTGCAGCCAGCGCGAGGCGAAGATCAGGCGGGACAGGGGGCTGAGCGTCGGGTTGAGCGGTTTTTGCGAAGCGTTGGACATGAAAGGGCACTGCTGTAGGCGAAATCCGCCATAGCGTAGCCGCCGTGCACGACAACGCCAAGCCGCGCCCACGGCTTACACTTGCCCACATCCTCCCGAACGGCCCGCACACCATGATCGAACTGCATTACTGACCCACGCCGAACGGCCACAAGATCACCCTGCTGCTGGAAGAACTGGTCGAGGCCGGCGCGCCGCTGGCCTACGAGATCAAGCCGGTGAACATCGGCGCAGGCGAACAGTTCCAGCCCGGTTTCCTGGCGATCGCGCCGAACAACCGCATGCCCGCGATCGTCGACACCGCACCCGCCGACGGCGGCGCGCCACTGAGCGTGTTCGAGTCGGGCGCGATCCTGGTATACCTCGCCGAGAAGACCGGCCGTTTCCTGCCCGCCGACCTGCGCGGCCGCACCGCGGCGCTGGAATGGGTGTTCTGGCAGATGGCGGGCCTGGGTCCGATGACCGGCCAGTACGGGCATTTCAACGTCTACGCGCCGGAGAAGATTCCCTACGCCATCGACCGCTACAGCCGCGAGGCGCATCGTCTGCTGGGTGTGCTCGATAAGCGTCTGGCTGGCCGCGCGTACCTGCTTGGCGACGACTACAGCATCGCCGACATGAGCTGCTATCCATGGATCAGCCCGTACAAGACCGCGCCCATCGATCTGGAGCCGTATCCCGAAGTGCGCCGCTGGCAGGCCGCCATCGCCGCGCGCCCGGCCACCCAGCGCGCGTATGCGTGGACGAAACAGGTCAATCCGACCGCCGGCCAGCCGCTCAGCGAAGAACAGCGCAAGGCGCTGTTCGGCCAGAGCGCCACCCAAGGTACGAAGCCGTGATCCGCGCCGCCGCCCTTCTTTCCTGCCTGCTGATCATGCCTCTCGCAATCATGCCCCTCGCAATCATGCCCGCCGCACACGCCGCCAGCCCGCCGCCGGGCAAACTCACCCTCGAAGCCATTACCGGCGACGCGCCGCTGTCGGGCCCGACCCTGCTGAAACCGCAGATCGCGCCCGACGGCTCGCGGGTGACCTTCCTGCGCGGCAAGGACAACGACCGCAACCGCCTCGATCTGTGGGCCTTCGACGTGGCGACCGGCACCTCCGCGCTGCTGGTCGATTCCAGCGACGTGCTGCCCGGCGAGGAAGTGCTGAGCGACGAAGAGAAAGCGCGCCGCGAACGCCAGCGCACCGCGTCGCTGTCGGGCATCGTCGATTACCAGTGGTCGCCGGACGGCAACACCCTGCTGTTCCCGCTCGGCGGCGAACTGTATCTGTACGACCTGGGCAAGTCGGGCAAGGCCGCGGTGCGCAAACTCACCACCGGCGAAGGTTTCGCCACCGACCCGAAAGTTTCGCCGAAGGGCGGTTTCGTCAGCTTCGTTCGCGCGCGCAACCTGTGGGCGATCGATCTGACCACCGGCACGGAAGTCCAGCTGACGAGCGACGGCAGCGACACCATCGGCAACGGCGTCGCCGAGTTCGTGGCCGACGAAGAAATGGATCGCCACACCGGCTACTGGTGGGCGCCGGACGATTCCGCCATCGCCTTCGCGCGCATCGACGAAAGCAAGGTGCCGGTGCAGAAGCGTTACGAGGTATATCCGGATCGTACCGATGTGGTTGAGCAGCGGTATCCGGCTGCGGGCGACACCAATGTGGCCATCGGCCTGCACGTGGTGCGTATCGCGCCGCTGGAGATGCGGGTGTGGACCAACCCCAGCGACGGCACGCCGCGCGTACACCAGCCGCGCACCTACCCACGCGGCGAGATCCGCGATATCGATCTGGGCAAAAATCCCGATATCTACCTCACCCGCGTCGACTGGCGCGGCCCGACGCACCTGACCTTCCAGCGCCAGTCGCGCGACCAGCGCACGCTCGAGCTGATCGAAGTCGAACTCGCCTCCGGCCAACAGCGCACGCTCGTCACCGAAACCGCAAAGACCTGGGTGCCGCTGCACAACAGTCTGTACTTCCTGGAAGACGGCCGTTTCGTCTGGAGCAGCGAACGGAGCGGTTTCGATCACCTTTACCTCGCAAGCAAGGACGGCAAGACGCTGACGCAGCTCACCCTCGGCGACTGGCCGGTGGATAAAGTGCTGGCGATCGATGAAGCCAAGGGCCTGGTGTATTTCAGCGCCGGCCGCGATGCCGCAGGCCGCGCGGCCGCGCGCGAAGCGCAGATCCATGTGGTGCCGCTCGCCGGCGGCGAGATCCGCACGCTGTCGACCGAGCCGGGCATGCACGGCGCAAGTTTCGCGAAGAACGCCAGCGTCTACGTCGACAGCTGGTCGAACGCGCGCACGCCGCCGCAGATCGCGCTGCATCGCGCCGACGGCAGCCTGGTTGCGAACCTGATCGACAACGATCCGACAAAGCCCGCGCATCCGTACGCGAAATACCTGGCAGCGCACCGGCCGGTCGAGTTCGGCACGCTCACCGCCGCCGACGGCAGCACGCCGCTGCACTACGGCCTGATCAAGCCTGCGGACTTCGACCCGGCGAAGAAGTATCCGGTGATAGTCTACGTCTACGGTGGCCCGGCGGCGCAGACCGCCACCGACAGCTGGCCCGGCCGCGGCGATCATTTCTTCAATCAGTACATGGCCCAGCAGGGCTACGTGGTGTTCACCGTCGACAACCGCGGCACGCCGCGGCGCGGCGCGGCGTTCGGCGGCGCGCTGTACGGGAAACAGGGCACGGTGGAAGTGGACGACCAGCGCAACGGCGTGGAATGGCTGCGCGCGCAGCCGTGGGTGGACGGCGCGCGCATCGGCGTGTACGGCTGGTCGAACGGCGGCTACATGAGCCTGATGCTGCTGGGCAAGGCCGCCGACGACTATGCCTGCGGCGTGGCCGGCGCGCCGGTGACCGACTGGGCGCTGTACGACACGCACTACACCGAGCGTTACATGGACCTGCCGGCGGCGAATGTCGACGGCTACCGCAACGCGCGCGTGCTCGAGCATGTCGACGGGCTGGTCGGGCCCGACGCCGCGAAGTTGCTGCTGGTGCACGGCATGGCCGACGACAACGTGCTGTTCAGCAATTCGACCGTGCTGATGAGCGCGTTGCAGAAGCGTGGCCAGCCCTTCGAGCTGATGACCTATCCCGGCGCGAAGCACGGCCTCAAGGGCGCGGACCTGCTGCACCGCTTGCGGATCAGCGCGGCGTTTTTCGGGCGCTGCTTGAAGCCGTAGGCAACGCGGGGTGACGCGGCCCGCGTGAGCGCGCCGCATCGGCGCGACGCACGGTGATCCGCAGCGTGACCGTGGGCGTCGCGACGGTGGGGCGCTCGTGCAGGCACGCGCTCCACTCGCCAACGCCGAGCACGTGACCTTCGGCGCATAGCCACGGTCTTCGCGCTGCGGCATGGTGCGGGA
>JBKJTC010000153.1:0-2616 GCA_046590925.1 Lysobacteraceae bacterium | reverse complement strand
CCACGAATTCGACGCGATCGTGCTCGACCTCAACCTGCCCGGCATGGATGGCCTGGAAGTCTGCCGCAAGCTGCGCACCGAAGCCCGCAAGCAGACCCCGGTGCTGATGCTCACCGCGCGCGACACTCTGGACAACAAGGTCGCGGGTTTCGATTCTGGGGCCGACGATTATCTGGTCAAGCCGTTCGCGCTGCAGGAAGTCGAAGTCCGCCTCAACGCGCTGTCGCGACGCGGCAAGGGCAAGCAGACCCGGGTGCTGGAAGTGGGCGATCTGGAATACAACCTCGACACGCTCGAAGTGCGTCGTCAGGCCAAGCTGTTGCAGCTCAATCCGACCGCGCTGAAGATTCTTCAGTCGCTGATGGAAGCCTCGCCCGCGGTGGTCACCCGCCAAGAGCTGGAAACCCGCGTGTGGGGCGAGGAACTGCCGGATTCCGACAGCCTGCGCGTGCATATCCACGGCCTGCGCGCGATGGTCGACAAGCCGTTCGGCGTGCCGCTGATCCAGACCCGCCACGGCATCGGCTACCGCATCGCCGTGCCCGATGCCGGCGCCTGAGAAAGAACCGCCGCGGCGCCGCAAACCGGCGTACCGCCGGCGGCTGCGCAGCCGCATCATCCTGTCGTTCTTGTTGCTGGGGCTGGGGCTGACCTCGTTGATCGCGGCCAGCACCGTTTACCTGCGCAACCGCGTCGAGAACACGGTCATCGCGGCCGCGCTGACCAAGAACAACGATACGTTCGCGGACGGCTTCTACAGCAACCCGGATGTGATCGGCGTTCCGTTCGAGAAGATCCAGGGACGCCAGTTCAGCACCCGCAAGATCGATCGCGTGCCGCCGGAATGGCGCACGTTGCCCAATGGCGTTCATGAGGTGACGAATGTCGACCCGGTCACCGGCGCCACGCGCGTCTACAAGATCGCGGTGCGCAAGGATCCGGAATACTGGTTCTTCCTCACCTACGACATCGCGGAAGAACGCGAGAGCCAAGCGCGCTTGAATCAAGCCTTGATGCTGAGCGTCGGCGTCTTCACCCTGCTGTCGCTGCTGGTCGGCATGTGGGCGGCCTCACGGGTGATGAGTCCGGTGCTGGAGCTGGCGCAACGTCTGCGCCGCTCCGGCCGCAGCGCCGAGCCCGAGGCGCTGGCCGCGCATTTCGCCGAGGACGAAGTCGGCGAGCTGGCGAAGACCCTGGACGACTACGCCGCGCGCCTCACCGATGTGGTCAAGCGCGACCGCGAGTTCAACGCCGACGTGAGCCATGAGTTGCGCACGCCGCTGGCGGTGATCCGCGGCGCGTCGGAACTGCTGCTGGCCAAGCCTGATCTCGATGACAAGACCCGTGCCCGTTTGCAGCGCGTGCAGCGCGCCGAACAACAGTGCACCGATCTGATCAGCGCGCTGCTGCTGTTGTCGCGCAACGAACGCGGGCACGGCGCGGCCGATGTCGGAAAGTTAGCGGAACAGTTGCTCGACGCGCACCGTACCCAGCTTGGCGGCAAGGCGCTGACGTTGCGGGTGGAGGGCGCCATCGGCCAAGTGGTAGTGGATGCGCCGGAATCCGCGGTCACCGTGGCGCTCAGCAACCTGATCGGCAATGCGGTGAAATACACGCAGCAGGGCGAGATCGTCGTGCGTCTGGGCGACAACGCTGTCGATGTGATCGACAGTGGCCCCGGGCTCAGCGCCGAGGATGCGGCGCGATTGTTCGAACGCGGGTATCGCGGCAGTCATGCCGAGCATACGCAGGGCGGCGGCATCGGGTTGTCGATCGTGCGCCGGTTGTGCGTGCTGTATGGGTGGCGGGTGCGGGTGGTGCCGGGGGTTGAGCGTGGTGTTGTCGCGACGTTGACGTTTGGGGTGTGATCGATGGGTTTCTTGTAACCCGTCTTGCGTCGGATTTTTTGCGGCGCTGCCGCTGTCTGCGCCTGATGGTGTGCGGGTAAAGCTTGGAACTTTTTCGCGCTGGGTGCGCGAGTCACTTTCTTTGGCGCAAAGAAAGTAACCAAAGAAAACACTCAGTGCCGGAGCACATCTGCCGTCTGATGTATGGCCGGAATTTTCCGATGAGGCGTCCTGCCTCATCGGAAAACGATGCACATCCTGTGCATCGCCCTACGGGTTTCCAATTAGGAGATGGCATGCCACGTTTGCAAGGGCGTTGGAACGAAGGCATCTGTTGACAGCCGATCGCCTACTGGTCCGCTTGCGATATCTTTGGCCCTGCAATATTTCAGCGCAAGCAACTGGAACTTTTGGCGGATAGCCTGAAATCGCATCGTCTCGGTGATATCCAAGCCATCGCATAGTCGGACTGAGATCGTAGACCCGAAGGGCGGCGCACAGGATGTGCGCCGTTTTTCGATGAGGCAGGACGCCTCGTCGAAAAATCCCGGCTACATTTCAGTTGGCAGGTTCGCTTCGGCACTGAGTGTTTTCTTTGGTTACTTTCTTGACTCGCGCCTGCGGCGCTCGCCCTTCGGGCCGGCTTCGCCGTTCGCGCCGCACGCGGCGCAGTGCGCCAAAGAAAGTGACTCGCGCACCCAGCGCGAAAAAGTTCCAAGCTTTACCCGCACACCATCAGGCGCAGACAGCGGCAGCGCCGCAAAAAATC
>JBKJTC010000139.1:0-33914 GCA_046590925.1 Lysobacteraceae bacterium | reverse complement strand
CTCATATCGGGCCTGGAAGCGGGCTCGAAACGCTCCGACGCCATTTGATTCTTCCCCTGTAGGAGCGGCGGAAGCCGCGACGGGCTGCGGAAAGTCTTTCGGTCGTCCGTCGCGGCTTCCGCCGCTCCTACAGGGGAAGAATCAAATGGCGTCGGAGCGTTTCGAGCCCGCTTCCAGGCCCGATTTGAGGCTGGCCTCGATGAATTCGTCGAGGTCGCCGTCCAGCACTTTCTGGGTATCGGTGCGTTCGGCGCCGGTACGCAGATCCTTGATCCGCGACTGGTCCAGCACGTAGTTGCGGATCTGGCTGCCCCAGCCGATGTCGGACTTGGTGGCTTCCAGCGCGTCGCGCTCGGCGTTGCGCTTCTGGACTTCCAGCTCGTACAGCTTCGCTTTCAGCATCTTCATCGCCATGTCGCGGTTCTGATGCTGGCTGCGGCCGTTCTGGCAGGCCGCGACGGTATTGGTCGGAATGTGGGTGATGCGGACCGCGGATTCGGTCTTGTTGACGTGCTGGCCGCCGGCGCCGGACGAACGATAGACGTCGGTGCGCAGATCGGCCGGATTGATCTCGATGTCGATATCGTCCTCGACTTCCGGCGACACGAACACCGAGGTGAACGAGGTGTGGCGGCGGTTGTCGGAATCGAACGGCGACTTGCGCACCAGCCGGTGGACGCCGATCTCGGTCTTCAGCCAGGCGGAGGCGTAATCGCCCTCGACCTTGAACGTGGCCGACTTGATCCCGGCCACATCGCCGGCGCTGACTTCCATCAGCTCGGTCTTCCAGCCGCGCGTTTCGCACCAGCGCAGGTACATGCGCAGCAGCATTTCCGCCCAGTCCTGGGCCTCGGTGCCGCCGGCGCCGGCCTGGATGTCGACGAACGCACTGGCCGCGTCCAGCTTGCCGGAGAACATGCGCTGGAATTCCAGCTGGTCGACGCCGCGCGCATAGCGCTCCACGTCGGCCTGGATGGCCAGCGCGGTGTCGTCGTCGTCTTCCATTTCGACCAGTTCCAGCAACTCTTCGGCGCCGGCCAGGCCGTCCTTCAGGTCGCGGATGCCGTTGACGGTCTTGTCGAGCAGCGAGCGCTCGCGGCCCAGGGCCTGCGCGCGTTCGGAGTCGTTCCAGATGTCCGGGTTTTCGAGTTCGCGATTGACTTCTTCCAGACGCTCGACTTTGGCGTCGTAGTCAAAGATACCCCCTCAGCGAATCGAGCCGACCGCTAAGGTCGTCGATGCGCTGGCGGATCGGGTTGAGTTCGATCATGGCGTGATGTGCGGTCGCAACAAAGAGCGGGGATTCTAGCAGGGCACCGCTTCAGCAGGGTCCGGTTCGTTTCCAGGCAATCGCAGCGCGGTGCGAAGCTGCGACTCAAGCCGCCCCGGCTCGGGCGCGCAGCGCGTCGCGATAGCGGCGGCTGCACGGCAGCGCGTGTCCGTCGTGCAGATGCAGGCGCGCATCGCCGGTGTCGAGCGGCTCGATCGACGCGATCCCGCCCAGATTCACGATATAGCTGCGGTGGATGCGGGCGAAACGTCCCGGGTCGAGCCTCGCTTCGATGCCCGCGATGGTGCTGCGCAGCGGATAGTCGTGGCCGCGGACCCGCAGATTGACGTAGTTGCCCGAGGCCTGCAGCCATTCGATGTCGTGGGCGGCGATCAGGAACTCGCGGCCGAGCTTGCGGACCAGGAAACGCTCCGGACGGTCCACCGGCTCGACCGGTTCGCCTTCGTCGGGGCGGTCCAGCAGACTGGCTTCGCCCTGCAACCGGCGCCGGATGAAACGATAGACCTCGATCACAGACACCATCATCGTGTAGCTGCGGATGTCCTTGAGATATTCGTAGATCAGCTCGGCCGGCCATGAACCGAAGTCGTAATGATCGCCCTGGCTGGCGTAGACGAGCTTCCGCAGGGCGACCATGCCCAGAACGTGGATCAGCGAGAACGCCACGCTGGCGGCGACATGCCACGGCAGGTGCCGACGCCAGGTGTCCCAGTGCAACGGGAAACGGCGGGTGAACCACACCAGGCCGGGCACCAGCGCCAGCATCATCAGTCCGCTGGACCACTCCCACACCGCAGGCTCCCAATCGGCGAAATCCAGCCCCACCCGGCGGATGTCCATCAGCACGGTGATGCTGTTGGCGATGCCGTTGATGAGGGTGAGCATCACCCAGAACCCGATCTCCACGGGCCGCTGCCAGCGATGGAAGATCGCCGGCGCGGCATCGACGGTTGCCTGGGCGGGTGCTGGATCCGGGGCTGCGGTCATCCGCGCATTGTAGGCAAGGCGGCCCGCGTCACGCCCCGGATTCGTCCCTCATGCCTGTCGCTTCGTCCCCGAAGACCCGCCGACAGGCACTTCGCGGTGGTCTACGGCGTCCGGGACCGGACACTGCCGACTTTCCGAACGGGGACGCCAATGGAACGTCGATACGATCTGGACTGGGTGCGGGTGGCCGCGTTCTTCCTGCTGGTGCTGTACCACGTGGGCATGTACTACGTGAGCTGGGACTGGCATGTGAAAAGTCCGCATGCGTCCGAAACCCTCGAACCGCTGATGATGCTGACCTCGCCGTGGCGGCTGTCGCTGCTGTTCCTGGTGTCGGGGGTCGCCACCGCCTTCCTGTTCGGCAAACGGCCGGCCGGCTTCATCGGTCAGCGGAGCTGGCGCCTGCTGGTGCCGCTGATCTTCGGGATGCTGGTGATCGTCACGCCGCAGGCGTATTACGAGGTGGTCGAGAATCTGCCCGGCGGTTACCGCGACGGCTATCTGGCGTTCTGGGGCCGGTATCTGCAGGGCGACCCCACTTTCTGCCGCGAGGGCGACTGTCTGGACGTGCCGACCTGGAACCATCTGTGGTTCGTCGCTTATCTGTGGGTCTACACCGTCATCGCCTGGGCCTTTCTGCATTTCGCGCGCGGGAAAATGGATCGCATCAGCGGCTGGCTGGAGCGGCGGCTTTCCGGTGTCGGCGTGCTGGTCTGGCCGGCGCTGCTGCTGGCGATCGCGCGGGTGGTGCTGGTCGGGCGTTTCGAATCGACCCATGCCCTGGTCGACGACTGGTACAACCACGCGCAGTATCTGCCGCTGTTCCTGCTCGGCGTGCTGGTCGCGACCCGCAATGGCGTATGGGATGCGCTCCAGCGGATGCGCTGGCCGGCACTGATCGTTGCCGCAAGCTGCTATGCCTTCATCGTCTGGTACTTCTACGGCAGCGGCTACAGCGACGAAGCCACGCCGCCGCCGGATGCGCTGCGCATGTTTCAGCGCGTGGTCTGGGCCACGTTCCAGTGGACCGCGATCGCCGCGATCTTCGGCTTCGTCCGCGGCATCGCCTTCACCGATTCGCCTGCCCTGCGCTATCTGCGCGAAGCCGTGTTCCCGGTCTATATCCTCCACCAGACGATCATCGTGGCGCTGGCCCACAACGCGCAGCCGCTGGGCCTTCGTCCGGTCGTGGAAGGCCCGCTGCTGGTGCTGGCGACGTTCGCGATGAGCTTCGCGGGTTTCGAACTGGTGCGGCGGGTGCGCTGGCTGCGGCCGTTGTTCGGATTGAAGGCGAATCCACGTCCCGACAGCGCGCGCGTCGAGACGCCTCGGGCTGCAACGACACATTGAAATCAGAAATGAAATCGGAGTCGTCACCCCGGCGAAGGCCGGGGCCCAGCTTTCGCGCATACGCATGAAGCTTCGTAACTGAAACCGTGATCCCGGCCTTCGCCGGGATCACGGTTCAGTTTGGAGAACGCTATGCAAAGAGTTCACGATCGCCGAGGCTCGGCGCAGCTCACTTCACCTCGAACTCGCCCACGAACACCGTCTCGCTCTTGCCGCTCAGACGCAGCGTTACAGTCTGGTCGTTCTGGCGTTTCGTGCCCCAGCCGGTGCTGAACATCATGCTCAACGTGGTCGCGCCGGTAACGATCTGCTGGCGGTCGCCGAAGAAATTGGCTTCGACCTTGTACTTGCCGGGCTTGGCGTCCTTCAGCACGAATTCCTCGGGGCCGTAGCCGCCGGTGAAATCGTCGGACAACAGCCCGCCCTGGTAGGTGTTCTTGTTGCCGTAATAGCAGCGCTCGCCGTTCGGATCGGTCACCCAGAGGTCCATGTCGCTGTTGTCGCTGTCCCAGGCCAGCACCACGCGCAGATCCAGCGGCATGTTGCGCAGCAGGCGGCGGTCGATGAAGGCGGTGTCCAGCCGCTGCGGGGCGGTGGCGACAATCGCGTTCAGTTCGTTGAGCGCGACCAGCTCCACTTCCGAGAAGCGGCTGTCCCACGGCCGCGCCGCGACTTCGTACAGACGCTCGATACCTTCCTGACGCTGGCCGGACGCCGCCAGCGCCAGGCCCAGATCGCGATGACTCTGCGGTTCCACGTCGGCGAGACGCAGCACTTCGCGGAAGACTTCGACCGCGCGGGCGTAATCCTTCGCCTGCATCAGCCGATAGCCGAGCACGCGCAGCACGTGGCGGTTCTCCAGCTTGAGTTCGGCCAGATTCGACAGCACCCGCAGCGCTTCGGCGCGGCGGCCTTTCTGCAGCAGCAGATCGGCGACATCGAGATAGAACGCGGTGCTGTCGGCGTGGCTGTCGCGTTCGTCGAGATACAAGGCGTAGAGATCTTCGGCCTTGGCGCCGCGCAGTCGGCGGGCATACGGCGAATCCGGCGCCCAGGCCTGCAGTTGGATGGAGACGCCTTGACCGGCTGCAGTGCCATCGCCTTCCCGGCCGGCGAGCATCGCAGGCGACGCGTTGGCCGCTTCCGTGCCCGGGATTCGCGAACCTGTCACGACCATCAGATCGAGTTCACTATCGGGCTCGCGCTGGCGGGCATCGTCGCTGAAACGATCGGCAGCAGCAGCGGCCTCCGCAGGCATCGGCGCGGGCGGCGCGGGCGGCGGCGGCGCTTGCATCGCAACGCCCCCGGTCGGCGCTTCTTCGCGCGCCAGTCGTCCGCGGCTCGAACGCGCCTTGTCGGCTTTCGGCGCGGGCGGCGCGGTTTTCGGGAAATCGCGTCCCCACCAGGTGAGGCGCTCGGCGAAACGGCTGGCGACATCTTCCAGCCGCTGGCTGCGCGACTGTTCTTTTTCCTGGGTCTGCGTACGCCGCAGCGCAGCGACCTGTTCGCTCAAGGCCGGCGGTGCGGGAATGTCGTAGCGCACATAGTCTTCCGGCGCTTCCAGCACCAGCAGCGAGGTGCCCGGCGTGATAATGCCGAAACGCTGACCAAGGCGCGCGATTTCGCCCCGATGACGCTCGGGTTCGGCCGCACGGGCTGCCACCTGCCAGCTGGCCCACAGCGCGCCGACCCGGTTGCTCTGTGGCGTATCGGTGTCGATCGTTTGTTCGAAGCTGCGGGTCCTGCCCGCTTCGCTTACGGTGACGCGCACGGTGGCGGTCGGTTCGGTCAAACGGCCGGCCACGCGCAACGGCCCTCCTTCGACGTACCAGGCCTGCGGCTGCAGGTCTTCGATGCCCTCGCCTTCCAGCGCCACGATACGGCCCCCCGCACCCAGCAGCGCATCGGCGGCGGCGTCGAGACCGGCGCGACCCTGCCACTGCACCAGACGGCCGCCGCGCGCTTCAGCCAGCGCCGACAAGCGCGCGCCATCGGCGTCCGCACCGGCGGAATTCAGCGTGTACAGCGATTGTCCGTCGTGAAGCTTCGGAAACGCACGGTCGCCATAGTTCTGCAGGCCATCGCTGACCAGCAGGTATTCGCCGATGCCGGCCGCCGGGGTCCAGTCGGCGAGATCGCTGGCGCCGTCGTACACCGCTGTTTCCAACACCTTGCGCAGCGCACTCCAATCGCCGCCGCGAATCTCGAAACGGCCGCCGTCTTCACCCACGTCGCGAAGCAGGCGCAGCGCGACGCTACCATCGCCCATCGCCTTGAAATAGCGGTCGAGCAGCGCGAACTCCGTCTGCCGGTCGCGTTTGCGCGCCGAGCCCGACGCATCCCACAGCAGGCCGACCGATGCAGGCAATGCGCGTCGAGTCATGACCTTCGCGGTCGCCGGCACCGGGATTTCGACCAGCGCGTAGCGGTCGTCGCCGTACGACTGCGGGCCGTACGACTGCACGTAGCTCTGCGCGGTGTTGTCGGCCGGAAAACGCAGCGACAGGCCGTTCGCAGGCCGGAACATCTTGCGCTCGACGGTCGCGACATACCCGCGGCCGCTGCGTTCGAAATTCAAGCCATCGAAAGCGCCCACCACCTGCGGCGGCTTGCGCAGCCCCTGGGCGCGCAGCTCCAGCGAAAACGCGTCCGCGCCGCCGAGCAGATGCACCGGCACATCGAGACGCCAGCCGTCCGCGTCGCGGCGCATGGCCTCATCGATCACCAGCCGCACCTGCCGCGTGCCGCGGGCGGGAATCGGATACACACGCAAGCGGAAATGATTGCCGGCGGTTTGTTCGAGCACGCCCGGATCGACGTTGCGGCGTTCGATGCTTTCGAACACCTGCTGCGCTTTCTGCTTGGGCACCGGCACCGCGTCGCGCAGCGCGCCGCCGACATCCAGCGCGAACGCGCTGACCTGCTGGCCAGGCTGCAGCGGGAATTCCAGCGTGCCTTCCAGCAGCCGGTCCTTAGGGTTGTACAACGAGAGCAGCAGGGTCGTGCGGGCCAGACTGCCGTCGGTCTCGACCTGCATCGACGCTGCGCGCAGGCCCACGGGGATCTCGGCGCCAGACGCCTTGATCAACGGCGGTGCGGTCAGCGCGGGCGCGGCCATGTGGTCCGGTGTCCGCTGCGCCTGCGCCACGGGGCTCATCGAGTGGATGAGCAATATCACCGTGAACGATGCGATGACAGCGGAGATTGCGAAATTGCGTTGCATGAACGTGCCCCTGCGAATGGTGACGACTGAACGGCCCGTCCAAGCGAACGGGGTTAGCGACATGCCGGATCGTAACCGGAAAAAAGCAGGCCCCCAAACGACCCTGCATCCGAAGGCGCGACCGGCAGATTCACTCCATCGACCCGCATCAGCCGGTCGCAAAACTGACGCGCGCCATCGCGGCCGTCACGCGCTGTTGCGCCTCTTCAAGCGTCGCACCGCGCGCGACGATGAAGCCTTGGCGCGAATCCGACGACGTCGGCGGCCCGACCGCATCGCCGATACCGACATCGCAGACGACATGTTCGACGCCGGGCATCGCCGCCGCATCGTCCAAGCCCGAAATGCCCGCGATCACCACATCGCTCAGCGTGAAGAACCGAATCGCCATAGCGGCGGGCGCACGCGACAGATCCACCGAAGCGAGCGGCGTCTTCCCGCCGATGCTGGCCAGCGTCTCCCGCACCAGGTCGACGCCGCATGCGCCCTCGACCAGTACAGGCAGAAAATCCCCGCCCGGACGGGTATGGGTTTCGATGATCCTATGGCCCTGCGCGGTGAGGCGAAGTTCGGTATGCGATGGTCCCAGGCGATGACCGATGGCATCCAGCAACGCGAACACGGTGGCCTCGATCCGCTCCCGATCGCCGTCGGCGAGCGAGGCCGGCATCTGATGCCCGCTCTCGATGAAATAAGGCGCATCGCTGGTGAGTTTTTCGGTCACCATGATCATCCGATGCATGCCGTCGACGCTGAGCGCTTCGACGCTGTATTCCGGGCCGTCGAAAAATTCCTCGGCCAACACGCCCAGCGCGGCGTCGGACCCGATCCTCGCCCAGGCTTCGTCGACGCGCTCCGGCGCCTCCACCAGACACACACCCGCGCTGCCGCTGCCGGACACCGGTTTGAGGATCACGGGCGCGCCCAACTCGCGGCAGAAGTCGCGCGCGTCTTCCGCATCCACGCATTTGCGGAAGCGCACCGCAGGCATGCCGCGCGCGCGCATCAGTTCACGCATCGCATGCTTGTCGCGACTGAGCCGCACCGCCTCGGGCGGATTCCCCGCAATCCCCAATCGCGCGCAGATCGCCGCCGCCACTTCGACGCCGCTTTCGGTAAAAGAGATCGCCACGTCGATCGGATGCTGCGCATGCAGCCAGCGGGCCAGCGATACGGACTCTTCCTGCTGCTCGTAATCGAACACATAGAGCCGCGACGACAGTGCAGGCGTCTCCGGACGCACCAGCGCTGCATGCTGGAACATACTGATGTCGATGCCCAGCCCGGTTACGTCGCGGATCGTCGGCCCCATTCCACCCACTATCAATACATGAGGCATACGAAACTCCTGATCGAAATCGCTGTTGTCGATGTTTATGTCGGTACCGAGCGTGGTGGCGCGCATCATCGGCGACTTCCGACCCGGATCCGCGCGGCGCAGTAAGTACCGTGCGGGACGGCTATTCCAACACAAGACGGCGCCGATCGGATACCTTAGCGGCGGCCGAAAATCCGATCTTCGTCGACCACCCGCAAAGCCACCGCACCGCGAACGCGGGGCCGGGTGCGCAAGCAAGATGCGATCGCGCCGATTGCGATGTCGCTCGGCATCCCCTAGACGAAGCCGCGCCGTCCCGTCGCGCGGCATCCAGTATGGAAACAACGTGTCTACACCTACACCGATCAAATTCGGGCTTGTCGACCCGATCCGCACGTCGACGTGTTTTTACGAAGAGCTCACCGCGCGCGGCATCGCCTTCGCCAGCATCGAAAGCGGCAACGTCGGCGCACTCGACAAGGCACCGGGCGAAGTATTGCGTGCGACCGCCACGATCGGCGAGATGGCGGACCAGGTCCGACGTGCGGGCATCACCCATATCGTCGGCTGCGTCGACCCCTCGATCGTCTACGCCGACGCCTTGTGCGCGCAGGTGGGGTTGCCCTTCAACGGCTTGCACAAATCCGAAGCGCGCCGCGACAAGGCCCGGATGGCCAGGATGGTGGCCGACGCCGGCCTGCGCGTGCCATTGCAACTCGAGTCCGACGATCTGCAAGCGATACAGGCCTGGGCCCGCGACGCCGGCTTCCCGGTGGTGGTCAAGCCGGTCGAATCCGGCGGCAGCGACAATGTGCATCTCTGCGACGATGCGGATGCGGTGACGGCGGCATTCGCGGCGATCTGCGGCCAGCGCAATCTGATGGGAGCGATGAACCGGTCGGCACTGGTGCAGGAATATGTCGACGGCGATGAATACGTGGTCGACTTCGTTTCCTACGCCGGCAAACACGTGCCCATCGACTGCTTCCGTTATCAGAAAGGTCCGCACAACGGGCGGGCTTTCATCTACGAGAAAGAGTTCTACCTGCCCGCGACCGATCCCATCGCGCGACGTGCGTTCGATTTCGCTTCGCAGGCGCTGGATGCGCTCGACTTCCGGATCGGCGCTTCGCACACCGAGCTGAAGATCAACACGCGCGGCGAGATCGTTTTCATCGAGGTAGGGCCGCGTCTGAGCGGCGGCGACACCCATAAGCTGGTTCGGGATCTGCGCGCCGATGGTCTTAGCCAGGTCGAATGCACGGTCGATGCCTTCCTGTCGGCGCCGCCGCCGCCGGTCGACTTCGTGTCGCATGCGCACGCCATCCGTGTGTACCTGATCGCAGAACGCGAAGGCGTGTTGACCGCACTGCGCAATCTGGACGCGATCGAACGCCTGCCGTCCTTCCGCCGCATCAGCCTGCATGTCGAAGTCGGCCAGAACGTGAAGCTTACCCACGATCTTTCGGGCGACGCCGGCTGGATCGATCTGGTGAACAGCGACCCGGAAGCCCTGCGCCGCGACGAATTGGCGCTGGATCGGATCAAGGGCGAAGTGCTCGACTTCGACTGAACCGGAGCCGGAATCTGGACAGCAATCTGGACCGGCGCTGCGGCCGGTTCAGAACGCCCAGCTGGCTTTGGCGAACACTTCCCAGCGGCGGTCGTCCACCGCGGCGCGCCGTTCGGCCGCAGTGCAACCCACATACAGTGTGGAACCGAAGCGTCGCGTATGCGCGTACACCAGCGACAATTCTTCGCTGCCTCCACGCACGTCGACCGGCATCGGATAGGCATCCGGATTGCGACGGATGGCATCGCGCTGCCAGATCGCACGCAGCGTGTCGCGCGCGCTGAAGTGCACGATCGACGTCCACGAGAAGGTGTCCTCGGCATAGATCCGATCGGCCGAACCATCGCGCGCATCGACCCAGAAACGGCTGTATTCCTGCTCCATCTCGAAGCGATCGAACGGCCGCCAGCGGGCGAATACGCTGACCAGACCGCCGCGACCGAGCCTGCCGTTCTCGTAATCCACCTGATCGCCGAGTTCCGCGTCCACCACGACGCGGTTCAGCCACGCGTTGGGCGCGATGTCGATCGCGGCGCGGGCATAGCCCCGCCGCAGCAACGGCGCATCCGGCGCCAGCGCGATGCGCTCGTCCGGCCGCCACTCGACATTCAGGCCGATGCCGCGCGGACCGGCCAGATAGACGCCGGGATTCACGCTCTGCGACACGGTGCGACCCTTGCGGTCCTGGACACGCCCCATGTTGAGATAAGGACTGATCTCGCGCCAGGCACCCTCCCGGTAATAACGACGCGTCGCCTCGAGATCGAGCGCACGCACGCCGGACTGGGTGAAGAAACCGTTGTCGGCGCGGAACCCGTTGCCGATATCGCGGTAACGTCCGTAATAGCGCCACTCGCCAACGTCGCGACTGATGTCGAAGTAGGCGGCGATGCCGTCGCGACGCGCACCTTCGCGCAGTTCGCCATCGGCATCGACGACAGCGGTGGTCGACGACATCAGCACTTGCGCGCGCATCCGCGTATCGGCGCCGATCTGCCACACGGCATCCGGGCCGATCACGCGGTTATAGCCGCGGCTGCCGGACAGGCTGCGGTCGGTCAGCACACCGCCCCAGGTGAACCCTGCGCGCGTCGTTGTCGCACGCAGCACCGTCGCCTGCGAGCTGAAATCCTGTGCGACCACATCGTTCCCGTAGGCGCCGGGCACGATCACGCTGCCGCCGCCCTGGTCGCGCGCGGTCAGCAACGCCAGATTCAAGCTGTCGCTTCGGTACGTGGTACGGGCGCCCCAGCCGGGATCGGTGATCGAACGCGTATGCATGACGTTGAATGGCGACACCAACAGGTCTGCGCCTTCGAGAAAGAATGGACGCTTCTCCGGCAGCAGCACCGAGAAACGGCTGTTGCCCGAAAGGACCGGCAGATCGCTCTCGACCTGGGAGAAATCGGGATTCAGCGTGAGATCGACCACCGTGCGCGGGTTGATCCGGATCTTCGCATCCAGCGAAGCCTGCATTTCGGTGCGGTCGCGGGCTTCGTCCGATCGCAGGATGGCGGTGAGCTGCGGCGTGAGCCGCCAGTCCAGTCCGACCGGCAGATCGCGCAGACCGCGCAGCGCGGGGCTATGGCAGAGCAGACAGTTGTTGTCGCGCGGCAGCCGGGCATTGGCGTAACGGATGCGATCGGTACGCGGCATATTGCGCAACACCAGCATGGTCCAGTCGCGGCCCGAGCCGTCGTAGCCGAGCGAAGCGAAAGGAATGCGCAGTTCCGCGCTCCAACCGTCGTCGCGGCGATGCGCTGCGGCGTCGAAGGGAAAGTCCGGCGAGAAATCCTCCCCTTCCGATTCGGTATAGACACCATCGCCGATCGCGCCGCGCGGATTGACCCGGATGAACTGCGCCGACTTGCGTTCGCCGCTGGCGTCGATGAACAACTGGAACATATCCTGCTCAGCGAACACCTTGTCGCGCCGCGCGAACGGCGCGCGGATCTCGTCGGCGGCAGGATCGCGCGCCGACAGCGCCACATACAGATACGTCTCGTCGAAGGAAACCCTGACCGAAGTCGCCAGCGAGGCATCGCGATCGTCGCGCGGACTGAACTCGTAGAACTCGGTCTGCGCCGGAACACCCTGCCACGCCGCGTCGTCGAGCCGCCCGTCGAGCACGATGCGATCCCCCGCGGCGAGCGGATGGGCGACGATATCGCCTGCCGCGGCCGGGCCGGCCAGCGAGCAGGCGATCGAGCAGACAATCGCGATCGGCGCGAGCAGGCGCATGCGCGCGACGCTCATCGGACGCCGCCATCCAGACCATGCGCCCTTGCGTACTCGCGAATGGTCGCTGAGTGGTAATAATCGCCGCGCACATAGACCATGCCGTCGAAGGCAGTGATCTTCTCGGCATTTTCAGTCGCCAGGCGGATGACGCGCTCGTAGTCGTCCAGCGGCATGATGCGGAAATCGATGCTCGAACGGGTCGTGTCCTCGATGTTCTCGGCGGTGCCGTGGATCTTGATCGGATGGAACATGACCAGCTCATTCGCTTCGGACCGCATGGCCGACACCCTCTCCTTCACGAAGCGATATGCGTCTTCGTCGTCGCGCATCCATTCGAAGAAACGGGGGCGGGATTCCGCGAAATCATGCGGCGCCAGCCCCAGCGAATCGACGAAGCGATCGACGATCCTGCAACTGTCGGCGAGGCTGGCCACCTGCAGCCCGCTGCTGGCTCGGCAACGGGTGATCGACAGCCAGCAATTGAATTGCTCCGCATACTCTCCGAACATCATATCGTTGTGGTAGCAGGCCATCTCTCCGTTTGCGAGCCGGAAATGACTCGGCATCGGCTGCGGAAAATGCAGGCGCAGGAAGGGCTTGGATTCGAACACCAGATCGCTGCCGAGTACTTCGTAGGAAATGTGCAGCAATACGCGGATGTAGTCGCGATAGAGGGCCGCGTCCTCCGCCTCCTGGATCAGGTGCGTGCAGGCGTTGATGTTGACGTCGTTGGGCGTCTGCATGTCGACGGGGATATGACGATGGAAATCTTCCACCGCGACACCGGTCAGATCCACGCCGGTCACCCGTTCGCAGTACTCGCGGGAATGGACGCTGAAATCCATGGCGAGCGACGTCAGATCGATGCGTCGCAGATCGAATTCCTCGCGTGCGCGACCGAAGCGCCAGCGCATCGGGTCCATGCCGTCTGCAGCGCTCTGCGCACCCTTGGTGCCGTTGTCCAGATTCATCACGTGTTACCCCTCGTCATCGATGCCGATTCCGTTCTCTGTCAGGCCGCTTCCATGTCGGATGGCAGCATGGCCTCCTGTTGGCGCAGCAAGGCCAGCTCGCGCATCCGCGCGAACATGCCCATGAACATCCGCCAGCCGTCTTCGCAGGCGCTCTTGGCGTCGGCGGGATGGCTGAAGCAGTAGTTCTTGATGATCTTCGAGCCGACATCCGCATGCCCGCCGTCCAGTTCGCCGTGCACGCCGACGTAATCGGCGATTTCGGTCTTGCCGGCGCTGGACTCCGCCATGACTTGCGAGAACACGTCGCCCGCCGTCTCCATGACCATATGCACGAGGATCAGCTTGGCCTCGTCGGATCGCGTGTACATCTGGTTGAGGAACCACCCGAAATACGCTTCCAGCTGCGCATCCCAGCGGTATTCGTACTGGGACAGCAGCGCATCGTGACCGAATTCGTCGTGCAGATGTTCCCGGAAGATTTCGGAAAGCGATTTGCAGTGGGTATTGGCCTGGCGCAGAAACAGCAGATTCTGGAATACGCCCGACCAGCGGCCGATATAACCGTACAGACTGGCGTTGTAGATATCGCCGTGGCTGCTGATGTCGGCGCTCAGGGATGCGCACAGTGCGGCGAACGACTGCTTCCAGTTGCGGTTGCAGGCGAGTATCGAATCGTAATGACTGATGTCGCCGAACTTGACCAGGCTGCGCTCGCTGTCCTCATACAGACCGCGCCCTTCGAACTGGATCGACAGGCACTCCAGCCGGCTGTCCGCCGCGGCCTGGAAACCGTGCAGGGCGTTGCTGCGTACGTAGACGATGTCGCCGGCACCGAGTTCGGCATCGTATTCGCCGAAGTAGCGGCCAGCGCCCTCGCACACCAGGATCATGCTGTCGACGGGATGTTTGTGCGCCGCCAACGTCTGCCCGGGCTTGAGCGTGGTCCAGGCGAACGACGTGGTCGAGGCATTGGACGTCATGCAGGCGCGCAGCGCGTCGTGGCGGCTGAAATCGCGCAGTTCGCCGATGTCCACTTTGCGGTCGTCCACGTCCACATGGGTCAGGGCGGGCAGCGAATCGCGCTTTACGATGATGATCTTGTCTTGCATCGGTCACTCCTTTGAGTACTGGATATCGATGGAAGCGGCAATGCCGTCCATCAAGGTTGTCGGATCGATCGCGAGATCCTGTCTGACGATCAGATAGAGGGGGACTTCGCCCGCGTTGTGCGTGATATCCGCGCCAAGCGTTTCGTCTGCGCCGATGGCGGTTTCGCTGACGATCCGCGCGCGGTCCGGGTAATCGAAACGCACGATGCAGCGGCTGCCGGCGTGCGGATGACCGGGGACGATGTAAAAGCCGTAGCGCTCGTCGGTGGCCCGGGATGCGTAAGCGGGCGGTTCCATGCCGGCCTGAGTGGCGATATCGGCGGCCACAAGATCGATGTCCCAGCGCAGGCGCATCACATCGTTGATGCCTCCGCCACCGACGCGCGGCGCGATCTCCAGGAAGCACAGACCGGCCTCTGTCTGGATCATTTCGAGGTGGAAGGCACCGTCCGCGATGCCGCAGGCACGCACATAGCCGGCGGCGGTCTCCGCCAGCGCACGATCGTCGAACTGCAGCGAGCCGAGCGATTCGCCGCGCGCGTAGCCCAGACATGTGCCGTGATAGCGACTCGGCTGGATCAGCACGATCTCGCCTTCGCGGGCGAAGCCATCGAAATGCAGGATCGGGCCTTCGACGAACTCCTCGATCTGCATCGACTCCGCCGCGGGCTGGTCGGGAATCTCGCCCCGCTCCGCCGCAGCCAGCAGTGTCTGCGGACTGGCAAAAACCGAAACGTTGCGGCTGGCCGTTTCGCAGCGCGGCTTGAGCACCGTCTTCGCCGTCCACGGACAATCCTGCGCCTCGAGAAACTGCGGATAAGGCATGAACGCCGGTGCCCGCAGGCCCAGGGCGCGGATGCGGGCTTTCATGACCACCTTGTCGTCGACCGCGTCGAACGCATCGACGCGCATGCCGGGGCAATCGATGGCTTCGCGGATGCGCGCCGCATCGCGCAATGTGTATTGCGATGCGGAGACCACGCGTTGAACGCCGCGAAACGCCTCGATGGACCGCTCGACGTGGGTCGCATGGTCCTGCCCGGGCAGCAGCGGGATGCGGACAGCGCGCAAATCGGGCGGCAGGTCGCCGAGCCGGTCTTCCGCGCCGAGATAGATCACCTCATGCGCCGCGTGATCGATCAATCGGTCGTAGTGCAGGACCGCGAACGGTACCCGATGCAGGATCAGTATCTTCATGGGTTTGACTCGTGGGGATGCATGTCGTGTCTTCGTGTCGCGTCCGGGGCGGTTCGAGCCGCGACGCCTGCGGGCGTCGAAGCGCCACCTGCGGCATTGTCGAGCGTCACGCAGCGGTCGAAGTAATCGCGCAGGCGCACATTGTGGGTCACCATCAGTACGGTGCGGCCAGTCGTGAGTCGCAGCAGACTGCGGGTAAAATCGTGGGATTGCGGCTCGTCGAGTGCCGCAGTGGGCTCATCGAGCACCACCACAGGCGCCGGACTCGCCACGATCGAAGCCAGTTTGAGCCGCGCGACATCCACTGCGCGCAAAGCGGTGCCGGTGGGCTCATCCAGTGCTGCGACCGTCGCCGCATCGACATCAGCGAGCGCACAGGCGCTGCGGACAGCGGCCGCATCGAGATCAACGGGAAAGAATGAGTCGCGCATGCGGCCGGGCAGAGACACCGGTTCCTGCGGCAGGATCTGGAACACCCGGCCGAAATCGGCGGCACGCAGATCCGATGGCGCGATGCCGGCGACGCGGATGCTGCCCGCGCTGGGGGCGAGCACGCCCGACAACAGTTTCAGCAGCGTCGATTTGCCGGCACCTGTACGACCGACCACCGCCACGCTTTCGCCGGGAGCGATCGATAAAGCGTCGATCCGCAATACGTTGCGGCCGGAATTTCCGTAGGCGAATCGCAGACCGTCGACGACGATGGGCGCACTGCGATCGATCTGCGCGCTGTTTTCTTCAGCGATATCGGCCATCTTCGGGGCGATCACCGCATCGTCGATGAGCCCCAGACTGCCGCGCAGCCACACCAGGTCGTGGTCGAACGCGGCCAGCGTCTTGACGAGGCGTCCGCTGGCCGTGATCGCAGCTGCGATGCTGACCAGAATCAATCCGTCGACGATCGGCGATCCAGCACCGCCAAGCCCGAACCACAGCGCAACGCCCAGGAAGATCAGACTGCTGATCAGCTCGCTGGACAAGCTGAACCAGCGCTCTGCGCACTCGCTGGCTTTCGTCGCTGCATCCAGCCTCGCCAATCCGGGAATCACGCGGCGGCGCAGCCAATCGTCGATCGCGCCTTCGCGCATGCGCAGGCTGTCGCGGCCGTCCATGAATTCGATCACCGATGCCATCGCGCTGCCGCTGATCGAGCCCTGCGCGGACGCGAGCGCCGCGATGGTGGCGCGATAGCGCCGGCCCAGCCAGAACATCACCACGTATGCGATCAGAAACAACGGAATCGTCATCGGCACCAGCAGCGCCACGAACAGCGACGTGACCGCGAGCAGCGCCGCGGTGCCGAGCAACGCGATCAAGCGCGGCCCCAGAGAGCGGTCGAGCACGCTCTGGCCGTGGATACCCGCGGAGAGATAGCGGTCGAGGGCCTCCAAACGATCCAGCCTGCGATAGAGGGTGGATCGCATCAACATCGCGAACACGCGGTCGGTGGCCAGAATCACTGTATCGAGCACCTTGCGCACCAGCAGAGCCGTGATCAGTGCGGCCAATGCGATCAGGCTGGTGGCGAATACGATCTGACCGGCGATGGACGCGCCCGAGGCCATGGTCAATACGTACTGGGAGGCCAGCAGCAAGGCGTCGCGGAACAGCGCCACCATTGCGACGACGGCAGCGAACTGCAACAGGCGACGCCGCCCGAACATGCGCGACAGACCGACAACGGTATCAGGCACCGGCGCAACCGATTCGACCTCCCCGGCGAGGGGCGGCACGTTGTCCGTATCGACAGGCTCCGCTGCGGCAAGCGTCGCGACGTCACGGCGCCGGGATGCGATCTCATGCAGGACTGCGCCATGCTCCGCATCGAAGACGAGCCGGCATTGTGCGTGATCCAGCACTGCCGGGTCGCGGTCGATCAGCAGCAGCGTGCGTCCCGACCAGGCCCGATCGATGCAGGCATCGAGAACATGCCGACGGGTACGCTCGTCGAGGGCCGAAAACGCGTGATGGGCGACGATGGTCGGGGTGTCGTCGCAGATCGCACGCGCGATCGTCACGCGCTGGCGTTGGCCGCCCGAAAGATTGGCGCCGCCCGGCTGCAGGACCGTGTCCAGACCGTTCGCCAATTGCGCCATATCGGCATCCAGGGCCGAATCGGCGAGCGCCTGTCGAAACCGGTCTGGCGCGACCAGACGACCGTGCAGGATGTTCTCGCGCACGGTGCCGGTGTAGACCCAGGGCCGGTCGCACAGATAGTGCGCATCGCCGCAAACCCGCAGCGCCTGCAGAAATCGACCGATCGCGGCGGCATCATCGACGTCGACATGCACGACACGCCCTCGCGCCTGGCGCAGGCAGGACGCGAGGGACCGCGCCGATGGCGGCGCCTGCCCGATCATGTCCACGTCCGCATCGAAGCCCACGTCCGCGACAGGAAGCGGCGCATCCCGCAGCGCGTGCAATCCCATGTTCAGGCCGTCGATCAGATCGGGCAGCGAGCCCATCGCCGAGCGCAGGGTGCCCAGCATCAGCAGCGACGGAAACACCACCGATACGTCGATACCCTGCGCGTCGATCAGTCCCGGCAGGATGACCGCGAACGCGAGGCACACCGGCACCATCTGCAGGAACAGGTTCAGCCAGGTCAACGCGATCGTACGCTTGCGCAGAATCGCGACTTCATCCTTGCGCAGCGCAGCGATCACAGTCGCGGCATTGCCGATCAGGCCCGCCTGGATGATGGTGCGCACGGTCTTGAACAGGACCGCGGTGGTTTCCGCGCGCGTCTGCGTACTGCGGTTGAGCTGTTGCGAAAGTTCGGCGTTGCGCCGCGCCAATGCCTGGGTGATCAGCGTGGTCGCCAGCAGCGCGACGATCGCCACCCAGCCGAGCGAACCGTTGAAACGGATCAGTAGCGCCGAAGAGACGATGGTGATGCCGAGATTGAGCGCCAGCAGCGGCATCACCGACACCGCGGATTCGATCTTCTCCAACTCCTGGCCGAAAAACGAGACCAGTCGCATCGATGGCGCATCGCTACTGCGCGCCATCGCCAGGGCCGCACTCGCGCCGAAATGACGGCGCGCTTCGATCCCCAGCCAGAACGCCAACGCGAACACGCCATTCAACGACACATACGAAGCCGCGAGCAACGCGAAGAGTCCAAGCGCGCCGTCGCGCGCATTGCGGCCGGCAGCCGGATCGGCGAGGAAATCCTGGAAAGCGATCGGGATATGGAACGTCAGTGCGATCGACGCGGCAATCAGCAGCAGCGTCGCCGTCAGCATCGCCGCATGCCCGAACATGCGTGCGGGCGTGCGCGCATCGACGACGCCTGTCTCCAGCGCGTGCGCGTAGCGCATGCGCGTACGTGTCGCGCACGTGCCAGCATCGAGGCGGGCGACATCCACCCTGCCCCCGCCATCCAGCGCGCCGTCGAGGCGCAACCCGCGCCAGTGCAGCCGCAGGCGCCGCCAAGCGTCTCCGGTCCTCATTCGCGGTGGCAGGCGGTCGAAGCTGGCGACGAGTCGCTCAAGCGGCGGAGGCCACGGGCGCGGCATCGGCAGCGCGGGAAAGCGCTGCACGCAGAGAACGCTCGTCTGCGGCACCGATCACGATCACCCCGTAGCGATCGTCGGAATCGTTGACCGGGCGTGGCGCATTATCGTCATCGTCCAGCAGGCATCGCTCGATCGACACGCCTTCGAGCGCTGCGCGCACGTCCGCTTCGCGCTGCGGCACGAAGAAAAACAGCGACGCGGCGGTGGCGTGACGGGCGATTCCCGCACGGGCCGACGGGTCGGGTTCACCCTCGAACGCATAGGCCAATGTTTCGCGGAACATGTCGACGCCACGCGTCAGCCAGACCAGTTCCCAGATGAAATCGCCGCCGGCGCGATTGTTGATTTCGATCAGGCGCACTTCGCCGCCATCCACCTTGAACTCGATATGACAGGGTCCGTGGCGATACCCGAGCGCATCCAACACGCCGGTCGCGAGCGCATCGATGCGCGCGACCAGATCCGTATCGAGCCCGCTCGCCGGAAACACATGCTGCTCCTCGACCAGGGTGTCGCCGCGCAGACGCTTCTCGGTGATGCCCAGCACTTCGTGTCGACCGCGGATGGTCAGCGTCTCGACGCTGTATTCCTGGCCGCCGATGTATTCTTCAAGCAGAACGCGGTCGATCTGAGCGGTCAATGCGGTCCACGACGCCTGAAGTTCGGCGGCCGTATGCGCGATCGCCACATGGCGGCTGCCCGCACCGCGCGGATCCTTCAGCACGACGCCGCGCGGATGCGCCGCGAAGAATGCCAGCGCTTCGTCGAGCGCAGTACAGGTCGCCGAGTCGATACGGAACGGGGTGTGCTCGAAACGCGCGCGCATGACAGGCTTGTCGATGCAGGCCAGACAGGCGTCGTAATCGATGCCCTCGATACCGAGTTCGCGAGCGACGGCCGCAGCCGGCAACAGGCCGTCCTCGGTGAACGAGAACACCAGATCGACCGGATCGACGGCATGGATGCTGTGAGCGCGGTCGACGACGACCGCGGTTTCGAGTGCGGGGACGACTTCGATCCGTTCGAGCAGGGCCCTCTGGGCGTCGCCGATGCTCGACGCCAACTGGATCGCGCTGAAGCGGTAAGGCAGACCGGCGAAACGCGCGAAGGTTTCATCGTGGCCGCCGACGAGGAGCAGGTGTTTCATTGGGTATTCCCGGATGATTCGAGCGTGGAAAGCGCGCGATCGACGCGCGCATGGTGTTGGTCGGCGAGGATCATCTGCTCGAGCAGATGCCGCGCCTTGACCGCATGGGAGTCGCTGCGCACGGAGACATCGACCGGCTCGACGCCTGCCGCGAGCAGGCGCTCGACCTGCTCGACCGCCGCGACGTCTTCGTCGATGATCTTGCGATAGTCGAACTTGAGCGTCGGCGCAGGACCGCTGCGGTGCAGGCCCGATGCGCGCACGAAGAAATAATGGGCGCTGTTGCGCGTCGCCGGTGTGATCGCATGATAGATGCGCCGCACGGCGAGTTCGCGCCCGGCATCCGCCGCCTCCAGACTGCGACTACGCAGGAAACGATCGTGCCCCCAGTGCAGGCAGGGCAGCATGAAGGTGAGCGAGAGTTCGCGATCAACCACGCCATCGACGCCCCAGGCCGCCGCAAGCGCAGGCGTCAGCGTGGCATCGGTGACATAACGCGTGCTGTTGAGCGATGTCTCGTCGTGCGTATTGCGCTGCTCGGTGCGCGCGAGATCGGCGGTGCCGATGGTCGAACCGTGCAGGAAACCCACGTGACTGAGATCGAGCAGGTTGTCGTGGAGCAGTTGGTAACGCGCAGCGACGTGCGAGTAGACCTTGACATCGGGCTCCCAGTTGGCGGTATCGGTCAGTCCCAGCGCGATATGGTCGGGCACATCGCACACATCGGCGAGCTGCGGATCGCCCATCCAGATCCAGACCCAGTTCCATACTTCGTGCACGGGATACGACGCGACGCGCATCTTCGACGGGATGTGCTCTTGGCTGGGAATATGCACGCATGCGCCGGTCGCATCGAAGCGCATGCCGTGATAACCGCATTCGATGGTGTTTTCGCAGACCCGGCCTTTGGCGAGCGGAAATCCGCGATGAGGACAACGACCGTCCAGCGCGACTACGCGACCGGCGCCGTCCCGATACAGGACCAGAGGGCGATTCAGGATCCAGCGTTCGATCGGTTGGTCGGTGACATCCTCGTCCCAACATGCGACATACCAGCGGCTTTCCGTGGCGAACAAATCCTTACGGAACGGATACATGCGAATCCCTGCTTCATTGGTACGTCTGCGCACTGTGCGGCGAAAAAATCGCCAGCATTCAGCGTTCTTCAATATATTGTCGAGATTCATCCAGCGCGCGAGATGCGTGCGTGCGCGACCACCGGATCACGCCGACCAGGATGGATCGGGGGGAGGAGAATAGCACGGCCGATAATCGCCACGCGAACCTTCCGCGATATTATCCACGACACTTCGCAATATCGAAAGGCATGCGATCGAAAGGCATGCGTGATGCGTGCCGCCAGCGCCAGTGGCGGCCCCGTGAATCGCGAAAGCTTTGACGCTGCGGCACTCGCCTGCAATAATCTTGGAACCTCGAAGCAGCGCGAACGGCATCGGTCCGACACGACGATCCGTTCGACACGGTATGGACGCGGATCGCAACGCGATGCGAATGCATTCCCGCCCACGCCAGAATGGAATCTCAGGAGACGTTTTGAATCTGCCAGCATCGAGCGCAATACCGGACGTTTGCATATCACCCGCAAGCGTTGCGCACATACATACAGACGTATACGCACAGAAAGTGCGGAATACCCATTTTTTTGTGGCCAAAACGCGCCCGTCCTCCACTCGCGAATCGCACTGTTTCGGATGGACACGCTTCGTGTCGCATCCGACGCACGCGCTCAATACTGCACACACGTCAACGGGAGACCTCACTTGACATCCAGCTACAGCCTGCTCGGCCGTTCGGGCTCCCGCGATTATCTGCGCTTCCTGTCGCATGCCGCGATCTTCGCCGATGTGATCAATGCATCGCTCGAAACGGGCCTTCTCCAAAGCCTGGACGATACGCCACGCAGGGCCGAGGACATCGCTGCAATGCTCGATCTCGATGCGGACGCCGTCGAGCGCGTGCTCAATGTGCTCTCGGGACTCTCGTTGTCGAACGCCACCGGGCATGGACACGTCGCGACTGCCGAAGGCCGTCTGCTGGTGGACGAATCGCCAGCGGGCATGGGGCATCAGATGCGTCTGTTCAGCGGCCCGGAATTCCGTCGCGCCTGGCAACACCTGCCCGACAGTCTGCGCAGCGGCCGCACCGGCTTCGGCGTGGCGCACGGTCGCGAACTGTTCGATCATCTCGATAAAGACCCGGATGCGTCGCTGCGCTTCAATCGCGGCTGGCAGTCCGTGACCGCGCAAGTCGGCCACGAACTCGCCGCGCATTACGATTTTTCCAGCATCTCGCATCTTCTCGATGTCGGCGGCAACCGCGGCGTGATCCTCGCTCCCGTGCTGCGCGCGCATCCGCATCTTCGCGCCACCCTTTTCGACCTCCCCGCATCGATGGTCGGCGCAGACGCCGATCTGAGCGCTGCAGGCGTGCGCGACCGGATCGATATCGTCGAAGGCGATGCGACTCTGGCGGTCCCGGTACGGGCCGACTGCGCGATGCTCAAGAGCGTCATCCACGTATGCAACGATGCGATGGCCACCGCGATCATGACCCAGGTCGCGACAACGCTGGAGCCGGGATCGAAAGCGATCCTGATCGAACGCGTATTGCTGGACACACCCGATTTCGACTGGAGCAAGGTGGTCGACCTGACCATGCTCGTCATCACCGGCGGGAAAGAGCGCACCATCGCCCATTACGCGCAACTGTTCGACGCGACCGGTTTCGAATACGAGGAGTGCCGGCCCCTACCCTCGGGCTTCAGTCTGATCATCGGCAGGAAGCGCTGAGATGCATGACCAAGTCGACGCCAGGTTCCGCGCGGGAGCGTGCTGATGGAGCGCGCGAGTTTCGAGGCTCTGGAAGGCGTTATCTGGCACAACGGCGAGATGGTGGAATGGAGTCGGGCGCAGCTGCATGTGCTCAGCCACAGCCTGCACTACGGCGGCGCCGTGTTCGAGGGTATCCGTTCCTACAGCGGACGGATCCTCAAGGGACGCGAACATTTCGAGCGCTTTCTGCGTTCGGCCGAGCTCATGCAATACCGTATCCCCTATGGCGTTCAAGCGCTGGAAGCGGCGACGCATGCCGCATTGGCCGCGAACGGCCTCAGCGGAGACGCGTACATCCGTCCCGTGGCTTGGCGCGGCGCCGATTTCATCGGTATCGGCTCGCCGAATCCACAAGTGAACGTGTCGATCGCCGCGTTCGCGTGGAACAAACCGTATACGCCCGAGAAGCGCGAAAACGGCGTCCGCTTGTCCATCAGCGAATGGCGACGCGCGCCGGCCAGCGTATTTCCGCCCCAGGCGAAATCATCGCCGAACTATGCGATCGGCACGATGTCCTGGAACAGCGCGGTGGCGCGCGGCTTCGACGATGCCATGCTGCTCGACATGAACGGCGATATCGCCGAATCGACCGGCGCGAATATTTTTTTCGCGATCGATGGCGTACTGCGCACCCCCGCACCCGACTGCTTTCTGGCCGGCATCACCCGCGCGACGGTGCTGGAGATCGCAGAATCGCTGGGCATACGCACCATCATCGGCAAAATCACCGTGGCCGAAGCGTTGCGCGCGGACGAGGTTTTCCTGTGCGGCACCGCATACGAAATATTGCCGGTGGCCGCGATCGAAGAGCGCTGCTACGCCAGTGGTCCGATCACGGCACGGATCCGCGCCGCATATCGGTTACTGGTGGACGTCTGAACCATTCCGAAAGCGAATCGCTTTCGGTTTTTCAGCAGAGGCGTCGGACTATTCCCGCAAGTTCATGCGGACGCGGATTGCCGATGCATCACCACCAGTTGCACCGCATCGCCGCCGCGCCAGTCGTCCGGCTGCAGCCGGTAGGCGATGCGCGAACGCGCTGCCGGCGCTTCGCCGGTCCAGCCACCGAAGTGGATCGCATTCAGGCGTTGGCCGGCGACGCCCGGCCTCGTCAGTTCCAACTTCAGGTGTTGCTCACCCAGGATCTTCCACCCGACGACGTCGAAGACATCGTCGAACAGCGGCTCGGCGAAGCCCTGCCCCCACGGCCCGCCGTCGCGCAGCGCCAGCGCGGTCTCGATGCCGCAGTCATCGGGCGGCATGGGGCCGTCGCTGAGGATCACGTCCTGCAGCAGTTCCGGCGACAGCATCGCCGCGGCGCAACGTTCGAACGCCGCCTGGAAACGCGGTAGTTCGATCAGCCGCAGACTCAGGCCGGCGGCCATCGCATGGCCGCCGAATTTCTCGATCAGCCCGGGATGTTGCGCATCTACCGCGGCCAGCGCATCGCGGATGTGGAAACCGGCGATCGAACGCGCCGAACCGCGCAACAGATCGCTGCCGGCATCGCTGGGCGCGAACGCGATCGCCGGGCGATGCACGCGTTCCTTGACCTTGGACGCGACCAGACCGACGACGCCCGGGTGCCAGTCCTCGCGATACAGACAGACGGTGGCGCGACCGGAATCGATGTCGAACGAAAGCCCGGCCAGTGCGGCCTCGGCATCGCCGACCATCTGCTGCTGCACGCCGCGGCGCTCGGCGTTGATGCCGTCGAGGATTTCGGCGAGTTCGCGCGCGCGGCCAGCATCGTCGCAGAGCAGGCATTCGATGCCGACGGCCATGTCTTCGAGCCTGCCGGCGGCGTTGATGCGCGGCGCCATCGAGAATCCGATATCGCTCGCGGTCAGCGTCGCCGCCTGCTTGCGCGACACTTCGATCAGTGCCCGCAGACCGGCGCAGCCGTGGCCGGCGCGCAGTCGACGCAGACCGGCCGCCACCAGGATGCGGTTGTTCGCATCCAGCGGCACCAGATCTGCGACGGTGCCGACCGCGACCAGATCCAGCAGCACCGACAGATCCGGCGGGTCGCCATCGAACGCATCCGTTTCGCGCAGCGCGCGGCGCAGCGCCAGCAGCACGTAGAACATCACGCCGACGCCGGCCAGCGCCTTGCTGGGAAAAGTATCGTCCGGAAGATTCGGATCGACGATGACATCGGCCTGCGGAAGCCGTTCGCCGGGAAGATGGTGATCGGTCACCAGCACCTGCCAACCGTGCGCTTTCGCCGCGGCGATGCCGGCATGGCAGGCGATGCCGTGATCGACGGTCACCAGCACATCGGGACGCATGCCGATCAGGTCTTCGACCAGCGCGGGCGACAGGCCGTAACCGTGGATCATGCGATTGGGCACCGCATACGACACCTGTTTCGCGCCCAACAGGCGCAGGCCGCGAACCGCGACCGCGCAGGCTGTGGCGCCGTCGCAGTCGAAATCGCCGACGACGACGATATGACGATCGGCGTCGATTGCCTGGGCCAGCAGACGCGCCGCGGCATCGATGCCCAGCAGCGTATCCGGCGGCAGCAGTTGCGGCAGGCGCGGCTGCGCCAGCGCATAGGTGTGCGCGCCGCGCGCGGCGTAGATGCGCCGCAGCAGCGGCGACAACTGCGGCGGCCATTCGCCCTGTGGATCGAGCACCTCCGCGGCATCGCGGCGCCGGATGGTGCGGGTCATGCCTGGTCCTGCGGTCGCGCTGGCGTCGGCAGCGTCCACGCACCGCGCCAGAAGCGCCAGCGTTGGCCGCGCACCATTCGCAGTTGCGTGCCGTCCGCCGCGTCCAGAGCCAGCGTTTCGAGCCCACCCGAGCGCACCGCCGATACCGCCGGCAGCAGCCAGTCGCGCTGCAGCGCCGCGAAATCGCGAAAACGGCGCAGATCGTAGAGCGCGGCGTCGTTCCCGCTGGAGGTTGCGCTGCCGAAATCCCGCGGCAGCGGCCGCGCGGTACCGCCCGCGAGCTGCATCGACGCCTTCAGAAGATCGTCGTCGCTGCACGCCTGTCGCGCGTCGGCGACGATCCGGTCCGGCAGCACGCCGCCACCCCAGACCCACAGCGCGTTGATCGACACCAGCCCGCGTCCGGCGCGCTGCGCGTTCCACGGATGGTTGTGCAGCACGATCTGCACCTCGTTGAGCAATGCGCGCCAGCGGCGGCTTTCGGGGCCGTCGGGCTGATGCTCGAACAGGTCGGCGCCCAGCGCGTCGTCCGGCGTGCTGAACTGCGGAAATTTCGCTTCGCGCAACATACGCAGATACCAGCGCGTCGGCGTGGGCGCATCCAGGGCGAAACCGCTGTCTCCGAACACCGGTCTGAGCGCGGGCAGCAGCGCATCCACATCGGCCTGCGACAGGGACAGCCGCTCGCCGATGCCCAGCAGACGCGCGCCGGTCATTTCCGGCCGTACGTGTGCGGGATCGGCGCGAAGCCACGCCGAACCGTCAGCGTCGCCGGCATCGGCCTGACGCGTGATCGCGGCCGGCGCCCAGCGTGCGGGCGTCGCGGCGAAATGACGGATCAGCTGCGCATCGATGCCGCTGTCGCCGGGCGCGGCGGTATCCGCACGGCCGAAGGCTTTCGCAAGTTCCGGCGAAAGCCCCTGACGACCGAAGCCCGACCACGCGGGCAGCAGGAAGATGGCATGGGCCATCGTTGCGCCCCGGTCAGCCTTCGTAGGCGACCTGGATCAGTTCGAACTCGCGGCGGCCGGCCGGCGCGTCGATCTCGACCACGTCGCCCTCATGCTTGCCGATGAGCGCGCGTGCGATCGGCGAGGAAATCGCGATCAGCCCGAGTTTGATGTCGGCTTCGAGGTCGCCGACGATCTGGTAACGCTTCTCCTCCTCGCTCTGCACGTCCGCCAGGGTCACGGTGGCGCCGAACACCACGCGGCTGCCGGCGTTGAGCGTGGAGATGTCGATGACCTGCGCATGCGACAGCTCCGCTTCGAGCTGTTTGATGCGGCCTTCGATGAAGCCCTGCTGCTCGCGCGCGGCGTGGTACTCGGCGTTTTCCTTGAGGTCGCCGTGGGCGCGGGCCTCGGAGATGGCGTTGATCACCGCCGGGCGCTGCACGCTCTTCAGCTGTTCCAGCTCGCTACGCAGGCGCTGCGCGCCTTTCGATGTCAGGGGGGCTCGGCTCATGACGGATCCAGTTCCTTGTGCAGTTCCTGCAGCGCCCAGACCGGGCCGCTGTCGCGGAAATCGAGAGAATGCAGCAAGGCTTTCGCGCCCGCAATCGTGGTCGAGTACGTCACCCGGTGCTGCAGGGCCTCGCGACGGATCGAGAACGAGTCGGCGATGGCCTGTTTGCCTTCGGTGGTGTTGACGATATAGGTGATTTCGCCGTTCTTGATCAAGTCGACGACGTGCGGCCGGCCTTCGACGACCTTGTTGATCGTGTCGCAGGCCACGTTCTGCGAGCGCAGCCACGCGCCGGTGCCGCGCGTGGCCACCAGCGAGAAACCGCGGCGGATCAGTTCTTCGGCCACTGCCAGCACGCGCTGCTTGTCGGGATCGCGCACCGAGATGAAAGCCTTGCCGACCGGCGGCGCCTTGATGCCGGCGGCTTCCTGCGCGCGCGCGAACGCGGCGCCGAAGTTGAGGCCCACGCCCATCACTTCGCCGGTGGAGCGCATTTCCGGGCCGAGGATGGGATCGACGTTCTGGAACTTCGCGAACGGGAAGATCGCTTCCTTCACCGAGTAGTAGTGCGGCACGATTTCCTTCAGCGCGCCCTGCTCGGCCAGGGTCTTGCCGGCCATGCAGCGCGCGGCGATCTTCGCCAGCGGCATGCCGGTGGCCTTGGACACGAACGGCACGGTGCGCGAGGCACGCGGGTTCACTTCCAGCAGGAAAATGGTGTCGGTACCGTCCGCTTCGGTCTGCACTGCGAACTGGGTGTTCATCAGGCCGATCACGTTCAGCGCCTTGGCCAGCGCCACCACCTGCTCGCGGAGTTTCGCCTGCGTTTCGGCGGACAGCGAATACGGCGGCAGCGAACACGACGAATCGCCGGAATGCACGCCGGCCTCTTCGATGTGTTGCATCACGCCGCCGATCAACACGTTGCCGTCTTTGTCGGCGATGACGTCGACATCGACCTCAACCGCATGATCGAGAAAGCGATCCAGCAGCACCGGCGAATCGTTGGACACTTTCACCGCGTCGCGGATGTAGCGCGACAGATCGGCGTCGGAATACACCACTTCCATCGCGCGGCCGCCCAGCACGTAGCTCGGGCGCACCACCAGCGGATAGCCGATCTCACGGGCCAGCGCCAGCGCCTCGTCGGCATTGCGCGCGGTGCGGTTGGCCGGCTGCAGCAGGCCGAGTTTTTCGACCAGTTGCTGGAAGCGTTCGCGGTCTTCGGCCAGATCGATCGAATCGGGCGAGGTGCCGATCACCGGCACGCCGTTGGCTTCCAGCGCCTGCGCGAGTTTCAGCGGCGTCTGCCCGCCGTACTGCACGATCACGCCCTTAGGCTGCTCCAGCTCGACGATCTCCAACACGTCTTCCAGGGTCAGCGACTCGAAATACAGGCGATCCGACGTGTCGTAATCGGTGGACACGGTTTCCGGGTTGCAGTTGACCATGATGGTCTCGTACCCGTCTTCGCGCAGCGCCAGCGCTGCGTGGACGCAGCAGTAATCGAACTCGATGCCCTGCCCGATCCGGTTCGGGCCGCCGCCCAGCACGATGATCTTGTCGCGCGAACTCGGCGCGGCTTCGCATTCGTCCTCGTAGGTCGAATACAGGTAAGCGGTGTGGGTGGCGAACTCGGCCGCGCAGGAATCCACGCGCTTGTAGACCGGGCGCACGCCGAAGGCCTTGCGCAGCGCGCGCACCGCGGTTTCGTTGGTGCCGGCGAGCTGGGCCAGGCGGGCGTCGGAGAAGCCGCGGCGCTTGAGCGCGCGCAGGCGCTTGGCGTCCAGGCCTTCGAGACCGGCGGCGGGGACATCGCGCTCGCAGGCGATCAGTTCCTCGATCTGATCGAGGAACCACGGGTCGACGAACGACAGCGCGTGCACGTCTTCCACCGACATCCCTGCGCGGAAAGCGTCGGCGAGATAGAACATGCGTTCCGGGCCGGCTTCCTTCACCTCGCGGCGCAGGCGAGCCATGCCTTCGTCGGTGCTCAGGTCGAGATCGGTCGGGTCGAGGCCGACCTTTCCGGTTTCCAGGCCGCGCAGCGCCTTCTGCAGCGATTCCTGGAACGTGCGGCCGATCGCCATCACTTCGCCCACGGACTTCATCTGCGTGGTCAGGCGCGCGTCGGCGGCCGGGAATTTCTCGAACGCGAAGCGCGGGATCTTGGTGACGACATAATCGATGCTGGGCTCGAACGACGCCGGCGTTAGGCCGCCGGTGATCTCGTTCTTCAGTTCGTCCAGCGTGTAACCGATCGCGAGCTTGGCCGCGACCTTGGCGATCGGAAAACCGGTGGCCTTGGACGCCAGCGCCGACGAACGCGACACCCGCGGGTTCATTTCGATGACCACCACGCGGCCGTCCTGGGCATTGATGCCGAACTGCACGTTCGAGCCGCCGGTATCGACGCCGATCTTGCGCAGCACCGCGATGCTGGCGTCGCGCAGGCGCTGGTATTCCTTGTCGGTGAGCGTCTGCGCCGGGGCGACGGTGATGCTGTCGCCGGTGTGCACGCCCATCGGATCGAAGTTCTCGATCGAGCAGACGATGATGCAGTTGTCCGCGGTGTCGCGGACCACTTCCATCTCGAATTCCTTCCAGCCCAGTACGGACTCCTCGACCAGCACTTCGGTGGTCGGCGACAGATCCAGACCGCGCTTGACGATGTCGATCAACTCTTCGCGGTTGTAGGCGATGCCGCCGCCGCTGCCGCCGAGCGTGAAGCTGGGGCGGATGATCGTGGGATAGCCGACGCGCGACTGGATATCCAGCGCTTCCTCCAGGGTGCGCGCGATCTCGGCCTTCGGACACTCCAGCCCGATCTCCTTCATCGCGACCCGGAACAGTTCGCGATCTTCGGCCATGCGGATCGCGTCGCGCTTGGCGCCGATCAGCTCGACGCCGTATTTTTCCAGCACGCCGTTGTCGGCGAGGTCGAGTGCGCAATTCAGAGCCGTCTGCCCGCCCATCGTAGGCAGCAGCGCGTCGGGTTTTTCCTTGGCGATGATCTTTTCGACCGTGCGCCAGTTGATCGGCTCGATGTACACCGCGTCGGCCATGCCCGGGTCGGTCATGATCGTGGCGGGATTGCTGTTGACCAGCACCACGCGGTAGCCCTCGTCGCGCAGCGCCTTGCAGGCCTGTGCGCCGGAATAATCGAATTCGCAGGCTTGGCCGATCACGATCGGGCCGGCGCCGATGATCAGGACGGTCTGGATGTCGGTGCGCTTGGGCATTTCTTCACTCTATGGACGACGTGGGACGTGATGCGGCCGCATGGATCGGCCGCGGATCGCGAGGCAAATTGATATTTATTCTTCGAACAGGACCGAGGTCGGAACCTCGCAGGTCGACATCGCCTTCAGCATGACCTGCAGGGTGATGGTCGAACCCAGCTGCTCGCCGGCGGATTCGTTTTCGCTGGCCGACTTGCCCGGGCTGATCGCATCGCCCAGTCCGGAAAGTTTGCGCAGCTCCGCGTGGTTCGGATCGCCGAAAAAGCTCATGAACGACATCATCTGTTCGGGCGAGGCTTCCTTCAGCACCGTTTGCGGATCTGCCTGCACGCCGCTGCGCTCGCTGTCGGCGCCGGCCAGGACCAGCTTGCCGAACAGTTCGGCCGCGCCCTGTTCCAGCAGCGCGATCTCGGAGGTCGCGCGCGAGGGATTGGCGGCCAGATACGCTTCGACCTGCGCCTGCTTGTAACGGCGGTAACCGGGCGTCGACAGTTCGCCGCGCAGACATCCCAATTGGATGGGCGTGACCGCATCGGGCTTTTCCTGCATCGGCCACTTCGGGTCGCCCTTCGCCAGCATGTCGAAGATCGCGCCGAAGGGCATCATCTGCACCTGCAGGTCGGTCATGCGCTGGACATCTGAATTTACAGCCGCGGAATCTACAGCCGCGGACTTGGCGGGCGCCTTTTCGGCGGCCTGCACGGCAGACACAGCGCCGAACAGCATCGATACGACGAGGACGGCGAGGCTGCGGCGTGACTGGACGGCTTTCATCGTTCGAATCCAAGGTGTGGTGGGTGGTGCGGTGGTTGGCGGGTGCGGATGCATCAGTAGACGCGTTCCCGCCACCGCTCGGGCGGCAACCAGGTGATGCGATCCGGATCGGATGTTTCTATCCCGCCGGCTTTCACCGCCGCCAGCACGCCGGCCTGCATCTCGCTCCAGCTTCCGGCGCCCGCGCTGATGATGAGGACGGTCTGGATGTCGGTGCGTTTACGCATTCTGATTACCGGATTGGAGCAGGTTTCGAATTTTGGGGGTGTCGCCGTCCTGGCTGTCGAATTCAAGCTCGTTCAGTTCCGCGCATACGTAATGAAAGACATCGAATTGACGTTTATCGAGCTTCTGCCCGCTTGCGGTGGCGAGCCGATAAATCTCTGCAGCCCGCCTTGCCTCTTTTTCCCGAACATCGAACTGCTGAAAGTCGTTGAGGATGCTTTCGAGATCGGCCACTGGGATTCTCTGCACGTTGCGTAGAACTTCGTAGCGAATCAGCGACGAGGTCGCCAAACGCACATCCGGATCCCGCAACAGTCCCTCAATTTTTTCTTTGGCGGCAGCATGCGCGGGATTGTTGTCCGCGTCGCCATCGAATGCGCCGATCAGCAGATTGGCGTCGAGCAAAATCGTCCTTGGCATGGATCAGCCCTCCCGGCCTTTCAAAAGGTCGAGCAGCCTTGTCTTCGCGGCGGACTGATCGTCGACGAGCATGCTTTCCCGCTTCAATGCGTTGAGGTCTACGTTAAATCCGCTTTCCAGCACATCGACGAAGCTGCGCTTATTGGGGGAGTCGATTTCGGATGTCCGCACGACGCCGTCTTGGTGTCTTTGCAGAAGGTAAGCCTCGCCCTGCTCCAACTGCGAAAGCACGATAGGCGAATGCGTGGCCACGTAGAAGGTCGTGTTGGGCAGTCTACTTTTCAGGATTGGTAAGATTTTCGACTGCCATTCGGCATGCAGGTGGCTCTCGATTTCGTCGATGAGAACAACGCCGGATACGCGAGTGAGATTGGACTCGTTAGTAAAATTCGCATAACCAGAAACGATCGCTTGTACCAGCTTGATGAGCGACGCGAAGCCCGAGCTTAGCTGCTGCAATTCGCGGTATGCCCCATCAATAGATAAGGATACTTTTCCAGCGCCGTCGATCTGCAGTTTTTTAGGGTTAATACGGTCATCGATTGAATGCAGGACTTGAAGAACAGCCTCAATTTCGACGCTCCGGCTATCGGCATCTTTCTGATACGGATTGACTGAACTGGCCCGGGAAACGAACCACGAATGCGTATTCGCCGTCATTCCGATATCCGCCATCGACTGCCCAATCATTGCTGAAAACAGCGATTGGAAATAATTCATTTTTCTGTCAGCAAATGTGCCGATCAATTCCAAGCGACTCTCGACGTTGGGTATGCGCGAACGTCCAGACGCGCCGATCAGTATAATCGGCATTTCATGAGCGAGATTCTGCGAGTAATTACGAAATCCCGTCCGTTGATCCTGTCCTTTGAAAATCTTATGGCCATCGGCAGTCATCGACGCCATTGATTCCCACCCTAACGGATATCCATGCTGTCCAAATTCATTGAGGAAATTTTTATTTCCAAGAAGAAGAGCTTGGAAAATAGCCTCCAAACACTTGGTCTTACCCACCCCGTTTGAGCCGAATAGCACACGCACCCGTTTGGCCGGATCGAATCGGAGTTCTACATGGCCTACGCCGCGCAGCGATTGGATATCCCATTCGTTAAACATGACGGACTCCATGAAATGGTGCCGGATGCGACATACCGTATCGCATCAGGCCAATTGGTCGTTTGACGCCATCATCGATACGAATCGGTCGAACAGCGGCGCGACATCATGCGGGCCGGGGCTGGCCTCGGGATGCCCCTGGAAACTGAAGGCCGGCGCGTCGCTGAGGGCGATGCCCTGGTTGCTGCCGTCGAACAGCGAACGATGGGTCACGCGCACGTTCGCCGGCAGCGTAGATTCGTCGATGGCGAAACCGTGATTCTGCGAGGTGATCATCACCCGGCCGCGGCTTTCCTCATCCATGCTGATGTCGATCACGGGATGATTCGCGCCGTGGTGGCCGAACTTCATCTTCAGCGTCTGCGCGCCGGTGGCAAGCCCAAGCAACTGATGGCCGAGACAGATGCCGAAGGTCGGAATTTTCTGCGCGATGAAGGTGCGGATCGCGGCGATGGCGTAATCGCAGGGCGCCGGATCGCCGGGGCCGTTGGACAGGAACACGCCGTCCGGCTTAAGCGCCAGCACGTCGGCGGCAGAGGTCTGCGCCGGTACCACGGTCACGTCGCAGCCGCGTTCGGCCAGCATGCGCAGGATGTTGAGCTTCACGCCGAAGTCGTAGGCGACGACGCGGAATTTCGGTGGCGCGGACACGAAGGCGTTGCGGTCGAGATCGAGCTGGCCTTCGGTCCACGGATAGCGTTCGCCGGTGCTGACCACTTTCGCCAGATCCATGCCCTTGAGGCCCGGGAACTTGCGCGCGGCTTCCAGCGCCGTATCGACGTTCACATCGCCCGCCATCAGCGCGCCGTTCTGGGCGCCGCGATCGCGGAGCAGGCGTGTGAGCTTGCGGGTATCGATCTCGGAAATCGCGACGATGCCGCGGGCTTTCAGCCATTCGGGCAGCGCGATCTGGTTGCGCCAGCTGCTGGGGCGTCGCGGCACGTTGCGGACGATCAGGCCGGAGGCCCAGACCTGCTGCGCTTCGTCGTCGAGCGCGGTGCAGCCGGTGTTGCCGATGTGCGGATAGGTCAGCGTGACCAACTGACGGGCGTAGGACGGGTCGGTCAGGATTTCCTGATAACCGGTCATGGCGGTATTGAACACCACCTCGCCCACGGACAGGCCGGGCGCGCCTACGGATTCGCCCTCGAATACGGTGCCGTCTTCGAGGACAAGGATTGCGGTATCGCTCACTGGAGTTCGCCTCGTTTT
>JBKJTC010000143.1:0-5522 GCA_046590925.1 Lysobacteraceae bacterium | reverse complement strand
CTTCATTTCGATGGTCGACGGCGTCACCGCGCTGCCGATGGCCACGTCGCAGGACCACAAGCGCGTCGGCGACGGCGACACCGGCCCCAACACCGGCGGCATGGGCGCGTACTCGCCCGCGCCGGTGGTCACGCCCGAGGTGCATGCGCGCGTCATGCGCGAAGTGGTGGAACCCACCGTGCGCGGCATGGCCGCCGACGGCATACCGTTCACCGGCTTCCTCTACGCCGGGCTGATGATCGATGCCGACGGCGCGCCGAAAGTGATCGAGTTCAACGTGCGTTTCGGCGACCCGGAAACCCAGCCGGTGATGCTGCGGCTGGATTCGGATCTGCTGGACCTGGTCGAAGCCGCCATCGACAACCGCCTGCACGCGGTCGAGGCGCGCTGGAACCCGAAGCCCGCACTGGGCGTGGTGATGGCGGCGGCGCATTATCCGGAAACGCCGAAGACCGGCGATGTCGTCCGCGGCCTGTATGTCCCGCAGGCGGTCGGCACCAAGGTCTTCCACGCCGGCACGCAGCTCGACGACGACGGCAATGTCGTCACCAGCGGCGGCCGCGTGCTGTGCGTCTGCGCGCTGGGCATCACGGTGGCGGCGGCGCAACGCGCCGCCTATGCGGCGATGACGAATATTACGTGGGACGGCGAATTCCACCGCCACGATATCGGCTGGCGCGCGATCGCGCGCGAGCGCTGAGAGCCGTTCAAAATCCCTCGATCCACTCCGTAGAGCGGCCTTCAGGCCGCTGGTTCGTTCCCGGAAGAGCAGCGGCCTGAAGGCCGCTCTACGGGGGATGGCATACGTTATCGTGCGGCCATGCAGAACCGCACCGGCGATCAACGCGCGCGCTTGGCCGCCTTGGCCGGCGCGTTGTGCTTCGCGAGTTCTTCGATCAGGCTGCGCACCAGCTTGCGCTGCGTCGCCGGCAGTTTCAGGAAGGTTTCGATGGCGAGCTGGTCGTGCGGATTCATCCGCCACTCGCTGCGGTTCTCGCGCACCCGCTTGTCGTCGCCGAACTGCAATTGTTGCGGTTCGAGCGACAGCATCTTGGCCAGCGCGCGCAGGTTGGCCTGACGCGGCATGGCGCGGCCGTTCAACCAGCCGGAAATCGCCTGCTGGGAAACAGGCTCGCCGCCGAAGCGGGCCAGGAGTCGAACCAGCTCGGCCGGGCTCTCGCTCATGCCGGCCTGGCGCAATGCGGCGCGGAGGCGCTCGCTGAAGGCATCTTGTTCCGTTTTCATGCGCCGACCTTAGGACGGCGCCGCGCGCGATTTGAAAACTTGGCTTGTCTTCGATACTCAATTTATATTGTCACGGCGCGCGGTCCGGGACGTAAGTCGCGCATTCCTCGCTACGGACGACACCGACGATCAAGTCCGCTTGCCGCCCGCACCCGACCTGAAGAACTCCTCGATCAGATGCCGCAGCAGTTTGCGCTGCGCGGTCGGCAGACGCAGGAACGCCTCGATCGCCAGCTGATCGCGCGGGTCCAGGCGCCACTCTCCGCGCGTCTCTTTGACGCGTTTGCCGTCGTCGCCGTACTGCAGTTGCTGCGGCTCCACCGACAGCATTTTCGCCAGCGCTCTCAGATTGGCCTGCCTTGGCATGGCGCGACCCTTCAGCCAGCCGGAGACGGCTTGCTGGGAAACGGGATCGCCGCCGAAGCGGGCGAGCAGGCGCACCAGTTCGACGGGGCTCTCGCCGACGCCCGCCCGTTGCAACGCCGCGCGCAGCCGTTCGCTGAACGCAATGTGTTCATTGCTCATCACCTGACGTTAGGCCGGTGCACGCCGGCGTTGGAAAGTTATGGTTTGTACGTTATCAAACTTTTTGTTAGTTTGCTCGCTTCGATGCATGTCCACGCAGACAGGGAGGCGGCGATGTCCACGCTATGGACCTGCGACACAGACAGGGGATCCGGCAGGGGATCCGGTAGGGAATACAGCAGGAAATCCAGCAACGACCCGGCGATGGCGCCGTCCAAAGCGGGCGGCGTGCCGACCGGCCTGTCGGCAGCCGTCTCTAGGCCCGCCCCTGCTGGCGTCGAAGCCCCGGGACCGCCGCTGCACGCGGCGCTGGATTACTGTGCGCGCCGGCTGCTCGCCGCGCTGGACGCCAGCGACAGCACAAGCATCCGGGCCGGCACGCCCCTGGCGGCGCAGTTGACCCCGGCCAGCGACAGCCTGCTGCGCTGGTGGTTCTCGTCCGACACCTGCAGGGCGCGGGCCGACAACTTCCACTTCGCGCAGCGGGAATCGATCCTGCACACGATCCTCGCGCACGAATTGCTGCATTCGGACGACCCGGCCCAGCTCTACCGGAGCGCCTGCGGTCCGACGCCCGTCGCGGACGTGCCCTGTACCGACGCCACCCGCTACCGCCTGCGTCTGGCGCCCGGCGGCGGCGCCCGCTGGGTGGTGCAGGCCCTGCTGGTGTGGTGGTGGGCGAATGCCGTCGCGCGCGCCGACGAGGGGGCATCGATCGCGGACGCGACGCTGCTGCTGATCGCCGCGACGCCGGGCATACGACGGAAGCTGGACGAGGCGCTGTTCGGGCATGCAAACCGCGATGCGACAGCGGCGGAAGCGGATGTCGATCGCAGCAGCCTGCTGCGGCATGCTCGGCTGTTCCTGCCACCCGCGCTGCGCCAACCGTTCCGCGATTGGCTGCGAATGCAATCGCCGCGCGGCAGCGCATCGCTGCAGATCATCGAAGCCCCGGAAAGATCTGCCGACGGCCCTGCGTTCACGCTGATCGCGATGTCCGGCGCAGATCCTGTCGCCGCCGCTTCATCGCGACCCGGCACGGGAATGCGGGTCGACGTCATGCTGAGCGGAGACCCGGCCGCCGCCATCGTCGATGCGCCGCTGGATCGCATGATCCGGCGCGGCGCGGCGAAACTGCCGATGCTCGAAGCGACCGCGACGTTGCGCCTGCCCCCAATGCGCGAGCGCCCGGCGCGCTTGGAACGGCTGCGGCACAGCGGGCTGCGGCCTCATCTGGCCCGCAGCCACCCCGCCCTGCTCCGCGCCGGTATCGACGCATTGCGCCGTCGCGAGCCCGGCTTCGCGACGCTGGACCCGGCGCGGCGGCCGCGGTTGCTGGTGCTGTGCGATGCGCCCATATCGTTGCCGGCCGCACGGCGCTTCCTGATCGAACGCGGTTTCGCGCCCGGCACCATCGCCATCGGCGGCGACCGGACATGCCGCGACGACGTGCGCGCCATCATCGACACGTTGCCGGCGCGATCGACGTTGGCCGATACCCGGGTGTGCGTGGTCGTGGTGCTGCGCACGCATCGCGGCGGCGTCGATCCGCTCGCGATCGTCTCCGCAGGCGCCGCGCCACTCTGGCCGGAACCGGATTTCGCCGAGGCCCGCACCGAGAGCCGCGAGCGCGCGGTGCACCGGCGCGCGCCGCAGAATCTGATCGACGTGCTGTCGGTGATCGAACATCCGCAATGTCACGCCGCATACGCGCCCTTGCTGCGCGCGGGGCTGTGCGCGCACGGCGCACACGCGGGCAGGCGTGCGCCGGACCGGCACGATGCGGCCACCGAACCTGCGGTCGTCGATCCCGCCATCGACGATCTGGCCGTCATCGCACTTCGCGATCGCGCCGCCGCCTTCGATCTGGCGCTGCCGCTGGCCTGCGCCGATGCCCCGCCGCATCCGGAACGGCTGAGCGACCTGCCGCGTCGCGTCCTGCGGATGCGCCACGCGATGGCGGTGCGCAAGTCGATCCACACGCATGCGTGCTGCGAGGTCAACGACAGCGGCCTGCGCCGGGCGTTCCTGGAATGCGCCGAGTCCGACCCGGAGATCGAAAGCCACGGCCTGATCGATCCCCGGCGTCACGCCGCGATCAGTCGCGAAGCCTGGCTCGCGCAGGGCTTCGCGACGCGCGTCTGGCCCGACGCGGTGATCCGTACCGCAGATCGCGTGTATCTGGTGAACTTCCAGCCGTTCTGCCCGACCAGGCGGCCGCTCCCGGATGCGGCCGAGCGCATGTTCGCGCACTGGCTGCGACGGGCGAACGCGCTGCCGGCGCCGCAGCGGCAGGATCGGATCTGGTGTCGGGCAATGCTCGCCGCGCCCCAGTTCTGGTCGTGGAAGCGCAGCGACGCCAGACTGTCGACGCTGCTGTCGGAATTGGCCGACGCGGTGGCGTCCGCACCCCGCGACGACATCATCGTTTGAACGGGCAAGCCCCGCCCCCGCACGAGGGCCTTCCAGTGTAGGAAGGCCTTCGGGTGTAGGAGGGCCTTCAGGCCCGAGCTTTTTCGGGAACCCTGTTTTCATGGCGAAGCTCGGGGCTGAAGCCCCTCCTACACACGCGCAGCGACGCATCTCTGCTAGTCTCCGCCGGACATCCGCCGGCGCACGCCGGCATCAGCCGATTCGGCGGAGCGCGCATGGCCTACAACCAGTTCGAACTGTTGCGGCAGCGCCGCTTCCTGCCCTTCTTCGTGGTGCAATCGCTGGGCGCGTTCAACGACAACGTCTATCGACAGGCGATCATCGGCCTGTTGTTCTGGCTGGGCGTGGACGATCAGCAGCGCACGCTCTACACCAATCTCGCGCCTGCCCTCTTCATCCTGCCGTTCTTCCTGTTCTCGGCCACCGCCGGGCAGATCGCGGAAAAACTGGAGAAGTCGCGGCTGATCCGCATCACCACCGCGATGGAAATCGCGATCATGTCGGTGGCGGCGATCGGGTTCATGCTGCAGAACATGCCGCTGCTGCTGGTGGCGCTGTTCGGCACCGGCGTGCAGTCGGCGCTGTTCGGGCCGGTGAAATATTCGATCCTGCCTTCGGTGCTGAAACCCGAGGAACTGACCGGCGGCAACGGTCTGGTCGAGATGGGCACCTCGATCTCGATCCTGGTCGGCATGATCGCCGGCGGCCTGATCTTCAAGCTCGCCGGCGACTACGGCCCGCAGACCGCCGCCGGGGCCATCATCCTGCTGGCGATGCTGGGCAATGCGGTGAGCCGCCTGATTCCGACGGTGGATGCGGGTGCGCCGGACCTCGAAGTCCACGTCAATCCGATTCCGGAATCGCGCCGGGTGTTGAAGCTCGCGCGCAAGCAGTTGGCGGTGCGCAACGCGATGCTGGGGGTGTCGTGGTTCTGGTTCGTCGGCACCATGCTGACCGCGCAGTTGCCCAGCTACGCCAAACTCAATCTCGGCGGCGACGAAACCCTGTATCTGGTCGCATTGGGCGTGTTCTCCATCGGCACCGGCATCGGCTCGCTGCTGTGCGAAAAACTGTCGGCACGCACCGTGGAAATCGGTCTGGTGCCGCTGGGCGCGTTCGGCATGAGCGTGTTCCTGTTCGATCTGTATTTCGCGCGCAGCGGTGCGGCCACGGTGACCGGGCTGGATGTGGCCGGTTTCCTCGGTCAACCGGGCGGCTGGCGGGTGACCCTCGACCTCGCCTCAGTCGGCATGTTCACCGGCTTTTTCCTGGTGCCGCTGTTCGCGCTGATCCAGAGCCGCACGCCGCGCAGCGAACTG
>JBKJTC010000213.1:0-10375 GCA_046590925.1 Lysobacteraceae bacterium | reverse complement strand
ACCTGATCCGGCGTCTGGCCTTCGATCTGCATTTCCGGGGACAGCGCGATGCGGTGGCGCAGCGCCGGTTTGGCGATGCTGCGGATGTCGTCGGGGGTGACGAAATCGCGGCCGGCCAGCACCGCCTGCGCGCGCGACGCGCGGACCAGCGCGAGGCTGCCGCGCGGGCCGGCGCCCAGCGCGATGCCCGGCCACTTGCGGGTGGCTGCGACGATGCGTACGGCGTAGTCGATCACCGCCGCATCGACGGTCACCTGCGCGGTGCCGAGCTGCATCGCGACGATGTCCTCGGCGCTCAGCACGCTGTTGACCTGCGACAGGTCGAAATGCGAGGCGGCGCGGCCGTGGCTGACGGCGGTGACCATGCTTACTTCGTCGGCGTGCGAGGGATAGTCGATCAGCACCTTCAGCAGGAAGCGGTCGAGCTGCGCTTCGGGCAGCGGATAGGTGCCTTCCTGTTCCACCGGATTCTGCGTGGCCAGGGTCATGAACGGCGCCGGCAGCGGGTGGCTGCTGCCTTCGATGGTGACCTGCTGTTCCTGCATCGCTTCAAGCAGCGCGGACTGGGTCTTCGCCGGTGCGCGGTTGATTTCGTCGGCCAGCAGCAGGTTGGTGAAGATCGGGCCGCGGCGGATCGCGAAGCGTTCGGTCTTGGGGTCGTAGACCGCATGGCCGCTGACGTCGCTGGGCATCAGGTCGGGGGTGAACTGCACGCGGCCGTAGCCGCAGCCCAGCGCCTGGCCCAGCGCACGCACCAGCAGGGTCTTGCCCAGGCCGGGAACGCCTTCGATCAGCACGTGGCCGCCGGCCAGCAGCACGATGAGGATCTGGTCGAGCACGTCGTCCTGGCCGATGAAGGCCTTGGCGACTTCGTCGCGCACGGCGGCGGCGCGCGCCACCAGCGCTTCGCCGAGGATCGGCTGCGGCGCGGCCGCGGTGGCGGCGTGCGCGGTATCGGCGTGCGCGGGGGCGGACTCTTGGAGCGTGGTCATAGTCGGTTTCTCAGCTGGAGAAGTCTGGCGATGCGAAGCACGAAATCCTTGGCGTCGCCCGGGCGGGGGTAGCGCAGCGCGGCGTCGACATCGGCGGTGGCCATGCCGGTGCGCGCCGCGATCGCGTCGATCTGGGCCGCGCCTTCCAGCACGGCGGCGTAGGGGTCGCGGCGGCGCAGGCGACGCATGAAGGCGTCGTGCACGGCGGCGTAAAGCGCGGCGCGGCGGCCGTAGCGGTAGAGATGGTCGCCGCTGGCCTGCACGTGTTCCAGCAGCGAGCGGCGATCGGGCGTAGGCGCCGGGCGCAGCGGGCCGAGGCGTTCGGCGCGCATCCACAGCCACAGTAGCAGCGCCAGCAGCGCCGGCAGCAGCACCCGCCAGCCGTGGTCCAGCAGCAGGCGCCAGAACGGCGGCATGTTGGCGCTGTAGATCAGATGGAAAGTGCCGCCGTCGGCCCAGTTCGGCTGCAGCAGCCGGCGGGTGAGGGCGGCGTGCTGGCGGTCTTCGAGTTTGTCGTTGAGCAGGAAATCGGTATCGGCGAGCACATCGACGCTGCCTTCGCCCCAGGGCACACGGGCATAACCGTATTCCTGCTTGTCGTCGTCGCCCCAGGTCGCGGCGGTTTCGACGTCGTCGTCGTAGAAATAGAATCGGCGGCCGGCGCAGAACTCGGAGTGCTGCGACATCTCGTCCACCTGCAGGCCCTGGCAGACCGGATCGGTGTCCAGCACCGCGATGCCCAGATCCTCCAGCAGCGGGATCGCTTCTTCGCCGATCTCCGCGCCCGGCGGCGGCGTGCGCAGGATCAGATGGCCGCCGGCCTCGACCCACGCCAGCAGCGCTTCGACCTGGTCGGCCGACAGCGTGCGCGGGTCGGCGAGCAGCAGCAGGGTGTCGGCCGGCTGCAACGGGCGCGACCCCAGGCTCAGGCGCTGGCGCGAATCGACGCGCTGGCCGGCCTTGCCCAGCGCGATCTTCAGCGCGTACAGCGGGTTGTAGCCGGCTTCGCCCTTCGGCGGCAGCTCCAGTGTGTTGGTCACGCGTTCGTAGGTGCGCAGCCACCACCACGTGCCGGCGGCGAGCAGGCCCGCGCCCAGCAGCGTGAGCAGGACGATACGCAACGCGTTGCCACGCCGGGTCATACCGCCTTGAGTCATGCCGCCCTGAGTCATGCCGCCCACCGGAAACGTTCGGCCAGCGTCTGCACCAGGGTTTCGAAATCGTCGGCGGCCGGCAGGCGCTGGCCGTAGGCGGCGTATTGCCAGATGCGGACCATGCGCTGGAAGGCGTCGCGGTCTTCGGCTTCGGGCATGCGCCGCGAGAGCCGCAGGCAGTCGGCTTCGGTGGCGCCCGGCGGCGGATGGGCGTCGACGCGCGCGGTCATGGCTTCGACGCTGGCGCGATACAACAGCGCCAGCGCGCGACGCGGCTGGCCCTGCGCCCACAGCCGGCGCGCGACCGTGGCGATGTCGGGCGGCAGCGGTTCGCTGTACGCCAGATGGGTCATCTCAACGGGAGCGGGTTCGGGTTCGGGCACCGCCAGCCCACCGAGCAGCCACGGCCACCAGCGTTTCGCGGTGAGCAGCAGGGCCACCACCAGCGCGGCGACCAGCAGCCACAGCCCGTATTCGGCGAGGAACCCGATCAGACCCGCCAGCCACGCCAGCTGCGCCGGCTCAGCGTCGATGGGTGTGTCCTTCTTCTTGTCGCGGTCGCGACGCTGCCACGTGGTCTGCTCCAGCTTCGGCCGCAGCAGCGGATCCTTGTAGGCCTGGGCGATCGCTTTCTCGAAGGCCGCCTGCCCGGCGCGGTCGTCGCCGAAGATCTGGCGCAGGGTGCGGGTGTCGACGTCGGATGCGGGGCTTTCCTCGGCGGCCGCGGTGGCGGCCGCAGCAGCGGCCTTGGCGGCCTCTTCGGCAGACTGCTCCTCGCTGTCCTGCGTCGTGCCGGGGGCGGTCTTTTCAGGGACGCTTTCTTCGGGGAAGGGGCAGGTGTTGTCGTCGCGGGCGTGGGCGGGCATCGCCATCGGCAGGCACAGCGCCACGGCCAGCAGCACGGTCGTGCCGACCGCCTCCAGACGTTTGCGCATGCGCCGGAATGCGATCTCCAGATCCCAGGCTTCCAACTGCGTGCGGCGATTGAGGTACAGGCCGAAGCCGGCGCCCACATAGAAGGGTTCGATGAAGGCCACCGCCAGCCAATCGAGCGCGTTGAACGCGATCAGCGCCCACGCAGGCGGGTCTTCGCTCAGCGTGGCCCATGCGGCGCGCGCGGCTTCGGGCAGCAGTTCGTTGGGCACGAACAGGGTGACCAGCAGCACCGCCGACAGCACCAGCGCGATCAGGAAATTCAGGCAGGCCAGGGTCAACAGCACCGCCGGGCCGCCGACGCCGCCGCCGATCACCCGCCGCCGTTCCGCCAGCCGCGCGGGGTCCGCGCCTTCCAGCAGATCGATCGGCAGCATCGCCGCGCGCAGAGGACTGAACCGGCGCCAAGTGAGATGGCCCAGCATCGGTCTCCAGCCCCAGCGCAGCTGCGCGCGCAGGGTTTCGGCGGTGCCCGGCACGCTGCCGAACACCGCGCGCGACAGCACGTACTGCGGAATGCGGTCGAACACCGGACGCAGCCACCACATCAGCACCCACGCCAGCCAGATCTGGCCCACCGCCCACGCGGCGAGATTCAGCAGCACGAACACCGCGCCGGTGACCAGCAGCCACGGCGTCCAGATGGCGGCAGCGTGCCGGCGGACCAAGGCCGCGCCCAGCTCCATGGCTTCCCACGACGAGCGCGGGCGCAGTTCGACGGTGAGGGTTTCGAGCTTCACTCGGCGCGCCCCGCCGAAACGCCGCGCTGCATCGACACGGTGGGGAGTTGCGAGGCGCTTCCGCGCACTTCGCCACGCCCACCGAGAGCAAGCCAGCTCAAGGTAATCGCCCACATCACCCCGCCAACGGCGTATTTGATCGCCGCCGGCATCCAGCCGATCGACGACCAGAAGGCTTCCACGAACGCCGCGAACACCAGCATCGCGAACACGCCCAGGCACAACCGGGCGCCGACCTTGCCGCCTTCGATCAGGGCATCGATCCGGCGCCGCCGCCCGGGCGCGATCAGATCCAGCCCCAGCCGCAGCCCGGCCGCGCCGGCCAGCACGATGGCTGTGAGCTCCGGCGCCGAATGCCCGGCGACGAAGCGCCAGAACGGGTCGCCGTGGCCTACGCCCTGCAGATGCCCGCCCACGCTGCCGATCATCAGCCCGTTCATGATCAGCACGTACACCGTGCCGAGGCCGGCGAGCAGGCCACTGGCGAAGGTGCGCAGGCCGATGCTCACGTTGTTCATGATGTAGAAGCCGAACATCGCCAGATCGTCGCCGCTCTCGCGGCCGAGCTTGCGCTCGGGATTGGCGGGGTCGTACATGCTTTCGTACATGGCGACATCGCTGGGGTCATGGAGGCTGTAGACCAGTTCCGGCGACACCAGCATCGCCACGAACGAGCCGACCAGCGGCACCACGAACAGCAGCAGCGACGCCCACAGGCAGCCGCGCTGGGCGCGCACCAGGCGCGGGAAATCGGCGAGGAAGAATTCCAGCGCGCGGCGCCACTGCGGCGGCGCGGCGCGGTAGAACACCGCGTGGCCGCGCTGGGTCAGCGCCTGCAGGCGCTCCACCACCACCGGGCTGTAGCCGCGGCTGCGCGCCAGCGCCAGCTGCTGGCACAGGCGGCGATAACGCGCCGGCATGTCCTCGTCGCGCAGGCCGCGCCACTGCAGATGACTGGCCCGCGCCTGGCGCGGGCTGTCGCCGCGCGCGACCAGCCAGGCCTCGAATTCGGCCCATTCGCCCTGATGGCGGGCGATGAACGCCTCCTGGCGCATCACCGCATGCTTCATGATGGCTCGTCCAATAACGGCATGCTCATTGCCGCCCCAGCAGCCAGTTGGCGACGGCCTGCAGGCGCATCACGCCCAGCGCGCCATCGGCGCCCACCACCGGCGCGGCGATGCCGGCCAGTTCTTCGCGACGCTCCTGGGTGAGCTGCGCGGTGCGTTCGGAGAAGGCGATCACCGCCATCTGTTCCGGCGGCAGCAGCGGGTGCAGCGGCGCATGCGCGCCTTCGGTGGCCGCGCGGGCCATCTGACGGGTGCGCGGGGCATGGATGACCATGGTCTTGGCGACCATGTCGCCCAGGCGCCGGCCCCAGGGATCGGAAAAACTCGCGACCAGGCCCACCCCGTAGCCGAACGGCAGGAAATCCACGGTGCGCAGCAGATTGCGCACGATCGAGGCCATCCAGCCGACCGGCGCGCCGTCGTCGGCGATCACCCGCAGCTCCAGCGCCCGCTTGCCGGGCGTCTGCCCGTCGAACAGGGTTTCGCAGAGGATCGGATAGCCCCAGAACACCACGAAGAAAATCACCGTGTACAGGCCCATGCCGGCCTTGCCCAACAGCCCCAGCACGGTCCCCGCCACCAGCAGCACGCCCCAGCGCACCGCGGTGTCGATCAACCACGCGATGGCGCGCGGCACCGGGCCGGCGGCGGGCAAACGCAGGGCCACGCCTTCAGGGGTGTAGACGTCGCGGACGGTGTCCAATGCGGACGGTTTGTGGGCGGAATGGCGCTGTGCGAACTGAGCCGGTGCAGACGAGGGACGTGACGTCATCGGGCAACGGCCCGGGCGACCCTGCATCGGCATGGGCGCCGTCCGGCCGGACGCGCGATGGTCGCTGCACTCGTTTCCGCCATCCTCTCCGCCCCGTGGCCCGTCGTCTGTCGTCGCATCCGGCGGTTACTCTACCTTGACGACCCGCACATTTCCCAGCATTTCGAGACTTCTTCCGTCATGGCCGCCGCGCTTCCGCAAATGCCGATGCACTGCCGTCCGCACTGCGGCGCCTGTTGCACCGCGCCTTCCATCGCCTCGCCCATTCCCGGCATGCCTTACGGCAAACCGGCGGGCATCCCCTGCGTGCAATTGGACGACGAGCTGCGCTGCCGGCTGTTCGGCCAGCCCGAGCGCCCGGCGTTCTGCGCCTCGCTGCGGCCGGAGCCTGGGATGTGCGGCAGCTCGCGCGAAGAAGCGATGACGCTGTTGGCGGTGCTGGAAGCGGCGACGCGGCCATAGAACTCTGCCGATCACTACCGTAGAGCGGCCTTCAGGCCGCTGCCCTGCAGGAAGAAGAGCAGCGGCCTGAAGGCCGCTCTACGAGGGTGAAGATGCGTTTCTCGTGGCTATTGTTTCAAGAGCGCAGGGATTTCAGGCGGGCGATAGACCTCACAACGGCTTGCGATCCTCGCCGCGCAGCGCGGCCAGCAGGGCCTTGCCGTCGGCGTCGACGCGCAGCTCGCCGTATTTCGCCGGAGCGTAGCGTTCGCCCTGGCCTTCCGGGAAAAACCAGGCGTTGCTGGCGATGCGCAGCTCCCAATTGCGCTGGCGGTAGCGCACCGCGATTTCGCCGCTCGCGATCGGCCGCGGCGCAGGCTGCACGCGGACGAAGCGGCCGACGCCATCGGCGGCGAGCGCGAACACGGCGTAGCCGTCCTTGCGGATGCGCAGTTCGGGACCATCGAGGACAACGTCTTCGCCCATGCATTTCAACAACGTCGCATTGCCGCCGCCCGCTCTACTGGCATCGGCTGCGTATTTGCAGGGCGGCCTCAGCGCCTTCCTGATGTCGTCCACCGCCGCAAATTGCAGCGCCATGTAATCGCCCTGCATCAGCGAACGCGGATCCACCGGCGCCAGCTCAAGCAGCAGCACGCGGCCATCGGACAGGATCCGCTCGCGCTGGACGATGCCCTGATTGGCCACCGCCAGCGCCAGCAGCAGGCCTCCCCACAGCAGGATCGAGCGCCAGTGCTTCATGGGTGGTTCCCCGCATCCGCGCGCAGCGCGATGCGCGTGAGTGCGTAGCGGATCGCCAGCAGCGCGACGCCGCCGAGCAGCAGCCACTGCGATTTCTCCAGCAGCGGCACATCCAATTGATAGTAGTAGCGGATCAGATACACGCCGGTGCCGAGCAGGCCGGTCGCGAGCAGCGCCGGGCGATGCGAGGCGAACGCGGTCAGCGCCAGCATCACCCCCAGATTGACGCCCGGCGCGCGCAGCCAGATCAGCGCGAACGCCACCGCGCACAGCACCGGCAGCAGCTGTCGCACGCCGGCCAGCCGCCACACGGTCAGCGGCAACAGCAGCGCGACGGCGATCTGCGGGGCCCAGATGCGCCAGCTCATCGCGTCCGGCGCCGTGGGCCACAGGTCGAAGTCGCCAAAGAACGCCATCCACAGTGCAACCAGGCTGAGCGCCCACGCCAGCGGCGACAGCGGCAGCGTGCGAAGGTCTTCGTAGTCCGTCCGCCACCACGCACAGAACGCCAGCCACGCCAACACCGGCAGCGCCACCGGCGACATGCCGTAGCCGACGGTATCGAGTTCGTCGCAGATCGCCGCCACCGCGACGGTGAAGATCGCACCGCACAGGAACCTGTGCATGGTCTGCGCGCCGAAACCATACAGCGCCAGCGCGATCGCGGCGCTGCCGGCCCAGGCGGCGGTGTCGCCGAACCATTCGTTGAAGCCTACGCCGACCAGCAACTGGCCGACCAGACTCAAAGCGATGGCGCTCTGCTCGACGAATTCGCGGACGAATTCGCTGTTTGACTTGCCGTTTGATCGGCCACCGCGCGCGATCCGCAGCAGCCCCAGCGCCGCCGCGATGCACAGCGCACCGGCAGTGACGGCGATGTCCGGGGTTTTCCACAGTTCGTCGAACAGCGTCGCGAAAAAGCCGAACAGCAGCGCCGCGGCGATCCACGCCGACACGCCGATCAGCCCGGCGAGATACCACGGCAGACCGTCGCGATGCGCGGGGACGTCACCGGAGACGGCGCCCGCGGCGCGCAGCCGCGACCACAGCGCTTCGGCGGCGAAAGATGCGGGAAGATTCATGCGTCCGTCTCCCGGCGATCCATCCGCCGCAGCCACCATGCGCCCGCGGTCGCCTCGCCCAGCACCGCGACGGCCAGCAGCAGCCACAGTGCGGCGGGTTCGTTGTCGCGTTCGAACACATACCGGCTCATCAGCTGGAACAGCCACGTCGTGCTGACGGCGATCATCGAGATCACCGTCATCGCCAGCACGGCGCGGTCGCGGCGACGGCGCAGCTCGACAGCAAGCAGGACGGCGACACCGGCCGACCAGGCCAACATCTCATGGCCCAACCTCGGCCCGCCATTGGCGAGCGCCGACGTGATCGCCGGCACGCTCAGGCAGAACAGCGCCGCGGCGGTCAGCAGGCGCGGCCCGCCATCGCCGCCGAACTCCGGCCATCGCCCGGCCGCGAACCGCCAGCCGAGGAACAGCGCGAGATCGAACAGGCCGACCAGCATCAGACTGTGTTCGTCGTCGAGCCGCGGGCCGCCCATGGTGTCGGCCCACAGCCCCAGCGCGACATTCGCCACCGCGATCCACAGCAGCCAGATCGCCGCATGCCGCCCGGCGAACGCCCACGGCAGCGCCAGCGCCGCCCACAGCGTGAACAATTCCCAGGTATCGGCGCCGGTCTGATAAGTCTGGCCGATCAGCGCCAGCAGTCCGCCCAGCAGCACCATCGCCAGCCACAGCGCGGCCTGCCCGCCGAGTCGCGGCAGCCCCAGCCGCGCGGTCGCCGCGACGGCCGCGATCACCAGCGCCTGCATGCCGTACAGGCGGGTGAATTTGCCGAGGTGTTCCCAGTTGGCGGCGATGAAACAGATCGCCCCGGCCGCGCACAGCGCGACGCCCAGCCACAGCGCGAAACGATCCAGGAACCAGCGCCACAGCGCGGTATCCGGCGCCGGCCCCAGCGCTTCGCCTGCGGCGGCGGCAGCGGCCGCATCCAGCGCGCCGTCGCGGCGCCATTCGCGCAGTTGCGTCTGTTCCGCAACCGTGTCGCGCCAGCGCCTCCAGTCGCTCACGTCAGCCGCCCGTGTCGCCGGCCAGATACTGGTCCTTCAAGCGCACGTAATGCTGCGCGGAGTAGTACAGCGCTTCCATCTCGGCATCGCTGAGCCGGCGCGCGAACCTGCCCGGGTTGCCCAGCCACATTTCGCCTTCGCCCACCACCTTGCCGGGCGCGATCAGCGCGCCGGCGCCGACGAAGCCATGCTTCTTCACCACCGCGCCATCCAGCACGATGGCGCCCATGCCGATCAGCGCCGCGTCCTCGATGGTGCAGGCGTGGATGATCGCCTTGTGGCCGATGGTCACGTCCGCGCCGATGCGGGTGGCGAACCCGCCGAGCTTGGCGTGCGGGCCGTCGTGGCTCACATGCACGACGCTGCCGTCCTGGAGGTTGGTGCGCGCGCCGATGCGGATGAAATTCACGTCGCCGCGGATCACCGTGGCCGGCCAGATCGACACGTCGTCGCCCAGCACGACGTCGCCAATGACGACCGCGGCGGGATCGATGTAGACCCGTTCGCCCAACGCGGGCAGATGGTGGAGATAGGGGCGTATCAGGGTATGGGCATCGGTCATGGCCGCATTTAAGCACGCCCTCCCGACACGTTCTAAACTCGGGCCATGAATACCACCGTCATCGCGGCCAACGCCGCCATCATCGCCGCGAATGCCGCGATCACCGCCGCCCATGCCGGCGACCACGACGCACCGACGCCGGATGCGCAGCGCGCCCCGCCCGCCGACGAGACCGCCGAGCTGGCGCCGACGCTCGACCGGCTCAAAGCCGCATGGCGGGCGAAGAAGCCGGACTACGCGCAACGCATCAGCGACCTCGAACGGCTGAAGGCGGCGCTCAAGGCGCGGATGGGGGAAATGGTGGCCGCGGTGCGCGCCGATTTCGGGCATCGCTCCGAACACGAAACCCTGCTCGCCGACGGCATGACCGTGATCGCCGAGATCGACCACCTGCGCAGGCACCTGCGCGGCTGGATGCGGCCGACGCGCGCGAGCGTCGGCTTCCAGCTGTGGCCGGCCAGCGCGCAGATCCGTCACGAGGCGGTGGGCGTGGTCGGGGTGATGGCGCCGTGGAATTACCCGGTGAATCTGGCGCTGGTGCCGCTGGTCACCGCCATCGCCGCCGGCAATCACGTGTTCCTGAAGCCGTCGGAGCACACGCCGCAGACCAGTGCGTGGCTGCAAAAACTTCTGGCCGACGTGTTCCCCGCAGACCGCGTCGCGGTCGCGCTGGGCGGCGCCGAACTGGGCGCGGCGTTCTCCGGGCTGCCGTTCGATCATCTCGTCTTCACCGGTTCGACCGCGGTAGGGCGCAAGGTGATGGCCGCGGCCGCGCCGAACCTCACCCCTTTGACCCTGGAACTGGGCGGCAAGTCGCCCGCCATCATCTGCGACGATTTCCCGATCGACCAGGCCGCCGC
>JBKJTC010000039.1:0-5468 GCA_046590925.1 Lysobacteraceae bacterium | reverse complement strand
TTCTGGTTCGAGGTCCAGTTCTTGATGTCGTTGCGGGCGCGGACGATGTTCCAGTCGCCGCACAGCACGTAATCGCGGCCGCTGCGCAGCCATTCGTCGAGGATGGGCTTGAGCCATGCCATCACTTCGAACTTGAAGCCCTGGCGCATGTCGCCGGACGAGCCCGACGGAATATAGAACGACACCACGCTGAGGTTGCCGAAGCGGGCCTCGATGTAGCGGCCTTCGTCGTCGAACGGCGCCCAGCCCAGCGAAGTGCGCACCTCGTCCGGCGGCCTGCGGGTGTAGATGCCGACACCGCTGTAGCCTTTCTTGGTGATGGCGTCCTTGAAGAACGCCTGGTAACCGTCCGGCAGCAGCTCCGGCACGTGGAGCTGATGCTCCTGCGCCTTCGTCTCCTGCACGCAGAGCACGTCGGCGTCCTGCGCGCGGAACCAGTCGAAGAATCCCTTGGTGGCCGCCGAACGCAGGCCGTTGGCATTGAAACTGATGATGCGCATGAAAAACCGGAGTGACCGTGTCGGAACGTGACCGGGCAAGAGTAACGGATTCGCGCCGGCTTGCATGGCTGCCGGCCGCGCGGCCGGGCCGGCTGCCGGCAGCGGGTTTATCATCGCGGCCTTCCCGCCGCGACGCACGCCCGTGACCGACCACCGCACCCGTTTCCTGCAGCTCGCGCTGCGCGTCGAAGCCCTGCGCTTCGGCGAGTTCACGCTCAAATCCGGGCGCGTCAGCCCGTATTTCTTCAACGCCGGGCGCTTCGACTCCGGCGCCGCGCTATCCACGCTGGCCGCTTGTTATGCCGATGCGGTGGACGCGGCGGGACACGGCTTCGACCTGCTGTTCGGGCCCGCGTACAAAGGCATCCCGCTGGCGACGGCGCTGGCCTGCGAATACGCCCGGCGCGGCCGCGACCTGCCGCTGGCGTTCAACCGCAAGGAAGCCAAGACCCACGGCGAGGGCGGCACCCTGATCGGCGCGCCGTTGTCGGGCAAGCGGGTGTTGATCGTGGACGACGTGATCACCGCCGGCACCGCGATCCGCGAGGCGCTGACGCTGATCCGCGAGGGCGGCGGCATCCCCGCGGGGATCGTGATCGCGCTGGACCGGCAGGAAATCGCCGTCGAGAGCGCCTCGCCCGACAGCCGCGCACCCGACGGCAGCGCGCCCGGCGGGCTTGGGCTGTCGGCGGCGCAGGCGGTCGCCGCCGAATCGGGAATTCCCGTGATCGCGGTCGCAGGTCTGGACGATCTGCTTGCATTCGCGGGCGAAAGCGCCGAACTTCTCGACCAGCGCGAGCGACTGTTGGCCTACCGGGCCCGTTACGGTTGCCGCACGTCCACCCAGAACGCGCCGACCGGGGGGTAGGCCTGAGATGTCTCCGCGAATGATGCCTGCGCTGATACGTGCACGATCCCTGCCGCCCGCGATGTCGAATCGCCGGTGTCTGACCCTGCTCGCCGTCGGCCTTGCGCTGGGCGTGGCGTCGATCGCGAGCGCCCAGCAGAAACCCAAGGAACGGAAACTCTATTGCTGGGACGAAGGCGGGCGCCGGGTCTGCAGCGACGCGCTGCCGGCGTCGGCGGTGGGCCGCCAGCGCACCGAGTTCGATCCGAAGACCGGCACCAGCGTGAACCGGATGGCCCGCGAAATGACCCCGGAGGAGCGCGTACGCGCCGTCGCCGAAGAGGAAGCGCGCCGGACAGAAGAGCAGCGCGCGCGCCGCGAGATGGCGATGGTGGTCTCCTACGACAACGAGGAAGATCTGAAGCGGTCCTTCAATAACCGCTTCGAACTGGTCGAGGAGTCGCTGAAGGGTTCGGAACTGGCGCTGATCAACCTGCACACCAGCCTGCTCAGCCTGCTGCGCCAGGCCAATGCGCTGGAGCTGGAATCCAAACCGGTCGGCAAGGTGCTGCGCAACAAGATCCTCACCCAGCACGCCGAGTTGCAGGGGCTGCGGGCGTTGAAGCAGCGCCAGGAAGCCGAACGCGCCGAGCTCAACGCCGAGTTCCAGGATGCACTGTCGCGCTATCGGGTGCTGAAGAACCCGCAGGGCACTGCGGCGGCATCGCCGCCTGCGCCCGTTACCGGCGGCTGATCGATCTGTTCCGCCGGGAGTGCGTTGCGCTTCCCGGCACGAAATGCCGGCTCAAAACGCCCGGCTTGCAGCCTGTTTGGATTCTCGGGGGCGCTTGCCGCGGCGCCGGCAAAAATCGCTGCATCCCCCATCATGCATCCCTGTAGAGCGGACGTCAGTCCGCTGCCTTTTGCCCTTCAATCCCAAGAGCAGCGGACTGACGTCCGCTCTACGAAAGCTTTTGCTTAGAACGGCAGGACCAGATCCGGCTTTTGCTGCAGCAGGCGCTCGCGGAACAGCGCCTGGATCCGCGCCAGCGCCTCGGCGTTGTCGGCGTCGAAACGCAGCACCAGCACCGGCGTGGTGTTGGAAGCACGCACCAGACCCCAGCCATCCGGCCAGTCCACGCGCAGACCGTCGATGGTGGATTGCCGGCCGCCCTCGAAGAACGCGCCTTCGCGGAACTGCTCCACGAACGCGTGCGGATCGCCGCCGGGCGCATCGACCTTGATTTCGGGGGTCGACACGCCCTTGGGCAGCGCGTGCAGCACGTCGTCCGGCAGCTCCGGCGCGGTCGCCAGGATTTCCAACAGCCGCGCGGCCGCATAGATGCCGTCGTCGAACCCATACCAGCGCTCGGCGAAGAAGAAGTGGCCGCTCATCTCGCCGGCCAGCTCCGCGCCGGTCTCGCGCATCTTGGCCTTGATCAGCGAATGCCCGGTCTCCCACATCAGCGGGCTGCCGCCGTGGCGCAGGATGTGCGACGACAGGCGGCCGGTGCATTTCACGTCGTAGACGATCATCGCGCCGGGGTTGCGCTCCAGCACGTCGGCCGCGAACAGCATCAGCAGCCGATCGGCGTAGATGTTTTCGCCGTCGCGGGTGACCACGCCCAGGCGGTCGCCGTCGCCGTCGAAGGCGATGCCCAGGTCGGCATCCAGGCGCTGCACCATCTTGATCAGATCCTGCAGGTTGTGCGGCTCGCTGGGATCGGGGTGATGGTTCGGGAACGTGCCGTCGATCTCGCAGTACAGCTCCTCGACCTCGGCGCCGATGGCTTCCAGCACGCGCGGGCCGATCTCGCCGGCGACGCCGTTGCCGGCGTCCACCACCACCCTGAGCCGGCGGCCGAGCTGCACGTCCGAGGCGATGCGCTGGACGTAGTCGGCGCTGATGTCGGTCTCGCTCAGGGTGCCGGGCAATGCAGACACGTGCAGGCGGCTCTCGGCGACGCGCGCATGCAGGTCGGTGGTCGCCTCGCCGTACAGCGTCTCGCCGCCGATCACGATCTTGAAGCCGTTGTAGTCCGGCGGATTGTGGCTGCCGGTGACCGAAATACAGCAGCCGGTGCGCAGGTGATAGGCGCCGAAGTAGATCACCGGCGTCGGCGCCATGCCGATGTCGATCACATTCACGCCCGTTTTGCGCAGACCGGCGACCAGGCCCTCGACCATCTCCGGACCGGACAGGCGGCCATCGCGGCCGACAACGATGTCGCGCAGATCCTTCTCGTGCATCAACGAGCCCACCGCATGGCCGATCAGTTCAGCCACGTTGCGGTCCAGGGTGCTGCCGACCACGCCGCGGATGTCGTAGGCGCGGAATATGCTGCTGTCGATCAGTACCGGGTTCGCCTTCGGCTGCTCGCGGATCTCCAGCGCCGGCGATTGGGCGGCATCGCTGGCCTCGTTGGCCACCGCTTCGAGCAGCGTGGGCGAGGTATCGGCCGCTTCGACGTCCACCGGCATGCGCCAGATCCGCCAGGTCACGTACACAAGCAGCGCGAAGATCACCGCGGCGATCAGCGAAGCGACTGCGCCCAGGCCCAGCGCCTGGGTCGGCGGCTGCGAGGTCGCTGCGACTACGCGCAGCCCGGATTCTGCGACCTCGGCGGCCAGACGCTCCGCGCCGTCGGCATAGTTCAGATCGCCGCGTTCCCACAGCGTCACGTCGCCCTGACGCAGGCCGAGATAGGTGTCGCCGACCATGCCGATGGTGTCCAGGCCCGAGGTCAGCTCGGTGAACGGCAGTTGGATGTAGGCCACGCCGACCAGACGGTCGCCGGCCTTGGCGGGCGCAGCCAGCGCCAGGCGTGGTTGGCCGAGGTCGCGGATCACCCAGGTGCGGATCTTGTTCTCGACCATGGCCGACTCCAGCACCGCAAGACGGCCGTAGCCGCCCTTGGGCAGTGCGGCGTAGACGGTTTCCAGGTCGGTCGGAAACACCTGCACCACCGATACATTCGGCCAGCCGGCGCTGATGACCTTGCTGGCGCTGGCGAAATCGGAGCTCGACAGCGCGTTCTGCACTTCGGGCAGCGCCAGCGCTTCGCCGAAGCGCTTCTGCTGCTGCAGCAGCGCCTGGTGCACCAGCCGCACGCCGCTGTCGCGGGTGGCTTCCAGGTCGCTGCGGCGGTCGCCATCGCGGAACTGGGCGACGCCGCTCCAGCCCAGCCACAGCGCGAGCAGCGCGCACAGGACCGCGAGCGGCCGCATCGCGGGGCGGAGTTGGATGAGCTGCTGGCGGATGCTGTCTTTCATCGATGCTGTCTCTTTGCCATCTTGCGGTTGCCGGCCGCCGGACGGCCGGATGTACTCAACATGTCGTGCGGCGCATGCGCAGCGCCGCTGCGTGCCGCGCTTGGCGCGTCACGCCACCCCGGTATGACCGAAGCCACCCGCTCCCCGGGCGCTGTCGACGAAAGTATCCACGACCTCGAAGCTCGCGCGCACCACCGGAAGTATGACCAGTTGCGCGATCCGGTCACCCGGGGCGATCACGAAGGGCTCGCGGCCCCGGTTCCAGACGCTGATCAGCAGCGGCCCCTGGTAATCGGCATCGATCAGGCCGGTGCCGTTGCCCAGCACGATGCCGTGTTTGTGGCCCAGTCCCGATCGCGGCAGGATCACTGCGCATAGCCCCGGATCGCCGATGTGGATGGCCAGCCCCGACGGCACCAGCGCGGCGTCGCCGGGCGCCAGATGCAGCGGCGCGTCCAGCGCCGCGCGCAGATCCAGCCCGGCGCTGGCCTCGGTGGCGTAGGCCGGCAGCGGCCATGCGTCGCCGAAGCGGGCATCGAGCAGTCTGACTTGCAGGGTGTGGTTCATCGATCGGTTCCGCGGACGCGCTCGGAGGCCGCCCAGTATCGCGGCACGGCGCGCCATCGCCAAACCTGCGGCGGCGGCCACCTCCGCAGGAGGCCGGCAGCCGGCGCCGAACCCACGGCATCATCGCGAGGCCCGGTACCCGAGCCGCCGCCCTAGAACCACGCCCTAGCAGCCTGTCGGACTATCCCCGTCCCCGCTAAAATCGCGTTCGCTCTCCCGGATGCCTGAGTGCATGAGCCGATTTCGACCGATTGATCGCGAGACTGGTTATCTGCTGCCGC
>JBKJTC010000073.1:0-7361 GCA_046590925.1 Lysobacteraceae bacterium | reverse complement strand
CTCGAACCCGAGAAGCAGCAGGACATCGCGCGCACGATGGTGCGTGTCGCCTCGTACATGGCCAACCCGCAAGGTCTGGCCATGTACGAGGCGACACGCACCATCGTGCGCGCGATGTCCTGCTGCTTCTCGGGTTCGAGCGCGCGGAAGCCGGCCGATGATTCGAGCAGATGGCGCACCTGCGGACGCACCGCGCGCAGGGTGTCGTCGTCCAGCCAGGCCGGTTCGGTATTCGGATTGCGGACGATGGAAGCGGACATGGCGGACTCCGTGGGATGCATCAGGCCGTCGGCGGGGTTTGCCCGCTACCAGCAGCAGGTGCGGGCGGGCGCGATGCCATCGTCTTCACCATGCCCGGCTGCGCGTTCATCTGGATCGCGGCGATCGCTTCGGGATTCGCCAGTTTCTCCAGCGGCAGATAATCACTCTTGAAGTTCACTTCCATGCTGCCGGCAAGACTGGCCTTGGTTTCCAGGCTGGCGTTGATCGAGGTTTGGGACGCGGACGCCGCGTTCAACACCGGCTGCGACGTGGTCTTGTAGGTGCCCTTGGTGTAGAAGCTGGCATCGCGGCCGCCGGTGTCGTAGGCGCCATCGGCGGAGCGGGTGAAACCGCGATTGGATTCGCTGCCGCTCTGCTCGTTGGTGCCTTCGCTGGTGGTGCTGGTCAGGTTCTTGTCGTAATCGAATTTCTGCGCGCTGCGACGGAACTGCATGTTGTCGCGCGCCTTGAAGTCGTACATGACCTTGGCCGAGATCTTGCCGTCGGTGACCACGATGCGGTTGATGCCCAGCATCACCATCGTCGCCAACAGCTGCTGCCGGCTGGTCGCGAGCTGGGTGCGCGCCGCGGGTACCAGCAGCGCCTCGACCAGTTCGTCGTCCAGGCGTTCGATGGGTTTATCCAGCGGCAGCGACTGGTTGACTTTCGCGACCGCGGCTTTCTCGTCGATGCCTTCGCGCATCGTGACCCGCGGCCCCGCGGATTTTTCGTCGCCGAACGAAAATTCGCCGGTGTCCATGGTCAGCTGGAACACATCCGGGAACTGCTCGATCAGATGATCGCGGCCCTGGTTCTGGGTGGTGTTGTCGTCGCGGAACTGATTGAGGCTTTTGGAGACGTCGGCGACCAGCTTGGCATAGGCCTCCATCTGTTCGATCGAACTCTTGACGATCGAATGGAACACCCCGTCGATGAGTCCGGCGCAGAAATCCGGGAAATTCACCGCTTCGAGCAATGCCCCGGCGACCGCAGCGCCTTCGCGCGCGCTCTGCGCGGTGAACTTGCCTTCCTCGTCGGTATTGTTGCCGGCGGATTTTTTCACGGCGAAGCTCTCGCCCGCCAACGCCCGCACCTGCGGGCTCTGCTGCTCGGGCTTCAGGCGCACGCCTTCGGGCTCGGCCAGATAACTCGCGATCTGCACCATGCCCTTCGCCAGCTCCTCGCGCTTCTGCGGCGACAGTTGAGCGAACGAATCGCTGCTTTCGAGCAGCTTGCGCACCTGCTGCCGGGTGACATCGACGGTCTCGCGACTGGCGGGCGGCGCGGCGCTCTGGGTTCTGGGTGGGAAAATGGCGGACATGGACTCGCGCTCCGGGTCGGAGGCCGCGCGACGCGCGGCCGGTGAACTGTTCGATCATCCTGCGTCGTCGGGCTTGCGCCCGACGACCGCAACGCAACTACTGCAGCGCCTGCGCTTCTTCGATCGCTTCGCGCATCTCGAACTCGATCGGGCGCACGTACAGACTGATGCGCGCCTGGCTGGTGGGCGTGACCCGCAGGCTCAGCACCGAGAAATGCCCCTGCTGGCCGACATCGTCGACGCCGAAGGCATCCAGCCAGCGCGACAGCGCGATCAGCTGGCGCGGACGCTCCGCCAGGCCGAGCTTGATCAGATCGAGGAAGCGCGCGGGCAGATCGGGAATCGCGGCCAGCAGGATTTCGAGTTTCAGTTCGACGCCGTCCGGCGTCTCGCGGATGCCGATCAGCACGCCGCCCGCCGGCAGTTCGAAACGTCCGCCCAGCGCGACGCCGACGATCCGCATCAGGCTGGGCAGTTGATGGCCGATGCCGAGCCGGTTCATCAGCGGCCCAAGGGCGCTGATGGTCATCGGCCCGCGATGCAGGAAGGTTACGCGCTGGCTGCCGCTGTCGCGCTTGCAGCCGATCGAGGTGAAGATCGGCATCAGCGTCGGCATTTCGGTCATCACCTGGCGCGTCAGCATCGCCAGGCTTGGCGACAGCGCTTCGATCTGGGCCGGCTGCAGCTCGTAGTAGATCTTGGTCGCGTACAGGCCGTCCTCGTCGAACGAACTGCCGAACCACGCGCCGAAGTTCATCCAGCTCATGCCGCCGAAGCCGCGCCATTCCTCGCTGCGGTTGTCGAACCAGCGCAGCGCGTCGCGGCCGAATACCGGCTGGATCAGCCGACGCATCTCACGTGTCGCTTCGTCGCGTCTCGACACCGGCGACGCGCCGGGGCCCAGCGGTTCGATGGTGAAGCGCAGCTTGTTCGGTTCGGCCTCGGAGAACGAGGGCTCGTACGGCACCGCGCCCGGGGTGAGCGCATTGTGAGCGTACGAGACGTCGTCGTCGGGCAGATAGAACGTGCGCTCGATCAGATCGCCGATGTACGGCATCGGGTCGCGGGTGCCGAGCGCCTGCGAGGCGGAGTGGAGCGAGCGCTCCACCAGATGCCTCATCGGCTGCGCGCGTGTGCCATGGTGGGACATGATCGTTCTCCGTGGAATGTTGCGGTCGCGTGATCGAAAGCGGCGCGGTCAGAAACTCGGAAGACTGATGCCCGCCGAATCCAGGACATCGCGAGCGATCTGCGGCATCTCGATCGGCTTGCTGGTGATCGTCGGCGACTCGACCGGCTGCGAGAAATCCTCGACCCGCTGGTCGCCGATGCCGCCCACCGCGATCAGTTGCTCGCAGGCCTGCAGCAGATCCCAGTCGGTGGGTTCTTCCATCGGCCGGTCGCTGCCGCGCAGCTGCGGGTTGGTCAGGGCGTTGGTCGAAATCACTTCGCCCATGCGATTGGTCAGCCGCTGATGGTTCTGCGCCAGCCACGCGATGATGATCGCGCCGCATTTGGCCTGGGTGCGGTAGCGGTGGCTGTTGCGGGTGCCGCCGAGGTAATTGGCGTTGACCTGGTCCATCACCTGCCACATGTCGCGCGCGCCGAACGAGGTGCGGATTTCCTGGTCGCTGAGCAGGTCGCGGTATTCGATGATCAGCGTCTTCAGCTCCTTCGAGAACTGATAGGCGATGCCGTAGCAGTTGCGCGACAGACTGGCGGCGAGATCGCGCGCGGCCTTGCGCACCTGTTCCTGCGAGACCGACAGCGGGATCTGGCTGCGGAACATGCGATCGACGGTGAGCTGGCGGCCGAACGACGATACCGACGAAACGAAGCGCAACCACAGGTCGCTGAACTCGCGGTTGGGCTGGTTCATGCTGGGATCGCCGCCGGGGGCGCCGAACGCGCGCATGTACAGGTCGCGGCGCTCGCCTTCGGTAATGCGCTCCGACGACTTCTTGTAGTAACTGTAGAGATAGTCGCCGGTCTTGCCGTAGCTCAGGGGCAGCAGGCCGGCGCGGAACAGTTCGACGATGCGCTCCACCACCTGCGGCATCCGCGCCTCTTCCAGCTGGTAGGCGAAATAGATGGCCTGGGCGGCGTCGAGGTTCTCGCGCACGATCTCGCTGTCGGTCGCTTCTTCCAGATCCGGCAGCGCGATGTCGAACGACGACGGCGGCGCGCCGCCGACCACGCCGCTCTGCATTTCGTAGACGTTCTCGATGCGGCTGGCCAGCCACGGATCGTTGAAGCTGATACCGTCGGCCGCGAGTTTGCGCACCACCGCGGCCAGATTGCGGCCGCTGAGCACGCAGACCTTCGACAGCAGGTTCGGGACCGAGTCCTCGTCCGGCTTGCGATCTTCCGGGTCGCCGCCGGGGCGGATGCAGCCGAAGATGCTCTCGTCGATGAGCTTCGCCTTGATCTGCGAATGCAGCGCGACCGGATATTTCCGGCTGAGCAGATCGAACGCGGCGTCGAACAGTTCGCGGCTCTCGCGGTATTCGCCCTGCGCGGCGCTGACCTTCTGCACGAAGCCGCGGCGGTCGGCATCGGTCGTGCCGTCCAGTTGCAGCAGGCCGCAGATGCCGACGATCTCGCGCTCCGCGCGCTGCAGGTGATCGAGGAAATTGTCCGGCACGCGCTGCGTGCCGATCAGTCCGTATTTGTGGACGTAATCGGTATTTTTCTTCTGGCCGTTGGCCTTGGCCGCTTTCGCCGCCGCGGCTGCGGGCGCGTCGTCGGCACCGGCGGCCAGATCCTCCCAGGCGCGCTGCGCGTAGGTCGCGGCGACCCGGCGGTAGAACGGGTCGGCGACGATGTCGCTGCCGAGCGTCGTTTCGATGTTGGCCAGCTCTTCGAGTTGGCCGGCGCTGAGCCCGCCGCTGGTGTCGGCGGTGTTGAGGATGGTTTTGAGGACCTGCCGCCGCGCGCGCAACTTCTGCCGTTCTTTCAGTTCGCGTTCGCCGAGGTCGACCAAGAGGATACGGTTCATGGTGTTCTCTGCTCTGTTGTTGGCTCGAAGGCCGGAAGTTGCGGCGGCGGCCCGGCTCGCGCCGGGCTTGCTGCCGTTGGTGGTCGCCTTGGCGCGCGCAGCGCGAGGCTTGGAGGCCGCGGCGCCCGAGGTCTTGCGGGGCTTGGTGGAGCTTTTTGGGGTCGCCATCGGAGTCTCCTGTTGCGGGGTATTCGCGCGGTACGGCCTAGTGTTCGAACTGTTGATCTGAAGCTGCGCGTTCAGGCGGCGAGCGCGGGTGGAACATCGGTGGATCGGTCTTCGTCGTCGCCGTCTTCGGCACGGATGCTGTCGTCGATTTCGGCATCCAGCGCGCGCAGCGCGCCGAGCGCGTCGAGCACGCCCTGGCCGCAGCCGATCACGCCGGCTTCGGCGAACGGCCGCGCGCTCGCGATCAACAGCCGTCGGGCGTCGTCGCTGCTCAACGGCCACGCCCGGCGCTGCGCGCGCGAGGCCAACAGCGCGCAGATCGCGGCGACGTGCGGCGCAGCGAAACTCGTGCCGCTGGCGTGCTGGTAACCGTCGAGACCGCAGGTGAGGATGTCGCGGCCCGGCGCGCACAGCGCGACGTGATCGCCGCGGGTGCTGAACGATGCCGGCCGCAGGCTGCGGTCGATCGCGCCGACTGCGATCACGCCTGCGTGCGCGGCCGGAAAATACTTTTCGGTCAGGCCGGAATTGCCGCTGGCCGCAACCAGAATGACGCCGCGCGCCAGCGCATAACGGATGATCTCTTCGTGCGGCCGCGGCGCATCGGCGTCGAGCATCGATTCGGGCGTGCCGAAGCTCATGTTGATGACCTTCGCGCCCAGATCGATCAGCCGCTTCATGCCGGCGTCGATGTTGTCCAGCGCGCCCACGCCGACGCGCTTGTCGCCGGGGCCGAGCGCTGCGCCGAGCACACGCACCGGGGTGAGGCCGCAGACGCCCGCGGCGCCGGCCGGCATGCCCTTGCCGCGCGCGGCGATGATCCCGGCGCAGCCGCTGCCGTGGCCGACCTCGTCCTGCGGGCGTTCGCCGGCGCGGCGGTAATCGCCGACCAGCGTCACGCCACCGACGTTATCCGGATCCAGATCCACGCTGTCGAAGCCCGCGCGCAGGCGGTTCTCCAGTTCGACATGCGCCAGCGACACGCCGGTGTCGGCGAGGCCGAGCACCACCGCCGGATCGCCGCCTTCGTAGCGCAGCGCCTCGTCGATGCGCGTGCACTGCCGCACCCAGGCGTTGTCGACGGGCTTCGCGTTCGCGGCGAGGGCGTGCTTCGGCGCGAGGTCGTCGGCGAACGGCGCGTGGCTGAGATGGTTCGCGGTGACGCGCTCGATCATCGGCAGTTCCGCCAAAGCCTGCAGCAGTGCGTGCATGCCTTCCGGTTCGCTCACCTGGATGCGCAGCACCCGGGCGACGCCGCTGATCTGTTCGATCTCGTCGAAGCGCTGGCTGCCGACGACCGCGCGTGCGGTGCGCGGGGTGCGCGCGCTGTGCAGGCGTACCACGCGCAGCGCGCCGCCGTGATGGCGCAGCAGACGATCGATCACGCCGCCATCGATGCGGTCGGCCATCGCGGCGCCGTAGCGGCTGCACGCGCGCCAGCCCGGCACGTGTTCCGGCATCTCGCCGAGCTTCAAGGTGACCAGCAGGCGGCCGCGGACGGTGGTGTACGCAGTATTCGATGTCGTGCTCATGGCCGGCTCCACTGGCCGAGCTGGCCTTCGCTGAGCTGCACATGGGCAATGTTGCCGTCGCCGAAATCCACTTCCGCGTCGCAGCCCAGTTGCGATGCCATCGGCGCCAGCACGATGCGGCCGTCCTCGGCGCCGACCACGTCCACGCTCTGCCCCGCAACGCGCACCCGCGGCAGCCGGCCCGCGCGCAGGCCCGGCGCGGTGAGATGCAGGCGCGCGCCGGGTTCGGCGGCGCCGTTGCCGCTTTCCGCATGCGTCACCCGCGTGACCCGCGGCGCGGCGGCGCGCATCAGCGCCTGCTGCAGGCGGTTCACCGGCATCCGCGACAGTCGCGCGATCACGTCGGTACCGGCCTTTTCTTTCAGTTCGTTGAGCTGCTGCAGGGTGCGCACGCCGATGCGTTCCAGCTGGCGCTGTTCGACTTCGGAAATCTGATCGCCCAATGCTTCGCGCAGCGAGAACTTCGGGTCTTCGGTGCTGTAGTCGACCGCGTTCTCCTCGATCATCGGCTTGGTGATCGTGGTCAGCTGCAGCTTGATGCTGCTGGCCTCGGTCTCGCCGGGGCCGGCCGGGCGCAGATAGATGTCGTCGTCGAGGATCTGCACGAACGCGCGCAGATCCAGCGAGATTTCCTTCACCGCAAAGGTCAGCGGCAGCTTGCCCAGGCGCGCCTTGATCGCCATGCCGGCCTGAGCCTTGTCGAGCTGCTCGGTCAAGGCCTGAATGAACAGGTCGAACGGGACGCCCGCGTCCTGCAACAGCGGCGGCAGCTGCGCGCTCATGCGTTTGCTCCCGCATCGCCGCCGCCGGTCCAGGCCAGCGTGAGCCGCGATGGCGTGGCGATCCACGCGTTGATTTCGCTGCTGCGGGTGAAATCGGCGAGCAGCACGCAGCCGCCGTCGCGGAACACCGGCTGGATGTCGATCGGCAGGGTCATCTCGACCTGCGACAACCGCATGCCGTCGCGCGCATCGATCGCCACCAGACCATCGTGGCTCACGCTGGCCTGGACCGGCGGCGGCGATGCGGGAGCAAACGCATGAGCGCGCAGCTGCCGCCGCTGTTGCAGGACGCGGGCGTC